>JBAQHS010000074.1:0-43365 GCA_049288455.1 Gaiellaceae bacterium | reverse complement strand
CTCGAGCGCGGCGTGAACATCCTCGCCGACGCGGTCAAGGTCACCCTTGGCCCGAAGGGGCGCTACGTCGTGCTCGACAAGAAGTTCGGCGCGCCCACGATCACGAATGACGGCGTCACGATCGCTCGCGAGATCGAGGTCGAGGACGTCTTCGAGAACCAGGGCGTGCAGCTCGTCCGCGAGGTTGCGACCTCGACGAACGACGTCGCCGGCGACGGTACGACGACCGCAACGGTGCTCGCGCAGGCGATCGTCCGCGAAGGTCTGAAGAACGTCGCGGCGGGCGCCAACCCGATGGGCCTCAAGCGGGGCATCGAGGCGGCGGTCGACGCCGTCGTCGAGAACCTCAAGACCCAGTCGAAGCAGGTCTCGGGCAAGGAGGACATCGCCCGCGTGGCGACCGTCTCCTCACGCGAGCGGGAGATCGGCGACGTCATCGCCGACGCGATCGAGAAGGTCGGCAAGGACGGCGTCGTGAACGTCGAGGAGGGCCAGACTCTGGGCCTCGAGCTCGAGTTCACGGAGGGCATGCAGTTCGACAAGGGCTACCTCTCGCCGTACATGGTCACGGACGCGGAGCGGATGGAGGCGGTTCTCGACGAGCCGTACATCCTCGTCGCGAACCAGAAGATCGGTGCGGTCAAGGATCTCCTGCCGGTGCTCGAGCAGGTCATCCAGGCCGGTCGCCCGCTGCTGATCGTGGCGGAGGACGTCGAGGGCGAGTCGCTCGCGACGATCGTCGTCAACAAGCTGCGTGGCACCTTCCAGGCCGTCGCCGTCAAGGCGCCGGGCTTCGGTGACCGCCGCAAGCGGATGCTCGAGGACATCGCGACGCTCACGGGCGCCGAGGTGATCACCGAGGAGATGGGCCTGAAGCTCGAGAACACGAAGGTCTCGCAGCTCGGTAACGCACGCCGCGTGGTCGTCACGAAGGACACGACGACGATCATCGACGGCGCAGGCGAGGCGGACGCGATCAAGGCCCGCATCAAGCAGATCAAGGCCGAGATCGAGAACACCGACTCCGACTTCGATCGCGAGAAGCTCCAGGAGCGCCTTGCGAAGCTGTCCGGTGGTGTCGCCGTCGTCAAGGTCGGCGCAGCCACCGAGACGGAGATGAAGGAGACCAAGCATCGCGTCGAAGACGCGCTGCAGGCCGCTCGTGCAGCCCTCGAAGAGGGCGTCGTGCCGGGTGGTGGCGTTGCGCTGCTGAACGCCGCGGACTCGGTCCGCGAAGCAGTCCTCGGCGGGCTCGAAGGTGACGAGCGCACGGGTGCGCAGATCATCATCAAGTCGCTCGAGGAGCCGCTCCGCCAGCTCGCGACGAACGCCGGCCTCGAAGGCTCGGTCGTCGTGCAGCAGGTTCGCTCGGCGAAGCCGGGCGAGGGCCTGAACGTCGACACGGGCGAGGTGACCGACCTCGTGAAGGCCGGCATCACCGACCCGACGATGGTCACGCGCTCCGCGCTGCAGAACGCCGCGTCGATCGCGAAGAACATCCTCACCACCGAGGCGATCGTCGCCGAGGCTCCGGAGAAGGCAGGCGCCGGGATGGGCGCCGGCATGCCGGACATGGGCGGGATGATGTAGGCACTTCGCCTGGCGCGAAGTGCGAGAAAAACGCGGGGCGGCCTAAGGCCGCCCCGCGTTCTTTCCGAGAAACGCGAAGACCCGCTTGCGCGGGCCTTCGAGGGGATCTGGGGGAGGGGTGGTGCCCTCACTGCATCGAAACCTTTGCGATCAGCCTCGATCCCTCGAACGAGGGATTCTCGATCGCTAGAAGCCGTAGCGCTGCTCGGCCCAGGGGTCGGCGTCATTGTGGTAGCCGTAGCGCTCCCAGAAGCCCGGCTTGTCGACCGACGAGAGCTCGATCCCGCGCAGCCACTTGGCGCTCTTCCAGAAGTACTTGCCGGTGATCACGAGCCGGAGCGGATAGCCGTGGTCGGGCGTCAGCACCTCCCCGTCCCCGTGCGTCGCGAGCAGCGAGGTCGGCGCCTCGAGGAACGAGAGCGGCACGTTCGCCGTGAAGCCGGCCTCGGCGTGGGCGATCGCGAACCGCGCCGTCGGGTTCGGCCGCACGAGCTTCGCGAGCTCCGACCAGTGCACGCCCTCGAACGCGGTGTCGAACTTCGACCAGCGCGTGACGCAATGGATGTCCTGCACGTTCGAGGTGCGAGGCAGCTCTCCGAATTGCTCCCACGAGAGCTCGATTTCGTCTTCGACGTCGCCGAAGATTCGGAGCGTCCAGGTCGAGAGATCGTCGTAGCGCGCAACCGACCCGGCGTGGAGGACAGGCCACTTCGCCGTGAGGTACTGCCCGGGCGGCAGGCGCGCCGGGTCGTAGCCCGCATCCGCCACCTTCTTCTCCGCTCTCGATCTGAACATCGCCGGTATCTAGTCTAGAAGTTGATGGCAACCGTGACACCGAGCCCAGCGCGCCGTCTGCGCGCGTACATCCGCGTTCAGGGGCCCGACGCGACCGACTTCCTGCAGCGGATGGTTTCGAACGACGTGCTCGCAGGCGAGTCAGTCGACGCGCTGCTCCTGACGGCGAAGGCGAAGGTGATCGCCCCGCTGCTCGTCTGGCGGCGCGGCGACGACGACTTCTTGCTGCTGACCGAGCCGGAGCTCGGCGAGATCGTCGTCTCGCATCTCACACGCATGCGCTTCGCCGCGAAGTGCGAGATCGCGCTCGAGGAGCACTCCTCGACGATCGTCTTCGCGGAGGGGGCCGGGATCGCGAACCGCGACTACGGGCTGCCTGCGTCGGAAGTCCTCGACGCAACCGTCGAGGCGACGTTGCCGGAGGGCGAGCTCGAACGCCTGCGCATCGAGGCCGGCACGCCTCGGTTCGGTGCCGAGCTCGACGACCGCGTCCTGCCCGCGGAGGCAGGGCTCGACGCGCGGGCGATCTCGTTCACGAAGGGCTGCTACCCCGGCCAGGAGCCGGTCGCGCGTCAGCACCACCGCGGGAAGGTGAACCGAAAGCTGCGTGTCCTCGAGGTCGACGGTGAAGCGGCGGTTCCGGGAACGGCGGTCGTCTACGGCGACAAGGACGTCGGTCGCATCACAAGCGCCGTGCGCGGGCTTGCGCTTGCCTACGTCCGGGTCGAGGTGCCGGAGGACGCGGCGCTCGACGTCGGCGCCCGCAGTGCTCGACTCAAGGCCGGCCCGGCTACACTGACCGTTCTCTTGCGCCCGTAGCTCAGGGGATAGAGCACCGGCTTGCGGAGCCGGGGGTCGCAGGTTCAAATCCTGCCGGGCGCACCTCGCAGAACCGCTTCTCGCCTCGGATTCTTCGCTCTTGCTGAACCGTTCGACTGTCGGATCACAAGCGCATCGCAAGCGGCCTTGTAGATCCGGCTATTGACGAAGCCTCTGGCGTAAGCACGCTCGTCCACGCGACGCCATTTCTTTGCGTCTTCTCGTCCGTAGTTCCCCCGATGCGGTAGCTCCGCGGGCGGCGAGAATCGGATCGGAGGCTGAGATGTCGCGCAAGCGCCTGGTTCTGTTGATGGTTGCCCTGATGCTGACAGTCTCGGCGCTGTTTGCCATCGCGATCCTGCTCGCCGGCCGGTTCGGCAGTACTGAAGGGCGGATTCTCGGCTCGACCGCGCTCCTCGCCGGCCTCGGCCTCGTAGCACTTCCCGAAGTTGTCCTCTTGGACAAGGAGCGGGCGCGCCCGCTCGCGCTTACGGGAGTCGCCTCTGCCGGTCTCGCGTCGTTGCTTGCGCTCGCCGCCATCTGGAGCCGCTCGAGTTCCGACACGCTTGGGCGAACGGTGGGATCTGCGGTGGTAGTCGCCTTCGCCTTTAGCCAATTTAGCGCGCTCATGGCGCGCCGAAATACCGGCGATCCCTCGTCTGTGAGCCGGCTCTTCGCGGCGTCTTGCCTCACGGCGTCTGTCGCCGCAGTCCTTGCGGTGACCTTCATCTGGAGTAACCCTCACGGGAGCCTCGCCCCGCGGGGCCTCGGCGCAGTGCTCGTGCTCGACCTACTACTCGTCGCGCTCCAGCCGATTCTCGCTCGCGCCCGTCCCGGCATCGTCGTATATCGATTCGATGTCGTCCTTACCTCGGGTGAGCGTGTCCCGGTCAGTGTGCACGGCGGCGACATCGCCTCGGCCGCGGCCCGCGCAATCCGCTCGGTCGAGCGCGAGCGCCGTTCCGCGATCGAGCAAGACTTCAAATGCCTGGCGCGGTCGGAGAATGCGCCAGCTTCAAACGGATCCTCGCACGCACCGTCTTCAACCCACTCAAAGTGAGCCCCGCCGCTGTTTATCCGTTGGCCGGCTGAGTTGCGGCTGGCGACTCGGCCGAGGGCAATGCCGAGTCGAAGCGGCTGCGTCTCCAGACGAGCACGCCCACGGTTGGAGTCCAGAGGACGAGCAAGCCGAGCCCGACGAGCCCGATCGGGGTAACGGCGATGATTCCGATCGCGAGCGCGGCCCAGCCGAGCCATTTCGGCAACTGCGCTCCGCGGAGGATCGCCAGACCGCTCGCGAGTCCGAAAACGAACAAGCCGACGACGAGCGGCAAGATCAGTTTGAGCGCGACCATGTTCAGCGCCTGCGCGGCAGCGGGGGCCAAATGGTTTGCGCTTGTTGCGAGTGTGTAGTCGAAGCCGATGTAGACCGTCGCGCCGCACGTCACCACAGCGGCGCCTGCCAGCATCAAAGAACCAAGCGCCTCTGCCGCCGGCGGGCGGCGAAGATGAGCACGCAGCGACCCAGCAAAGAGCAGGAAGAACCCGACTGCGAGCGCCCAGAGAGTGTCCGAGACCTGTTGCTGTGTGCCATGGGCCTCGAAGAACGCGACCACCTGGGCGCCGCTGGCGCTCTCCTTCGGCGCTCCGCTCGCGGTCCCGAACGCAACAATCGCCAAGACCGAAAAGCCAACGCCCGTCAACGGAGTGAAACGACTCAGACGATCCAGCACTTCGCCGTCCTCTCCTAGAAGGAAGCCCCGGGTCAGGAGTTCGCCGCAGCGGCTACAAGACCTTCTGCAGTCGAGGACCTCTCTTCCTCGGATCCGTGCAGACCCTGATGGAGCAACCGCCCGAGCGGTGGGACGATTACTGGAGGACGGATGATGACTCTCCGGCGACCCACGTTGCTTGGCGCATCCCTATCGGGCGTTGGCTTGCTGATCTGTGCGGTCGCTTTCGCGGCGCACAGCTACCCCGACCGTCTGCGTGATGTCAAAGGCGGCCACGGACCCGACATCACCTCGATAGCCGTGTCCAACACCAAGACAGCGGTCACCTTCCATGTCAGCTTCGCCAACGCCCCACCGCTCCGCATGAGCACCCACGAAGGGTGGGCCGACATGCTGCTCATCGGAGTCGACGTCCCGCCGCTAGGGCCGCGGCCGTCGATACCCGGCGGCCCGTGGCCCGGCGCGAACTTCTACCTTGGCACCCATGGCCCCTCAAAGACCGGTGTGATGGTGCGGCTCGGGCAGGGAGAGAACCGCCGGGTGGCAAACTTCAAGATCGTCACCCTCGGCTCGACTCTGACGTTCTCAGTCCCGCGCCGTGCCCTCAGCAACCCCGCCTGGTTCACGTTCACAGTTGCTGCGGCGCGCGAGATGGCGAACGAGGCAACTGGCGGCGGCGTGGACGTCGCACCGAACCGAGGCACCTTCCGCTACACACTCACCGGCTGACCGAAGCCCCGGACTTTCAATCGCCGAAGCGGCAGGCCTCGACTCGCCCCAGCGGGGCTGACCCGTCCCCCGTTCCAGGTTGCTGAGTCTCGCCTCGCGACGGCGCGACGGGCAACGGACTGTTCGCGGACGGCAGGAAGATCTCGAACGTCGTCCCCTCGCCCTCCGCAGTGTGGGCAACCCTGATGTGGCCGCCGCTCTGCTGGATCACTCCGTGCGCGGTCGCGAGCCCGAGTCCGCTGCCGTTCTCGGCCTTGGTCGTGAAGAACGGATCGAAGATCCTCCGTTCGACCGCAGGCGGTATTCCGGTTCCGGTGTCGCTGACCGCGATCAGGACGCCGGCGTCGCCGCCGCCGGGCTCGCGTGCCAGGTCGCGAAGGACGATCGTGAGCAGTCCGCCGGCGGGCATCGCGTCGCGCGCGTTCAGCGCCAGGTTGACGAGCACCTGCTCGATCTGCGCCCGGTCGACGAACGCGATCACCGGCGCCGACGGGGGAGCGAAGACGATCGCAACCGGAGAGCCGATGAGCTCGCGGACGAGGTCGAGGAGCTCGCCGATCACGATGCGGATGTCGATCGGCTGGGGCTGCAACGTCTGCCGGCCGCTGAAGGCAAGCAGTCGCCGGACGAGCTCGGCCGACCGGTCGGCGGTCGCCTCGATCACCGCGAGGTCCTGCCGGACCGCGTCGATGTCCGTGCGCCGCGCAGCCAGCTCTGCTCGTCCGCGGATCGCGAGCAACATGTTGTTGAAGTCGTGGGCGACCCCGCCTGCGAGCTGGCCGACGGCGTCGAGGCGATCCTGCTGGCGAACGATCAACTCAAGCTCCCGTCGCTCGGTCAGGTCGATCCAGAGGCCGTGAACGTAGAGTGGCTCACCGTTCTCGTCGTTGATCGTCGACCGCTCGCTGTGAATCCAGCGCTCGCTCCCATCTGCTGCGATCAGCCGGAACTCCTGCGTCGTCCTCGTCTCACCCGCAGCGCGAGCTTGGCGGATCCGGCTGTGATCGTCGGGGTGAAGAACCGTGAAGAAGTGATCGTCGCCCGCGAGCCAGCGTTCGGCCGGGTACCCGAGTAGCGCCTCGATCTGGGGGCTGACGTAGAGCGCCTGGCCGACGTTGCCCGCAGCCTCGATGTAGGTGACGATCGGCAGGTCTTCGACGAGCGACTGGTACCGGTGCCACCCGGCTCGCTCGCCGGGCTCCGGCGCCGAATACAAGCTCGGGGCCACCCGCCGCCACGGCCCGAGCCGCCACGCGCCCGCGCCGAGGAGTGCAGCCGCGGCGGCAGCTGCAAGCACGAGGGGAAGCTGGAGACCATGCGTGGTGGGCCGAACCTAGCCGAACGTTGGCCAGGCCAGGTGGCGCGTTCGTCCGGATGTGGGATGGTCAGACCTCGTCCAAATCCGATTCCGGAGGTACTGCTGCGATGCTGATCACGACCATGAACGACGTGCCGGGCCATGAGATCACCGATGTCTACGGTGAGGTCTTCGGCCTCACGGTTCGCTCGCGCAACGCGTTCTCGCAGCTCGGCGCAGGCTTGAAGTCGATGCTCGGCGGCGAGCTGAAAGGCATGACGAAGGCGCTCGCCGACAGTCGCCTCGAGGTGGTCCAGCGAATGACGGAGGAGGCCGAGGCCAAGGGCGGCAACGCGATCGTCGCGATGCGCTTCGACACCTCGGAGATGGGCGACACGTGGACCGAGATCTGCGCGTACGGAACCGCGGTTCGGATCAACAAGCTTTAGATGGTTGATCGGCAATTGGAGCACTCCCGGATGGTGGCCTGGATGCGGCGCATCTCAGCCAGGTCGAGCTTGAACGTAGGCACCGCTATGCTCGCGCCCGACCTGGCCGACCTGCTTGATCCAGGCCATCCCCGAAAGCACTCGAATTACCGATCAACCATCTAGATGCCGCTCTATCTCACCGAGGCGGACGTCGGTTCGCTCCTGACGCCGGACGAAGCGTTCGCCGCTGTCGAAGCGTCGTTCGGCCGCATCGCGCGCGGCAGCATCGACAACCCGCCACGCGTACGCGCGGCGCTGCCGGATGGCGACTTCGCTGTGATGCCGTGCGTCGATCACGAGCTCGGGATCGCCGGCCTGAAGACGTTCGTCTGGCTTCCGGGCGGCACGCCCTTCCTGATCGTGCTGTTCTCGATCGAGCACGCCCGAATCGACGCAATCGTCGAGGCCGACCTACTCGGCCAGCTGCGCACAGCTGCCGCCTCAGCGGTCGCGGCGAAGCACCTCGCCCGTGCAGGCGCCGCGACACTCGGCGTGCTTGGGTGCGGGCGCCAAGCTGCGTCGCATATCGCCGCGCTGCGTGCCGCGTTGCCTCGGCTCGAGCAGGTCATCGTCTACTCCCGCAGCAGCGAGCGGCTCGCGAGGTTCTGTGCCGACCATGGCTGCGTGGCTGCCGCCGATGCGCGCGCTGCCGCCGCGTGCGATGTCGTCGTCACGGTCACGACGGCGCGAGAGCCGGTCGTGTTCGGCGAATGGCTCCAGGCGGGAGCGCTCGTGATCGCGGTCGGCGCGAGCGAGCCGGGATCGCGGGAGCTCGACGACGAGGTGCTGCTGCGCGCGGCGTTCGTCTGCTGCGATTCCAGCACGCAGTCGCAGGGCGAGTCGGGCGACCTGATCGGCCCCGTAGCGCAGGGAATCCTTTCCTGGGACAGGATCCACGAGTTGCACGAGGTCGTCACCGGTGCTGAGGCGGGCCGCACGGCCGACAGCGACATCGCCGTCTTCAAGTCGAACGGGATCGCCGCCTGGGACATCGCCGCGGCTGCTCGCGTGGTCGGGTTGGCGCGCGACTCGGGCAGCGGCCGCGAGCTCGAGTCGTCGCGGATCGGCTAAAGATTGCTGCGAGCGGAGGTGACCGCGTCGTCACCGAGGGCGTGGACGACCTCGGGACGGTCGAGGAGCCGCCTGATCTGCTCGGGCGAACAGCGGTTCGTGACGTAGTTGTCGTCGAGGATGTCGCGCAGCGGGCGTCCGCGCCGGTGCTCTCGGATCACGTACTCGGCCATTCGGTCCTCGCTCCGCGTCCGTGACGAGAGAAACGAGAACGCCCCACGGATCGAATCCATCAACCCCATCTACGAGGCAAGTCTAGTTGCTCTCCGCCGGCCACTCGAGGTTGGCGTCGGGGATCGGGTCGCCATGCGGGTCATGCGTCGGGAACCCGAGCGCCCGGTCGATCCGTGCTTCGAGCTCCTCCGAGATCACATGCTCGAGCCGGTCGGCCTCGTCGTGGACAGCGTCGACGTGCAGGCCGAGCGTCTCGGCGAGGTAGAGCTCGAGCAGGCGGTGATGGCGAATCACCTCGAGGGCGACCCGCTCGCCGTCGGCTGTCAGGCGGGCGCCGCGGTACCGCTCGTGCTCGAGGAGCTTCAACGCGGCAAGCTTCTTGACCATCGCCGACGCCGACGCGGGCGATACCGACTGGTCTTTTGCGATCGCACCGATCGTCACGCGCCCGTGCTCCGCCTCGAGCTTGTAGACGCTCTTCAGGTAGTCCTGAATCGACTCGGATAGACCGGCCTTGCTCATCGGGAGCAGGGTAACGTGGCCGCGGTGCCGATCCGCATTGGACACTCCGCCGACCCCGACGACGCCTTCATGGCGTGGGCGTTCGAAGCGGGCGAGGTCGACACCCGCGGTCTCGAGTTCGAGCTCGTCGCCTCCGACATCGAGACGCTGAACCAGTGGGCGCTCGCCGGCCGTCTCGAGGTGACGGCGCTCTCGGCCGGTGCCTATCCGGCGGTTGCCGAGAAGTACATGCTCCTGCCGCACGGGGCCTCGTTCGGCGAGGGCTACGGCCCGATCGTCGTCTCGCGCGAGCAGCTGTCGCTCGAGGAGCTGCGCAAGGTGGAGATCGCGACGCCCGGCGCCCTCACGACCGCGAACCGTGTGCTCGGCCGTGCGCTCGGCGAAATCGTCACCCGCGACCTGCCGTTCGACGAGATCCTCGACGAGGTCGTCTCGGGCAGGGCGCGCGCCGGCCTCCTGATCCACGAAGGACAGCTCACCTACGCCGAGCATGGGCTGCACAAGCTGCTCGACCTCGGCATCTGGTGGCGTGACGAGACGGGCCTGCCTCTGCCCCTCGGCGTCGTCGTCGCGCGGCGCGACCTCGAGCGGCCGGCCGACGTCTCGGCCGTTGTGCGCGACGCGATCGAGGCAGGGCTCGCAAATCGCGACGAGGCGATGAAGTACGCCATGGCCTTCGGCCGCGGCATCGACGCCGCGACCGCAGATGAGTTCGTCGCGATGTACGTGAACGGTCTGACACTCGACATGGGCGAACGCGGCCGCAAGGCGATCACGCTGCTGCTCGGCAGCGAGCCGGACTTCAGCGACTGATGCCACGCGCCGTCATCCTCGCCGCGGTACGAACGCCCGTCGGCCGCTACGGCGGCGCGCTCAGTGCTGTCCGGCCGGACGATCTGGCAGCGCTGGCAGTCCGCGCTGCGGTCGACCGGGCGGGTGTCCCCGAGGACGAGATCGAGGACGTCTGGCTCGGCTGCGCGAACCAGGCCGGCGAGGACAACCGCAACGTCGCCCGGATGGCGCTCTTGCTCGCCGGGCTGCCGGAGTCGGTCGGCGGCGTCACCGTGAACCGGCTCTGCGCGTCGGGGCTCGCCGCGGTTGTCGGTGCCTGCCATGCCGTCGTTGCGGGCGACGGCGATCTCTTCGTCGCGGGCGGCGTCGAGTCGATGTCGCGAGCGCCGCTCGTGACCGCGAAGCCCGACTCGGCATTTCCCCGCGGAGATCGCACCCTCTACGACACGACCCTCGGCTGGCGGTTCCCGAACCCGAGGCTTGCCGAGCGATTTCCGTTGGAGACGATGGGCGAGACCGGGGAGAACGTCGCTGAGCGCTTCGCGGTCTCGCGGGAGGACCAGGACGCCTTCGCGCTCCGTTCGCAGGAGCGCTGGGCGGCTGCGGCCAAGGCAGGCAGGTTCGACGACGAGCTCGTGCCGGTTGGCGAGCTCGTGCGCGACGAGCACCCGCGACCTGACACCTCGGCTGAGAAGCTCGGGGCGCTGAAGCCGGCCTTTCGTGCCGGCGGGTCGGTGACGGCGGGCAACTCGTCGGGCTTGAACGACGGTGCGGCGGCGCTCGTGATCGCGTCGGAGGAGAAGGCCCGTGCGCTCGGGATCGCGCCGCTCGGCGCATTTGTCGGCTCGGCGGTTGCCGGCGTCGATCCCCGCCTGATGGGCATCGGCCCTGTTCCCGCCGTGCGCAAGCTGCTCGAGCGCACAGGTGTTGCCGTTGCGGATCTCGACCTGCTCGAGCTGAACGAGGCGTTCGCCTCGCAGTCACTCGCGGTCGTGCGCGAGCTCGCGATCGACGAGGAGAAGGTGAACGTCAACGGCGGCGCGATCGCGATCGGGCATCCGCTCGGAATGAGCGGCGCCCGCCTCACGGTCACGTTGCTGCACGAGCTCCGTCGGCGCCGCGGCCGTTACGGTGTCGCCACCATGTGCGTCGGTGTCGGGCAAGGGCAGGCTGCGCTCTTCGAGGCAACCCAGTGACGCCGAGCGAGCGCTACCTCGAGCTCGGGCTGCGTCTCGGTCGCCACGTCGACGGGCTCGTCGACTCGTACTACGGCCCGACAGAGCTGAAGGAGCAGGTCGACGCCGAAGCGCTTGTTCCCGCCGAGACCCTGGCGGAGGACGCGAGCTCGCTCGAGACCGCGCTCCCGGACGGCTGGCTCCGCGACCAGGTGCACGGCCTCGCGACCTACGCGCGCGTCCTCGCGGGCGAGCAGATCTCCTACAGCGACGAGGTCGAGGCCTGTTACGGCGTGCGGCCGACGCGGTGGGACGAGGACGTCTACCGGGCTGCGCACGAGCGGCTCGACGCGCTGCTGCCGCCGGGCGGCTCGCTGCTCGAGCGCCGCGAGGCCTGGCGCCAGGCACACCTCATGCCCGCCGACAAGCTGCTGCCGGTGCTGGACGACGTGCTCGCGGAGTTGCGCCGGCGCACCGACAGCCTCTTCGGCCTCGTCCCGGGCGAGGAGCTCTTCGTCGAGGAAGTGCACGACGAGCCCTGGTGGGCGTTCAACTACTACCTCGGCGGCCTGCGCAGCCGCGTCGTCGTGAACCTCGACGTGCCGACGACCTACGACGACATGATCGATCTGGCCGCGCACGAGGGCTATCCGGGTCACCACACGGAGCGCACGACGAAAGAACAGCTGCTCGTGACCGAGCAGGGGATGATCGACGAGACGATCAACCTGGTGCCGACGCCACAGTCTCTGCTCGCCGAGGCGATCGCCGAGACCGCAGACGAGATCCTCGGCGACGACGCGCGCGCGGCGATCGTCGAGATCATGGAGCGCCACGGGATCCACTACGACGCCGAGCGCTCGCACGAGGTTCGCCAGTCGTTCGCGCCGATGCGGCGGCTCGGCCTTGACGCGGCGCTCCTGATTCACGAGGACGGGGCGACCGAGGAACAGACGAAGGAGCACCTCATGCGCTTCGGCGTGATGACCGAGGAGCGCGCAGAGCACAGCATCCGCTTCGTCACCGATCCGACCTGGCGCGCCTATGTGATCACCTACTCCGCGGGTGGCGATCTGGCCCGCGCCTATCACGGTGGGGATCCGGCGAAGTTCAAGCAGCTGCTCGAGGGCCAGGTTCGTGCGCGTCAGCTGGTGGCTGCCGCCGGGTAGATTCCAGGCGTGGCCGTCGCGACCGAGAAGGAGTACGGGCTCTACATCGACGGAGCTGAGGCCGAAGCGGCCTCAGGCGAGCTCCGGGACGTCCATGAGCCGGCGACCGGTGACCTCCTCGCGCGTGCAGCGATGGCCGGCGAGGCCGACGTCGACCGCGCGGTGCTCGCGGCGCGGGCGGCGCTCGACGGCGCGTGGGGCAAGACACCCGGCACCGAGCGATCGCGACTCTTGCACGCGCTCGCCGACGCGATCGTCGCGAACCGCAAGGAGCTCGCCGACCTCGAGAGCCGGAACGTCGGCAAGGCGATCTCCTCAGTGAAGGCGGAGATTGCCGGTGCAGCCGAGAACTTCCGCTTCTACGCATCTGCAATCGCGTCGATCGCGGGCCGGTCGAATCCCATCGGCGGCTCGCTGCTTTTCTACTCGCAGAAGGAACCGGTCGGCGTCGCAGCCCAGATCGTGCCGTGGAACTACCCGCTGATGATGGCCACCTGGAAGCTTGCGCCCGCGCTGGCGGCCGGCTGTTCGGTGGTGCTGAAGCCCGATCCGCAGACGCCGCTCTCGGTGCTGCGCCTCGCCGAGCTTGCGACCGAGGTTGGCTTCCCGGCCGGAGCGATCAACATCGTCCCCGGCGACGGGCCGACAATCGGTGCGTATCTCGTCAAGCATCCCGGCGTCGACAAGGTCGCGTTCACCGGCTCGACGAAGACGGGCGGCGAGATCATGCGACTCTGCTCCGACCCGATCAAGCGGCTCACGCTCGAGCTCGGCGGCAAGAGCCCGAACCTGCTCTTCGCCGATGCGAATCTCGCCGACGCGATCCCTGCGAGCGTGTGGGCGATCTACGCGTCGGCCGGGCAATCGTGTGAGGCGCGGTCACGCCTCCTCGTCGAGTCGTCGATCTATGACGATGTCGTCGCACAGGTGACAGAGATGGCCGGCCGCGTGAAGGTCGGCGACCCGCTCGACGCCGAGACGCAAATGGGCTCGCTGATCTCGACGGCGCACCGCGACAAGGTGCACGGGTTCGTCGACGGTGCACGCGAGGAGGGCGCCGAGGTGACGGCCGGCGGTGCGATCAGCGACGGGCCGGGCGCGTTCTACCCGCCCACCGTGATCGCGCAAGCCGGCAATGCGATGCAGGCCGCGCAGGAAGAGATCTTCGGCCCCGTCGTCACGGTGATCCCGTTCGAAGACGAAAGCGACGCGGTGCGGATCGCGAATGACGTCAAGTACGGGTTGATGGCGACGGTCTGGACGGGCGACCCCGGCCGCGGCCACCGCATCGCAGGCAAGATCAAGTCGGGAACGGTCGGCATCAACATGCCGTACACCGCGTTCCCGGGCATCCCGTTCGGCGGCTACAAGCAGTCGGGCTTCGGCCGCGAGCTCGGCATCGAGACGCTCGACCTCTACCTCGAGACGAAATCGGTCGTCACCTACACCGGCTCGCGCCCGACGAATCCCTTCGGGCTCTGAGAGAACTTCCAAGTCGTTACCGCTGGGCCGTCCTCGCCGCCGGTACCGCGGCGCAGACGACGTACTCGGCGATCTGGTTCGGCGTCGCCGTCATGGCGCCGGCCCTGCGCGCCCGTGATCACCTTTCGCTAGCTCAGACGGGCCTGCTGCTCTCGAGCTCGCTCGTCGGGTCGCTTGTCAGTCTCATCCCATGGGGACTCGCAACAGACCGTTTCGGCGAGCGGATCGTGCTCGTGCTCGGGTTGGTGGGCTGCGGCGCGTCACTGCTGGGAGCGGCGGCGGCGCACGGGTTCTGGCCGCTCGCAGGGCTGCTCGCGTTCGCCGGAATGACGGGGGCAAGTGTCCAGTCGGCGAGCGGACGCGCTGTCCTGCACTGGTTCCCGCTGGCGCAGCGCGGGCTCGCGCTTGCGATCCGGCAGACCGCGATCCCATTGAGCGGCTTCCTCACCGCCCTCGTCCTGCCTGCCGCAGTCCGCGCGGGCGGGATCGGCTGGGGCTTCTCGATCATGGGGGTCGCCTGCATCGCGGGCGCCGCGATCGGCGCGCTCGTTCTGCGTCCGGGGCCGGAGGAAGAACGAGCGGCGGACATCCCGCTCGGCCTGTCCCCGATCCGCGACCGGCGGATCTGGCGGCTCTCGATCGGCAGCTCGCTCCTCCTTGCGCCGCAGCTGTGCGTCGCGGGCTTCACGGTTCTCTATCTCCACGAGCAGCGCGGCATGTCACCGGGGGCCGCGGGCGCCGTGCTCGCAGTGATGCAGGCGCTCGCGATCGGCGGCCGGATCAGCGCCGGACGCTGGTCGGACGTCCGTGCGAGCCGGCTCGCGCCTCTGCGGGCGATTGCACTCGCCGCGTTCGGCCTCGTCGTCTTGACCACCGTGGTTCTCGACGCGCCGCTGCCGGTGCTGATTCCGGTACTCGTCGTCACGGGCGCGCTCTCGATGAGTTGGAACAGCCTGTCGTTTGCCGCGGCGCTCGAGCTTGCCGGCCACGGCCGGAGCGGCTCGGCGATCGGCCTGCAGCAGACGCTCCTCAACGTTCCTTCGACCACCTACCCAGGCCTCTTCGGCGCGCTCGTCGCGGCGACGTCGTGGCACGTCGGCTTCGCCGCCGTCGCGCTCTTCCCGCTCATCGGCTGGCGCGTGCTGCGAGCATTGCCGGGATGAACGTCGGCGAGCGCCTCGAAGCGATCTACGCGATCGCACAGCACCGGGCCGGACACTCGCCCGAGGAGGACGCGGCGCACGAGCTCGCTGCCGGCTGGATGCGCGAGGCGGGGCTCGAGGTCTCGCGTGACGAGGCCGGGAACCTCTTCGGCGTCCGCGGCGAGGCGCGTGTGTGGGTCGGGTCGCATCTCGACAGCGTCCCGACCGCCGGCCGGTTCGACGGCGCGCTCGGCGTCGTCGCAGCGATCGAGGCTGCGGCGCGGTTGCCCGAGGCTGCGCTTGCCGTCGTTGCGTTCCGCGCAGAGGAGACCGGGCCGATGGGGAGCAAGCAGCTGAACCGGTTCCCGGACGCGTTCCTCGAGTTGCATATCGAGCAGGGGCCGGTGCTCGCCTCGCTCGGCGAGTCGCTCGGCATCGTCACGGCGATCGCGGGCCAGGCGCGCGCAGCTGTGACGTTCGAAGGTCGGGCCGATCACGCCGGGACGACCCCCATGGACGCGCGGGCCGACGCGCTGCTCGAGGCGGCGCAGTTCATCATCCATGTCCGAGACTCCGCTCAGGGCGGGGCGGTCGCAACGGTCGGCGCGATCGAGGTCGAGCCGAACGCCGTCAACGTCGTTCCCGCGCGCGTCACCGTGAGTGTCGACGCGCGCGCACCGACGGTCGAGCAGCTCGACGACCTCGTCGCAGCGATCGGCTTCAAGCCCGCGCATCGCCTCGAGCCGGCGGTGATGAGCGGGGCGCCGCTCGACGCGCTGCGTGCGGTGCTTCCGAACGCGCCCGAGCTCGTCTCCGGCGCGGGGCACGATGCCATGGTTCTCGCCCTCGCAGGCGTGCCGACCGCGATGCTCTTCGTCCGCAGCCTGAACGGCGGCATCAGCCATCACCCCGATGAGCTCTCGAGCCCCGAGGACATTGCGCTTGCGGTCGATGCCCTCACCGAAGCGCTCGCTAGGCTCACCCGATGAGCGAACGCGAAGTCATGTCGTGGGACGATCTCGGCCGCGGCTCGCGAGAGCTTGCCGAGGCCGTCGCCGCTGACGGCTACCGGCCGGACATGATCCTCGGCATCGCCCGCGGAGGACTGCTCGTCGCCGGCGGGCTCGGCTACGCGCTCGGCGTGAAGAACACGTTCACGATGAACGTCGAGTTCTACACAGGCGTCGACGAGCGGCTCGAGATTCCGATGATCCTCCCTCCCGTCCCCGACCTGGTCGACTTCCAGGAGACGCGAGTCCTGATCGCCGACGACGTTGCCGACACGGGCGCGACGCTGCAGCTCGTCCAGGAGTTCTGCGCGGGCAAGGTGGCCGAGGTGCGGTGCGCGGTGCTGTACGAGAAGCCGCGCTCGACCGTCAAGTGCGAGTACGTCTGGCGGCGCACCGACCGCTGGATCACGTTCCCGTGGAGCGCCGAAGAGCCCGTCTTGCAGGCCCTTTCCGAATCCGTCTAGTCAGTCGCCGCAACGTCGGATATCGTCGCTCGCACCCCCCGGTATCACCCGGTTTTCAGGAGGAGAGGAGCACATTGCAAAAGAGGAAGCTCGCGCTCGCGGCGTTCGCGCTCGCTCTCGTTACAGCGGCCGCCGTTCTTGCCGTCGGCACAGGCGCCGGCTCGGCGAAGTCAAGTGTGGCGTTCAAGGCAGCCTGGATCTACGTCGGGCCCCACAACGACGGCGGCTGGTCGCAGGCGCATGACCAGGGCCGGATCTACGTTCAGAACCATCTCGGCTCGAAAGTCCAGACGTCCTACAAGGAGAACGTCCCCGAAGGCCCGCAGGTCGCGCAGGTGATCGACCAGTTGATCGCCGACGGGAACAAGATCATCTTCGCCACGTCGTTCGGCTACCAGAACGCGATGGTGGCGGCGGCGAAGAAGAACCCGGACGTGAAGTTCGAGATGGCGACCGGATACCTCTCGTCCAAGAACATGGCGGACTACTACGGTGCGGGAGAGGACGCGATCTACCTGTCCGGCATCGCTGCCGGAGCGGCGTCGAAGACGGGAACCGTCGGCTACGTCGTCCCCTTCGCGATCCCCGAGGTGATCCGGCACACGAATGCGTTCGCGCTGGGCGTGCAGAAGGCGCACCCGGGCGCGAAGGTGAAGATCATCTGGACGAACTCCTGGTTCGCACCGGACAAGGAGAAGAAGGCCGCCGAGAACCTGCACTCCGCAGGCGCCGACGTGATCGGGCAGAACGTCGACAGCCCGGCCGCCGGCCAGTATGCCCAGTCGGCCGGCGTGCCGTGGGTCGGCTACGACTCGAACGCGCAGAAGTTCGCGAAGACCTCGTGGCTCACCGCCGCGGTCTACAACTGGGGCCCGTACTACGCGAAGCGGGTCACCGCTGCGATGAACGGAACCTGGAAGACGGGCAGCTACTACGGCAGCCTCAAGGACGGCTTCACGCTGCTCGCGCCGTATGGCAAGAGCGTCTCTGCAGCGACCAAGGCGCTGATCGCGAAGCAGCGCGCGCTGATCGTGAGCGGGAAGTGGAACGAGTTCAGCGGACCGATCTACGACCAGAACGGCAAGCTGCGCATTAAGCCCGGCCATCGTGCATCGATCGCCGATCTGATGTCGATGAACTATCTCGTCAAGGGCGTCATCGGGAGCCCGAAGGGCTGACCTTCAGCACGGGCGGACGGGGCTTCGGCCTCGTCCGCCCGTTTTCCATGCCTGCTGCCGTCACGCTCCGAGGGATCACGAAACGCTTCCCCGGCGTGGTGGCGAACGACGGCGTCGACTTCGAAGCGGTTGAGGGTGAAGTGCACGCGCTGCTTGGCGAGAACGGCGCCGGCAAGTCGACCCTCTCGAACATCCTCACCGGGCTCTACCGCCCCGACGAGGGCGAGATCGAGATCGCCGGCAAGGCGGTTGCGTTCAGCTCGCCGCGCGAGGCGCTCGACGCCGGTATCTGCATGGTGCACCAGCACTTCCGGCTCGTCCCGCCGTTCTCGGTCGCGGAGAACGTGATCCTCGGCGACCATCGCGGTGAGGGCAAGAAGTTCGTCGTGCATCCACGGCGCGTCGAGCGCCGCGTGGCCGAGCTCGGGGAGCGCTACCGGATCGCCGTCGATCCGCGTGCGCGGATCTGGCAGCTGTCGCTCGGTGAGCAGCAGCGCGTCGAGATCCTGAAGGCGCTCTACCGCGAGGCGCGCATCCTGATTCTCGACGAGCCGACCGCGGTGCTTACGCCTCAGGAAGCCGACTCGCTTTTCGAAACGCTGCGCGTGATGGCCGGCGAGGGACGAACGATCATCTTCATCTCGCACAAGCTGCACGAGGTCAAGGCTGTCTCCGATCGCGTGACGGTCTTGCGCGGTGGCAAGACCGTCGGCACGGTCGACACGGCCGGCGCGACGCCGCGGTCACTCGCGTCGCTGATGGTCGGGCGCGACATCGCCCTGTCCGAGCGCATCGAGCGAGACACCGAGATCGGCGGGCCGGTGCTCGAGGTTCGCGATCTCTGGGGCGCGGGCGACCGCGGCGGCGACGCGTTGCGCGGCGTCTCGCTAACCGTCTGCAGCGGCGAGATCGTCGCGATCGCCGGCGTGGCAGGGAACGGGCAGCGCGAGCTGGCGGAGACCGTCACCGGTATGCGGTCCGCATCGCGTGGCTCGATCGTTGTCGCAGGCAAGACGCTGCGCGGCGGCGATTCGCGCGAGGCGATCCGGGCAGGCGTCGCGCACGTTCCGGAGGACCGGTTGCACACCGGCGTTGCGCCGTCGCTCTCGATCGCATCGAACGTCGTCCTCAAGTCCTACCGCGGCGACGAGATCGCGCGCGGGCCGCTGCTGCGATGGCGCATGATCCGCGAGCTCGCGACGCGGCTGATCAGCCGCTACGACGTGCGCGGTGGTGGCCCCGACTTGCCTGCGCGCCAGCTCTCGGGCGGGAACCTGCAAAAGGTCGTGCTGGCGCGCGAGTTCGAGGGCTCGCCGCGCGTGCTCGTCGTTGCATCCCCGACGCGTGGGCTCGATGTTGCAGCGATCGAGACGGTGCACGGCTATCTGCGCGACGCTGCCTCGAGCGGGGTCGCCGTGCTGCTCATCTCCGAAGACCTCGACGAGATCCTGGCGCTCGCCGACCGGATCGCCGTCATCTACGAAGGGGCGATCGTCGGGGAGCGGCCCGTCGCGGCGGCGACCGTCGGGGAGCTCGGCCTGCTGATGGCCGGAGGTCACATCGAATGATCCGCATCGAAAGGCGGCTGGCCCAGCCGAAGTGGCTGCTCGTCGCCGTGCCGGTCGGATCGGTGGTCGTCGCGTTCGGCGTCATGACGATTGTCCTTCTGTTGACGCATCACCCGCCGGGCCACACGTTCGTGCGCTTGTTCGATACGGGTTTCGTCGGCTCGAGGTCGCTGAACAACACGCTCATCAGCGCGACGCCGCTGCTCTTCACGGGCCTCGCCGCCGCGGTGGCGTTCCGCATGCAGCTCTTCAACATCGGCGGCGAGGGTCAGCTCTACGCGGGTGCCATCCTCGGCGCGGCCGCCGGCATCGCGGTCGGGAATCACTCGGGCTGGATCTCGATCCCCGCGATGATCGCGGCGGGGGCAGCCGGCGGTGCAGCGCTCGCGCTCATCCCGGCGATCCTGCGGGCGTTCTTCTCGACCAACGAGATCATCACGTCGCTGATGCTCAACTACGTCGGCGCGCTCGTCACCAACTACCTGATCTTCGACTCGCTGTCGTACTGGCGTGACACGTCGAGCCCGAGCGCGAAGGTCTTCCCACAAGGCCGCACGCTGCCGGATGCGGCGACCTGGCCGGAGACGCACGTCGGCTCGCTGGTGCTGCCGCTGGGGCTCCTCGTCGGCGTCGTGATCGCGACCCTCGTGTGGTTGCTCTACTCCCGCACCAGGTTCGGGTTCGAGGTGCAGGTGATCGGCGACTCGCCGCGTGCCGCGTCGTACGCCGGCATGCGAACACGCAGGAAGATCCTCGCCGTGATGGCGCTCTCCGGTGCGATCGCGGGCGTCGGGGGCGCGAGCCAGGACGGCGACTTCCGGCACCTGCTCGACCCGCGTGGACTCACAGCCGCCGGATACGGCTATGCAGGCATCGTCATTGCGGCTCTCGCGCGCTACAACCCGTTTGCCGTGTGCCTGGTCGCGTTCCTGCTCGGCGGCATCCAGAACGCGGGCTACGCCCTGCAAGGCGTCGACTTCCCGTCCGGTCTCGTCGGCGTGATGCAGGGGTTGATCCTCTTCTGCGCGCTCGGCGGCGAGCTCCTGATCCGCTACCGCATCCGGATCGCACCGAGTGCGCGCCGGACCGAGGCACCGGCATGATCCTCGCGGCCGGCGGCATCAACAACTCGATCGTCGTCGTCGTCCTGACCTCGGCGGTCGTCTACGGCACGCCGCTTCTCTACGCCGCGCTCGGGGAGCTGCTGGCGGAGCGGTCGGGTGTCCTGAACCTCGGTGTCGAGGGGATGATGCTGGTCGGCGCCGTCATGGGCTTCTGGGCGGTGCAGCACATCGGCTCGCTGACGGTCGCCGTCCTCGTCGCCGCGCTTGCCGGGGGCGCGATGGCCTTGATCCACGCGTTCCTCGTGATCACCTTGCGCGCGAACCAGATCGTCTCCGGCCTTGCCTTGACGATCTTCGCCGGAGCCGCGGGCCTGTCGTCGTACCTCGGCAACGACCTCAACCTCGCCGACCAGCCCGCCAAGCACGCGTTCGATTCGTTTCTCCCCTCGAGCTGGCGGACGGTCTCCGTCGTCGGGCCGATCTTCTTCGACCAGTCCGCGCTCGTCTATGCGTCGTGGGTGTGTGTTGTGCTGACCGGCCTGTACTTGAGCCGCACACGCCTCGGCCTGAACCTGCGCGCCGTCGGCGAGTCGCCGGCCGCCGCCGATGCGATGGGCATCAACGTGACCCGCTACCGGTATCTCCACACGATCGCGGGCGGCGCCTTCGCGGGCGTCGGGGGCGCGTGCTTCTCGCTGGCGATCACGCCGCAATGGGTCGACGGGTTGACAGGCGGCGCGGGTTGGATCGCGATCGCGCTCGTGATCTTCGCCTTCTGGCGGCCGGCGCTCTGCCTGGTCGGCGCCTACTTCTTCGGCGCGTTCTCCGTCATCCCGGTCACGTTCCAGGCGCGCGGCATCTTGAGCGGTGTGCCACCCGAGCTCTTCCAGTCGCTGCCGTACGTGATGACGGTGATCGTGCTGGTGCTCGTCTCGAGCGCCGGTGCGCGCAGGAGGCTCGGCGCGCCGGCCGCACTCGGCACGCCGTACGTGCGCGAAGAGCGCTGAGTGGTGGTCAGAGCTCGCGGAACGAGATGGTCTGCGCGCCCTCCCACAGGGTGAGGCGGCCGAGCTCCTTCAGCTGCTCGGCGCCCTCGATCACCGTGGCGAAGTGGTTTGCCCACAGGTGGCCCGCCTTCGACGCGAACGAGCAGTAGCCGTACGGGAACAGCAGCTCGGTCTCGCTCTGCCCGCCGGGATAGAGGGCGAGCTCGCCCGGATGCGGGTAGGAGGTCGCGTTCTCGGGGCCGATCCCGAAATCGAGGTCGCCCCAGGGAATCCAGTTCGACTCACCACTCCAGCGGCAGTGGATGATCCGGTCGTCGAGTGGAAGGCTCGCCTTGAACGCTGCGACGGTCTGCGGCGCGAGCTCCTCCTCCCAGCGCGCCACGAAGCGCATCCCGGCTGCGACAATCTCGAGCACGGCGAGAAACGTACCTGCGGCGATCAGTTTCGGTCGGTCGTTCCGTCCAACCACCATGACCCAGATCAATGTCGAAATCTCCGTGTCGGTGGACGGCTTCGTCGCCGGGTTGGGGCAGACGCTCGAGGAGCCGCTCGGTAAGGGCGGCCTGCTGCTGCACGAGTGGGTCTTCGGGCTGCCGTCCTGGCGCGCCAAGCATGGTCTCGAGGGTGGCGAGTGGAACGCTGACGACGATCTGGTCGCTGCGAGCCTCGCGGCGACGGGCGCCGTCGTCATGGGCCGCCGGATGTGGAGCGGCGGGACGGGGCCGTGGGAGAACGATCCCAACGCCGACGGGTGGTGGGGAGACGAGCCGCCGTTCGAGGTGCCGGTCTTCGTCGTCACGCATCACGCGCGCGCGAGCGAGACGAAGGGCGCGACGCCGATCACCTTCGTCACCGACGGCGTGGAGGCGGCGATCGAACAAGCTCGGGCCGCCGCGGGTGCGAAGAACGTGAACATCGCGGGCGGGGCGCAGATCGTCCAGCAGGCGATGCGCGCGAGACTCGTCGACGAGCTACGGCTCCACGTCGCGCCGGTGTTCCTCGGCGACGGCGTGCGACTGTTCGACGGCGTGGACGGGCAGTTGCGTGTCGTCGATGTCGTCAACTCTCCAACCGTCACGCATCTCACCTACCGACCCGCCTGACCCGCCGCCGCCGGGCAGCCGGCCACGTCCCGAACGGTCATGGCGCCGGGCGCCTCGTCTGGTGCCAGGCACCGCTACGAGAGCGTGACGATTTATCCCCGCCCTGCGAGCGCTTGCGACGAGTTTCCTACGAACGCTCGAGATCGGGCGCCAGAGCATGTCCTGAGCGGCGTTGCTGGTTGGCGCCGTGGCCGGTGCCAGGCACCGCTACGGGGGCGTGACGATTTGTCCACGCCTGTCGCATTCGCGACTCATGTCTAGCGCCGTTCGGAGGCGAGGCGCAGGCCGAACGCGACGAGCACGACGCCTGTCACCAGGTCCAGGGCGCGGCGGACTGGCGGGACGCGGAGCGCGGCGCCCGCACGCGCGACGAATGCGAGCCACGCGAGCGTCAGGCCCGCGAAGATCGCGCCGTGCGCGGCAAGCACGGCGAACGACGTGCCGAACTGAGGAAGCAGGCTTGTGAAGAAGACGGGCATCTTCGGGTTCGAGAGGTTGTTCACGAGGCCCTGGCGATACGGCGATCCTCGACGGGCGACCGTCTCGTCACGATGATCGCGACCTCGTGAGAAGAGGGTCTTGAGACCAAGCCAGACGAGATAGGCAGCGCCGGCGACTCGCAGCGCTTCGAACGCGGGTCGCGACGCCACGAGCAGTGCGACGAGACCAACCGCGGCCGCGAGCGCCCACACGAGTAGTCCAGTGACGACCCCGAGTGCGGTGGCGAGGCCGCGGGCGCGGCTGATCGAATTGCGAAGTGTCAGCGCAAAGTCAGGCCCGGGTACGACGACCACGACCACCGCGACGATGAGGAATCTGATCATCGGATGATGAGTGCCACAGCGATGATCCCGGCCGCGGCGAGCCCGAGGATCGGCCAAACGTTCAGGCCGCGATGCCGCAGGTTGAAGTAGTGGCGCGTCAGGGCACCGATCGCCATCAACGCGACGAGGATCAGCCAGCCGTGCGCGTGCCCGTAGGCGAACGGAAAGTGGCCCGAGAGCATCGCGAAGACGACCGGCAGCGTGAAGTAGTTGTTGTGGACCGAGCGCGTCTTGCCGCGGCGGCCCCACCGCGCGTCGGGCTCGCGCCCGGCCTGCTTGGCGCGGATCAGCTCCCAGTGCGCAGGGATGATCACGAAGAAGACGTTGCCGACCATCATCGTTCCGATCATCGCGCCCACCTGGAGGTACGCCGCGCGCGCCGAGAAGAGGTTGTACGCGCCCCACGACGACGCGACGATGAACGCGAAGACGAGAACCGCGAGCACGAGCTCGTCGTTCTCGAACGCGCGGCAGAGGCCGTCGTACACGAGCCACGCGATTACGAGGCCGGCGATCGAGATCGCGATCGCCTGCCACGCAGACAGATCGGCCACCGTTCGGTCCACGAGATACGACGAGGCGTGGGAGTAGTAGACGACGATGAAGAGGCCAAAACCAGAGAGCCAGGTGGTGTACGCCTCCCACTTGAACCAGTGCAGCGGCTCGGGCAGGCGATGCGGGGCTACGACGAACTTCTCGACGCGGTAGAAGCCTCCGCCGTGCACCTCCCAGGCCTCGCCGCCCACTCCGCGCTGCGCGTCGGCGGGATCCTTCGGCGGCTCGAGATGGTTGTCGAGCGCGATGAAGTAGAACGACGCGCCGATCCAGGCCATCGCGGCGATCACGTGCAGCCAACGGAAGAGCAGGTTGCCCCAGCCCCACCAGTAGTCGCTGAGAGCTACGACGTTTGCCATCGTCTCACCGCGATCTGTACGAGCTCGTCGACGCCGGTCGCGAGCTCCTCGTCGCGGCTGCGCTCGAGCCGCTCGCGGAGTACCGGCACGATCTCCCGCCGCGCGCGTCCGTTCACGAAGACGACGAAGCGGAAGCCGAACTTCGCCTCGTAGGCGCTGTTCAATTCTGCGAGCTCCGCCAGCACTGCGGGATCGTCGTCGGTGCCCTGCTCGGCTGCGGAGCGCGCGGATGTGGGTTTGCCGCCGATCGGCGGGTGCGCGTCGAGCACTTCCTTCTGCTGCGTCTCGGACAACCGGCTCGCTACGTCGCGTGCACGGCCGAGCGGGTCCTCGAGCGCGGCGAGTTGCTCGACGAAGGCGGTTCGTCCCTCGAACAGCTCTGCGAGCTCGGCCGCGCTCAGCTGCCGCGGTAGCTCGCGCATGCGTACGACGAGATCAGCAGAGGGACATGATGGTGGCCGTCGCCGAGCTCGATCGTGAGCTCGACGAGCTTGAAGAACGGTGAGGGCGGATGGAAGACGATGCGATAAGTGCCGGCAGTCGTCTCGGCGAGCTCGCGAATGCGTCCGTCGTCATCGGTGATGCCCTCGCCCGCGAGCGAACCGTCGGGTGCGAACAGCTCGACGTGCACGCCGGCCGCCGGGCGGCCGCGCTCGGTGTCGAGCACGTGGGTCGAGATCGTCATCGCCAGATCCTCGCAGCCTGTTTGCGGTGCTCACGCGCGATCTCCTGCTCGTCGACGCGCACGAGCGAGCCGTCGCGGACGACGTCCTCGCCGCCCACGATCAGGCGGTCGACCCGGTGCGGGCCTGCAAGCACCAGGTTCGCGACGAGATCCTCGGCGCCGCCGAACTCGAGGCCGTCCGTCCGCCAGATCGCGAGGTCGGCGCGCTTGCCCGGCTCGAGCGAGCCGATGTCGTCGCGGCGCAGCACCTCGGCGCCGCCCCGGGTGCCGAGCCGCAGGGCGTCGCGCGCCGTCAGTGCGTCTCCGCCGCCGCGGCCGCGTGCGACGAGCATCGCCTGCTTCACCTCGGCAAAGAGATCGCTTCGTTCGTTCGACGCGCTGCCGTCGACGCCCAAGCCGACCCGAACGTGAGCGTCGAGGAGGCTGCGTACCGGCGCGACACCTGCACCGAGCCGGAGGTTCGACGTCGGACAGTGCGCGACTCCGACGCCGTGCTCCCCGAACGCGCGCACCTCGCCTTCGGAGAGATGCACGCAGTGGGCGCACCAGACGTCGGCGGCGATCCAGCCGACCCGCTCGAGGTACTCGACGGGCGAGCAGTTGTAGAGCTCACGGCAGTACGCGTCCTCCTCGACGGTCTCCGCGAGGTGCGTGTGCAGCTGCAGCCCAAGGCGACGCGCGAGCGACGCCGACTCCTCCATCAGCCGCGTCGTGACCGAGAACGGCGAGCACGGTGCGACCGCGATCTGCGCCATGACTCCGTCGACGAGCCCTGCGAGGCGCTCGGTGTCGGCGAGGATCGCGTCGAGGTCCTCGACGAGCGAGTCGGGTGGCAGGCCTCCGTCGGATTCGCCGAGGTCCATCGAGCCGCGCGAGGCGACCATGCGAACCCCAAGCTCCTGCGCGGCGCGCAACTCGGCCTCGACGAGACCCGACACGCCACGCGGGAAGACGTAGTGATGATCGAAGACCGTGCTGCAGCCCGAGAGCGCGAGCTCGGCGAGGCCGCAACGGGCGGCGGCGTATTCCATCTCCTCGTCGAGCCGCGCCCACGTGGGATACAGGGTCTTCAGCCAGGTGAAGAGGTCGGCCTGCTGCGCGCGGGCTCGCGTGAGCGTCTGGTAGAGGTGGTGATGGGTGTTGACGAGGCCCGGCGTGACGACCGCGCCCTTCAGGTCTTCCGCCTCGCCCGGTGCTGCTCCGGAACCGACCTCGGCGATCAGGTCGCCCTCGATGCGGATCCAGCCGTCCTCGTGCTCGGTGCGGGCATCGTCCATCGAGACCACCCAGGCGTTCGCGAGGATCACGCGACCTCCAATGGGACGAGCTCGAAGCGATCGACATCGACGAGGCCGCGGTCGGTGATCTTCAGGCTCGGGATGACGCTCAACGCGAGGAACGCAAGGTGTTGGAAGGGCGAGTCGAGCCGGCAGCCGAGCGACCGCGCCGCTGCGATCACGGCCCGCGAGGCGGCGACCACCTCGTCGAGCGGCGCATCGGACAGCAGCCCCGCGACCGGCAGCGGGAGCTCGGCGAGCACCTCGGCACCGTCGACCACGACGATCCCGCCGCCGCGATTCGCGAGCCGGCGAACCGCCGCGGCCATCGATGCATCGTTCATGCCGACGACGACGACGTTGTGCGCATCGTGTGCGACGGTCGAAGCGATCGCGCCCCGCTCCAGATCGAAGCCGCGCACGAAGCCGAGGCCGACGCGTCCGGTCCCGAGGTGGCGCTCGACCACCGCAATCTTGGCAAGTCCGCTCCCGGCGTCGGCGAGGGCCTCACCGGCGTGCAGCACCGGCTCCTCCACCAGCGAGTCCGTCACGATCTGCCCAGGGACGATGCCGATCACGCGGGCGCTCCCCCCGTTCCAGGGGATCCGGAACATCTCCGGCCCGAAGGCGCCGATTCGCACGGTGTGGCGCACCCAATCCGGCACGTCGGCCTGCGGGATCTCGGCCGGGGGCCGGCCCGCCTTCAACACGACGTCGGGCATGAAGCTCTCGAGGTCGGGCAAGACGAGGACGTCGGCGCGGTACCCGGGCGCGACCGCGCCGAGCTCGTCCAGCCGGTGCCAGCTCGCAGGGCTCTGGGTCGCAGCGACGAGTGCATCTTCGGCCGGGATGCCGAAGGCGACCGCATCTCGAACCATCGAGTTGATGTGCCCGTCGTCGGCAATGTGCTCCGGTTCGCGGTCGTCGGTGCAGAACGCGATCCGTGACGGGCCGTACTCGGCGAGCAGTGGGAGCAGAGCCTGCAGGTTCCGCGCCGCCGAGCCCTCGCGAATGAGCAGCCACATACCCGCTCGCAGCCGCTCGCGCCCCTCTTCGACGCTGTAGGCCTCGTGGTCGGAGCGGATGCCGGCCGCAGCGTAGGCCTGCAGTGAGCGGCCGAGCACGCCCGGGGCATGCCCGTCCACGTGCTGTGCGAGCTCGAGCTTTGCGAGCTCGCTCGCAGCACCCGAGATGACACCCGGGAAGTTCATCATCTCGGCGAGCCCGATCACGCGCCGCCGCCGCAGGAGCGATGCGAGGTCGCCCGGCGTCAGCTCGCGCCGCGGCGACTCGAACTGCGAGGCGGGCACGCAGGACGACGCCATGAAGTAGACGTCCAGTGGCAGCGCCGCGGTCGCGTCGAGCAGCCAGTGCACGCCGTCGGTCCCGAGGACGTTCGCGATCTCGTGCGGGTCCGCAACGACCGCCGTCGTCCCGAACGGGAGAACAAGTCGCGCGAACTCGTCGACGAGCAGCTTCGACGACTCCAGGTGCATGTGCGCGTCGATGAACCCCGGGACGACGTACCTGCCCGTCGCATCGATCGTCTCACGGCCTTCGTATGCACCGAGGCCCGCGACGAATCCGTCGACGATCGCCACATCCGCTGAGAGCCACTCGCGCGTGAAGACCGACAGCACCTCGCCGCCGCGGATCACCAGATCGGCCGGCTCGTCGCCGCGCGCCACCGCGAGACGCCGCGAGAGGTGAGCGTCCATAGTCGGAGAACCGTACAGTTCGCCCCCGTGGAAGTCCTGGCGCCCAGCACACTCGACGAGGCCCTACGCGTCAAGTCCGAGCATCCCGGGGCGTGGCTGATCCAGGGCGGGACAGACGTCATGGTCGCCCTCAACTTCGACCGCGGACGGCCCTAGACGATGGTGAACCTGAACGAGGTAACCGAACTGCGCGGCTGGTCGCGGCAGAACAGCAGCCTGCGGCTCGGCTCTGGCCTCACGTATGCAGAGATCGAGCATGGGCCGCTGCGCGACGTCCTGCCGGCGCTCGCCGAGGCGGCGCGCACGGTCGGTTCGCCGCAGATTCGCAACCGCGGGACGATCGGCGGGAATCTCGCGACTGCATCGCCCGCCGGCGACGCGCTTCCGCCACTCATGCTCGAGGACGCGGAGGTCGAGTGCGCGTCGGTCCGCGGGGTGCGCACCGTGCCGCTCGCGTCCTTCGTGACCGGCGTGAAGCGCAACGCGCTCGAGCCTGATGAGTTGATCACCGCCGTCGTCCTCACGCCGTCCGGTTTACCGCAGACGTTCATGAAGGTGGGGCCGCGGAACGCAATGGTGATTGCCGTCGTGTCACTCGCCGTGTCCGCGGGTGACGAGTTGCGTGCGTCATTCGGCTCGGCCTCGCCCCGGCCGGTGCTTGTCACCGCTCCGAGGAGCGAGGCGTCGAGCTTCGCCGAGCGTGTTGCCGCCGCAGCCTCGCCGATCGACGACGTGCGCGGGACCGAGCGCTACCGGCGCCACGCGTTGCAGGTGCTGACAGACCGCGCGCTCAGCCGGGTGCTCGCATGAGGATCACAGTTCGCATCAACGGCGAGGAGCAGCAGGCCGACTGCTGGGAGGGGGAGTCGCTGCTCTTCGCGCTGCGCGAGAAGCTCGGCCTCCCGGGCGCCAAGAACGCTTGCGAACAGGGCGAGTGCGGCTCCTGCTCGGTGCTTCTCGACGGCACGCTCGTGTGCGCGTGCCTCGTGCTCGCGGCTCAGGCCGACGGCCATGAGGTGACAACGGTCGAAGGGCTGGCCGACGGCGATGAGCTGCATGCAGTGCAGCAGGCATTCGTCGATGCAGGCGCGGTGCAATGCGGCTTTTGCACGCCCGGTCTCGTCGTCGCAACCGCCGATCTTCTGCGACGTACACCTCAACCGTCCGACGACGAGATCCGCGAGGCTCTCTCCGGGAACCTCTGCCGGTGCACCGGTTACGCGAAGATCTTCGATGCCGTGCGACTGGCGGCGGGCGTGTGACCCAAGCCGTCCCACGCACACTGCAGCTCGGCCGCGTCGGCGCTCTCGTGCCGCGCGCCGACGCGCCGCCCAAGGTGAAGGGCGAGTTCGCCTATGCGAGCGACCTGATCGTGCCCGGCATGCTCTGGGGGCACACGCTTCGGAGCCCGCACGCGCATGCGCGCATCACTTCGATCGACATTGCCGAGGCGGTGGCGATGCCGGGTGTGCACGCCGTGCTCACGCATGACGACGTGCCGGGTCAGAAGACCTACGGGCTCGAGTTCTCCGACCAGCCGGTGCTTGCGATCGACCGCGTCCTCTATTACGGCGAGTCCGTCGCGCTCGTCGCGGCGGAGCATCCCGAGCAGGCTCGCCGCGCCGCCGAGAAGATCGTCGTCGCCTACGAGCCGCTCGAGCCTGTCGCCAACATGGAGCGCGCGACCGAGTCCGCGCCGCTTCATGCCGAGAGCCCGACGCGTGGGCACGGCTACTTCGACGACCCGCGCCCGAACGTCGTCCGCCACATGGTGATCAGGCATGGCGACCCTGAGGCCGCTGCGGAGGTTTCGGTCAGCGGCGTGTACGACGTCGGGATCCAGGACCAGGCGTTCCTCGGCCCGGAGTCCGGCCTCGCGGTGCCCGACGGGGAAGGCGGCGTCGACATCTATGTTGCGACTCAGTGGCTGCACGTCGACCGGGCGCAGGTCGCGCCGTGTCTCGACCTGCCGCTCGACCAGGTGCGCATCCACCTGGCCGGCGTCGGCGGCGCCTTCGGCGGCCGCGAGGATCTCTCGATGCAGGTGCACGGCGCGATGCTTGCGCTGCACACCAATCGGCCGGTGAAGATCGTCTACAACCGTGAGGAGTCGTTCGTCGGCCACGTGCACCGTCATCCGGCGCGCATCTGGTGCGAGCATCGGGCGACACGGGACGGCAGGCTCGTCAACGTGCGTATGCGGATCCTGCTCGACGGAGGCGCCTACGCATCGAGTTCGACTGCAGTCACCTCGAACGCCGCGTCGTTCGCCGTCGGCCCGTACGAGGTGCCCAATGCGCTGATCGAGTCGACGTCCGTCTACACGAACAATCCGCCCTGCGGCGCCATGCGCGGGTTCGGCGCCGTCCAGACGTGCTTCGCCTCCGAGGCGCAGATGGACAAGCTCGCGGCAGCCGTCGGAATCGATCCCATCGAGTTGCGACTGCTGAACGCCCTCGCCCCGGGCGACGTGCTCCCGACCGGCCAGACGATCACCGGCTCGCTGCCGATCGCCGAGACGATCAGGGCCGCAGCCGCCCTCGAGCCACCCGCGCCGGAAGAGCTACCGCGCGATGTGCTCCGGCTCCCCGGCGGTGCCGGCAACACGACGAACGGCGAAGGCGTGCGGCGAGGGGTCGGCTTCGCCGTCGGGTTCAAGAACATCGCCTACTCGGAGGGATTCGACGACTATTGCGCCGCGCGGGTCGAGCTTCACCTGGACGGCTCGGCGGTCGTCCATTGCGCGGCCGCCGAGGTTGGCCAGGGCGTCAGCGGCGTCATCCTGCAGGTCGCACGTACCGAGCTCGGGACCGACGAGGTCGCCCTCGCGCCGGTCGTCACTTCGACCGTCGACTCGGCTGGGTCCGCGTCGGCGTCACGAATGACGTGGATGGCGGCAGGCGCTGTACGCGACGCGTGCCGCGCCGCACTCGAGGAGCAGCGCCGCCGGCCCGGCGAGGAGATCGACGTCGAGAAGATCTACCGGCACGCGCGCACGACGCCGCTCGATCCGGAGACGGGGCAGCTCACCGGTGAGCGCGCGCACGTTGCGTTCGCGGCCTGCGCGATGAAGGTGGTTGCCGAGGTCGATGTCGATCTCGGTCTGACGCGAATCGTCTGGATCGGCGCGGCTCAGGATGTCGGCAAGGCCGTCAACCCGCAGCAGGTCGAGGGACAGATCGAGGGCGGCACCGCGCAGGGACTCGGGCTCGCATTGATGGAGGAGATCCAGACGCGCGACGGGCTGATCACGAATGCGAGCTTCACCGACTACCTGATCCCGACGACGCTCGACATGCCGCCGGTCGAGTCGGTGTTGATCGAAGACCCCGAGCCAGACGCTCCTTATGGCGTCAAGGGCGTGGGTGAGCCGCCGACGGTGGTCTCGACGGCCGCAGTCGTAGCTGCGCTGCGGGCAGCGACCGGGCGCGAGCTGACGCGCGTCCCCGTCAGGCCCGACGACATCTGCTTGCCGGTCTAGCCGGTCTTCAGCGTCTTGATGTACTCCGCGAGCGCGTGGAGTTGGCCGGCGGTGAGGATGCCGCCCCAGTGGGGCATCGACACGATTGGGGCACGGCCGAGCACGCTGCCACTCCGGATCACGTCGATGATCTTCTGATCGGTGTTGAACTCGCCGAAGAAGTCCGCGCCGGAGAGCGGCGGAATCGATTTGTCAGGCGACTGTGGGTTGGGCACACCGCCGAGGCCGTTCGGCCCATGGCAGTTGATGCAGCCGTAGCGCACGTAGAGCTGCGCGCCTTCGACGACCGGCCCCTGGTCGGTCTGCACGGGCGGTGCGGTGGCACCCGCGACCGCGGGCAGGCCGGCGTGGACGTACGCGACGAGCGCGGTGACCTGGCGCTTGGAGATGATCTGGCCCCACACCGGCATGTACGGCTTCTTTGGGTCGGCCGCAACGCCGAGACCGTGATCGATGATCGTGCGGAGCTGCGCGACCGTGAGCGCCCTGCCGACGATCTTCAGAGCAGGCACCGACGACGAGATGCCGCCGCCGCCGTTAGGCCCATGGCATTGCGCGCAAGCGAACTGGTTGAAGTCGTGGGCGCCCTCAGCGACGAGCGCGCTCACCTTGGTCGTCGCCGGCGGGGTCGTCCCCACCGTCACGGTGATCGTCTTCGTGCTGCCGCACGCGGTAAGGAGGACGGCGAGCGAGCAGAGCAAAAGCAGCCGGTAGGCCATTCGCGAACGCTATGCGTAGCGCCGCGGTCCCGCATCAGCGAAAAATACGGCCATTTACGACTAGTGGACGCCCTCTTCGCGGACCGTCCCCGCAGACGGTTCGCGGCGTACGACCGTTGCGACGGCCACCACGACGATTGCCGCGCCGATCAGAAGCCGCCACGTCAGATGCTCGCCGCGGAAGATCACGCCGAGTGTGATTGCGACAACCGGGTTGACGTAGGCGTAGGTCGAGACGAGGCCGAGCGGTGCGTTCGCAAGCAACCAGGTGTACGCGCTGTACCCGACGATCGACCCGAACGTGACGAGGTAGATCCAGCCGGCGATCGACGCGGCCGACGGGTGCAGACCGTGCTGCAACGTGAAGAGCGAGATCGGGAACATCACGAGCCCACCGGCGAACATCTCGTACGAGGCGGCCGCGAACGGGTCAGCCGGCATCGTCAGGCGAGAGGAGAGGAACGATCCCGTCGACCACATCACGGCGGAGAGCACGCACAGCGCGATGCCCCAGCTCTTCGCCCCGCCTGACGGCTGAGCGAGCACCGCCACCCCGGCGAATCCGACCCCGACCCCTGCGAGCGCCTGCCAGGGAATGCGCTCCTTCCCCGCGAGCCGCAGCACGACGAGCCACAGCGGGACCGAGGCGATGATCAGCGACGCAAGCCCGGTCGGCACGTTGCGCTCGGCGAAGAAGAGAACCGCGTTTGCGCCGGGCAGCAAGAGGCCGATGAGGAGGACGGACCTGAGAGCGCGGCGCGCGATGCGGAGGGTCCCACCGCGGGCGAGCACGATGCCGCCCATCAATGCGCCCGACGCCATGAACCGCGTCGAGGCTGCGAACAGGGGCGGGATCGTCGCGCCCGCGTAGTAGATCCCGAGATACGTCGAGCCCCAGATGACGTAGACCGAGCCGAGCGCGGTCCAGACCTTCGCACGATGTGACACGCGTTACCGAACGAGCGAGAGGGCCGCGCCGATTCCCAACAGCACGATTCCGACGCCGCGCGGGACAGAGATCCCGATGCGCTCGACCCCGAAAAGACCGAACCGGTCGATCACTGCGCCCATCACCAGTTGCCCGGCGATCAGGATCCCGATCGTCGCCGTCGCCCCGATGCGCGGCTGGGCGAACGTGATCGAGAAGACGACGGTCAGTCCCATCAGCCCGCCGAGCCACATCCACGCAGGCGCGCGGATCGCGCCGCTGAGGCCCCCGAAGCCGGCGCGCGCGACGAGCAGGATCGCGACCGACAGGCCGAGCTGAATAGCCGTCGAGAACGTCAGCGCCTCGATGACGCCGATGCGCCCGCCGAAGCGGCCCATGACGGCGACCTGGATCGACCCTGCGAGGCCGGCGATGATCGCCAGCGCGACCGCGGTGGGCACGACTAGGCCGCGTTCTCGTCGCCCTGCCAGAGGCTGAAGCTGTTGCCTTCCGTGTCCCTGCACGACGCGAACCAACCGTGGGTCGGCACCGGTTGCCTGTCATCGGCGCTGCCACCGAGCTCGCGGACCTTTGCGACTGACGCGTCGATGTCATCGGTTGCGAAGTAGACGACGAGGCCGCTGCCCGCCTTGTCGGAGGGCATGACCGCTCCTCCCTGACCGGCGCCGGCGTCGAACATGCGGTAGTCGAAGTCGCCCATGCCGCCGCCGATCTGCCAGCCAAAGAGGCCGCCCCAGAAGCCGCTTGCGCGGTCAGCATCCGCCGAGGGCAGTTCGAAATGAACGATCGTTCCGGCCATGGCTAGTCTCCTTCGGTCCGACGAAAGGAAGAGATGATCCGAGCGTTCGTACTCTACGACGAAGCGCCCGACACACAGCGCTATGCCGAGCACGTCGAGCTCTGCCGCAAGGTTCCGGGTGCGACGTTCCGTCACGGCAAGGTCTTCGGCGCGCCGATGGGCGCTCCGGTGCACGCCTACTACGCCGAGTTCGAGTGGCCCGACATGGCGTCGTTCAAGGAAGCGGCCGGCTCGCCCGAGTTTGCCGCGACCGGCAAGGACGCGATGGCGATGGGCAAGCGTCTCACCGTGCAGTTCGCGGAGTTGAGTGAGAGCTAACGGCTAGCCGAAGTCGGGCGAGCGCTTCTCGCGCACGGCGGCGACGCCTTCGACGACGTCGGGGCCTGTCATGTCGAGGAACTCGAGCGCGAGGGACGCATCGAACGCGGGGCCTGCCGCACGCAACCAGTTGTTCAGCGCGAGCTTCGTGTGCCTGATCGCCCCTTGTGCGCCTGCGGCGAGCCGCGTCGCGATCGCGAGGGCGCGGTCCTCGAGCTCCGCCTCGGGCACGCAGAGTGAGACGAGCCCGATGCGCTCTGCCTCGACGCCGTCGAGGGGCTCGCAAAGGAGGAGGTGGTACTTCGCCTTCGCGAGGCCGCAGAGCAGCGGCCAGACGATCGCGGCGTGGTCTCCCGCTGTTACGCCGAGCTTGGTGTGGCCGTCGACGATCCGCGTGGATGGAGTCGCGATCGAGATGTCGGCGAGCAGTCCCACGGCGAGTCCTGCACCGACGGCAGGCCCCGCCATCGCGGAGACGATCGGCTTCGGGCAGTTGATGACGTTGTAGACGAGGTCGCGAGCCTCGTGGAAGACCCGCATACGAGTTGCGTGGTCGGCGGCGATCTCGAGCACGAGGTCGAGGTCGCCGCCGGAGCTGAACGCTCCGTCTGCGCCGCGAACGATTACGGCTCGAGTCTCATCGTCCGCCCCGATCACTTGCCACACCGACGCGAGCTCGCGATGCATCGTTGCGCTCACTGCATTCAGCCGGCCCGGAGCGCGCAGCGTCAGTCGCAAAACATGCGGAGCCGGACGATCGAGCTCGAGATTTGGGAATGCGCCGTAGGGGTCGCTCATCTCGGCGGACTCTATCCCGGGCTTGAGACAGGGCTATGGTTGGCGCATGGCCGACGTCGAAGTCACGCGCGAGGGCAACGTCCTCACGATCACGCTGAACCGCCCGGATGTGCTGAACGCGTTGAACAGCTCGGTACATCGGAGTCTCTACGCGGCGCTCGAGCGCGCGCAGGATCCGGCGGTCCGCGCAGTTGTGATCACCGGCGCCGGCCGGGGCTTTTGCGTCGGGCAGGACCTGCAGGAGTTCTCGAGCGGCGCGGGCGATGTCGCCGACAATCTCCGCGCGAACTACCACCGCAACGTGCTCGCGATCCGCGCACTGCAGAAACCGGTGATCGCAGCTGTGAACGGCGCCGCGGCTGGTGCAGGTCTGTCGCTCGCGCTTGCGTGCGACATTCGCATCGCCGCCGACGCGGCGAGCTTCGTCCCGGCGTTCATCAAGATCGGTCTCGTGCCCGACTCAGGCGGCACCTGGCTCGTCCGGCGGCTGCTCGGAGCGGCGCGCGCGTTCGAGTGGCTGACGACCGGCCGGCGCCTGAGTGCCGAGGAAGCCCGCGACTGGGGGCTCGTCTCCGAGGTCGTCGCTGCCGAGCACTTCGCCGAGCGTGCGCAGGAAGTGGCGCAGCTTTTTGCCGCAATGCCGACGCGCGCAGTCTGGGAAACCAAGCGCCTGCTCGACGCGGCCGAGTCCACGACCTTTGCCGAGCAGCTCGAGCTGGAGGCGATGACTCAGGCCGACATGACGCAGACCCCCGACTTCCGCGAAGGCGTCGCGGCGTTTCTCGAGAAGCGCGATGCCGTCTTCACGGGCGGCGATGTGCCCACACGGCATCCGATCCGGATGATCCTGAGCGACGACCTGCGGCGCTGGCGGCTGACGGTCGCAACACGCTGGTTGCTCGTGCTGCCGCACCTCTTCGTACTCGCCGCCTGGACGTATCTCGCGCTCGTTGTCGTGGTCGTCAACTGGTTCATCACGCTCGTGCGCGGCACCTCTCCGCGCGGCGTGCACGACTGGCTCGCGCGCCTTGTTCGTTACCAGGCGCACGTCTACGCGTACCTGTACCTCGTCGCCGATCCGTATCCGTCGTTCCGCGGCTGGCGCGGCACCTATCCGGTTGACCTCGAGATCGCACCGCCGGCACCGCAAGCGCGTTGGAAGACGTTGTTCCGGATCGTGCTTGTGGTGCCGGCCTACGTGCTGGCGACGGTACTCACGTATGTGCTGTACATCGTCGCGTTCCTCGGCGCGCTCTTCGCGCTCGCGACCGGCCGCTATCCACGCGGCTTCCGCGACCTGAGCGCCTACTGCCTGCGCTACCAGGCGCAGATGTTCGGCTACTTGCTGCTCCTCACCGATCACTACCCGACGCTCGCAAGCGGGGCCGGCTTCACCCACGAACGGAGGCAGTCATGACCCAGTCCCTTGCTGCATCTCACCCGATCGGGCTGATCGTCGAGGACGACCTGCGCCGAAGCCGCCTGACGGTGTTCTTTCGGTTGCTGCTCGCGATTCCGCTCGCGATCTGGCTCTCGATCTGGGGCATCGCCGTGTACATCGCGGTCGTGATCGCCTGGTTCGCCGCACTCATCACCGGGCGCGTCCCCGACGGGTTGCACCGGTTCCTCGCCCGGTACCTCCGTGCGGCGACCCATCTGACTGCCTACGTCTTCCTGCTGGCCAATCCGTGGCCGCCCTTCGGTGGTGCGCCCGGCAGCTACCCCGTCGATCTCCGGGTCGATCCTGGGGCGCCGCAGCCGCGTCTGACCGTTCTCTTCCGCGTGCTGCTCGCGATCCCGGCGCTGCTCCTTGTCTACGCGTTCCGCGTCGTGAACCAGTTGATCGCGTTCGTCGGCTGGTTCTACTGTCTCGCAACCGGCCACATGCACGAAGGCATGCGCGACGTCAGCGCCTGGATGCTCCGCTACGAGATGCAGACCTACGGCTACGTCTGTCTGCTGACGAGCCGTTATCCAAGCTTCGCCGGCGCCCCGACCGCGTAATCCTTAGAGCCGCCCCGGCGAGACGAGCCAGAGCGCCGCGAGCGCCGCCGCCAGCGTGAGCGGTGCGAGGATGACACCGATCCGCGAATACGTCTTCGCCGACGGCGTCGCACCGAGCGAGCGCGCGACGCGGAGCCAGAGGAGCGCCGAGAGTGATCCCGTCACCGCGAGGTTCGGCCCGATGTCGAGGCCGAGCAGCAGTGCCCGGCCGTGCAGCGGTGGATCGGGAGTCAGGAGGACGGCGGCCGGCAGGTTGTTCACGCCGACCGCTGCGAGAGCCGCGGCGGCTCCGGTCTGCCAGCGCCCGAGCGAGTCGAAGAGTGAGTCAGGGCCGGACCACCCGCGGCCGAGGGCGCCGAGCCCGGTCGCGAGCACGAACAGGAGGCCGAGCACGCGCAGGTCGACTGCCGCGAGCACGCGGGCGCGAGTTGTTCGCGCCGCGATGACGGCGACGACGCCGACGATCAGCACGGGGATCGCGGGGGAGGCGAGGAGTAAGACGAGTGCGGTCGCGACGACGATTGCGATCGCACCGATGCGTACGCGCGCGACGGCATTCTCAACCGGTGGCTCGCCGGCGCTCGTGAGCGACGAGCGGAAGCAGACGAGCAGCACGCCGATCGTCGTCAGCACCGACACGAGCGCGGCCGGCCACATGCGCGCAAGGAAAGTCGCTCCCGAGATGTGCTCGCCGTGCAGGACGATCAGGTTCGTCAGATTCGAGCCCGGCAGGAAGAGCGAGGCGGCGTTCGACATGAACACCGCCCCGTAGAGGAACGGCGACTCGTCGATTCGCCGCGCACGCGCGAGATGCAGGAGCACGGGTGTGAGAAAGAAGACCGACGTGTCGAGGTTCAGCACGGCGGTGACGAGCGCCACGAAGAGCAGCGCGATCACATAGAGCGCTCGTGCGCCGAACGGGAGCCGCGCGAGCAACGTGCCCGCGGCGGCGAACAGGCCGTCTTCCTCGGCGACGACCCCGACGAGGAGCAGTCCGGCCACGAGCGCGAACGCCGGCCAGACTTGTGCGGCGGCCGAGGTCAGCTGGTCTACGCCGGCCAGTTGGTGAGCAACTGCTGGCAGAACGTCAGTCCGAGCTTCTTCGCCTGTAGGTGAATCGCGGTGTCGGCCTTCGTCGCTTTCAGCTGCTCCGCCTGCGCCACCTTGTAGTTCTTTGCGACGAGCGCGTCGTGCACGTGCTGGATGCCGGTCGCGAGTTGCGTGCCGAGCGTCAGCAGGTGTGCGAAGCCGGCTTGCCGTGCAGCGGGTGGGTGCAGAGCCGACATCTCGGTCACGCCTTGCCGCGCCGCTCGAGCGGTCTGCGCCCAGCCCTGTGGCAGAAGCGACAGTCGTCCGAGCCTGAACACGCGCCGGTCGGACTTGATGCACACCGCGTTCGCGGCCGAGACGAACTGCTGTTGAGTGAGCAGCGGTGCGGTCGTCGTCGTGTCGGCCTTGTGAGACGAGCCGCACGCGGCCGCGACGAGCGGCAGGAGCAGGACGAGCAGCAGAGCGCGGGAGGCCGGCACGGACGACGAGGGTAGCGTGCGCGTCGTTCAGGTGGTGTTACGCATCGGCACCGGCCGCGAGCGGCGGCAGCGCCGCGAGGATCTCCGCCAACTCGGGCCAGCGGTGGGCTTGCTGCTTCGAGAATGCGAGCTCGCCGTCGACGAGCACGTCGTACTGGCTCTTCTCACCCTCGATCATCTCGGCCGTGTGCCCGGTGCCGTTGATCTCGGCTGCGAGACTCGCAGCCCGTTCGTCGTAGCCGCTTCAGACGGGGCAGTAGAGGATGCGCACGTGCGCCACGTCCGGAATCTACCGTTCCAGGCCGACCTCGCCGAGCGGCCAGGGTTAGGCTCATAGAGCAACCAAGTTCAGAGGGGGAGATCCTTTTGCGGAGAAGCATTGTTGTGCTCGCGGCGTTCGTCGCGACGGTCGTCGTCGCAGGTGTTGCGCTTGCGGCGAAGCCTGGATCGGGCGGTCACACGGGCACCGCGTCGGTGTTCGTCCCGAACCCGGTCTCGAGCCTCGGCGACGAGACGCTGACCGACCAGAAGGATTCCGACGCCGCGGTGCCGCCGGCGGCGTACCACACCGTCCAGCTCACGAACCTCGACGGGAGCGGCTTCCTGTCGGGTGATTACGTGAAGGTGATCAGCGAGACGGGCAACCCGGCCTATTCGCCGACCAACACGTTCAACTACACGCGGCATCAGGACGAGTTCGAGCAGGTGATGGCGTACTACTGGATCACCGAGGCGCAGCGCTACGTGCACAGCCTCGGGTTCGACGGCACGTCGATGCCGACGATCGACAGCGTGCCCCAGCCGGTACGTATCAACCAGTGGGGCCTCGACAACTCGTTCACCACCGACCATCCGACGAACGAGATTCGCTTCGGCAAGGGCGGTGTCGATGATGCGGAAGACGCCGAGGTGATCCTGCACGAGTACGGCCACGCGCTCCATCAGGGGCAGAACTTCTCGTTCGCCTCCGAGGAGGCCGGTGCGATCAGTGAAGGCTTCGCCGACTACTGGGCCGTCACCGTCACCGATCTCGTCTCGAAGTCCCTCGGCGTGCCCGAGCAGGAAGACCTGCCGTGCGTCGCCGACTGGGACTCGACGTCGTACACATCGACCGTCCCACACTGCCTGCGGCGGATCGACACCAACCTGCACTACCCCGCCGACCTGAACGGCGAGGTGCACCACGACGGCCAGATCTGGTCGCGCGCGCTCTGGGACATTCGGCAGAACCTGCCGACCCCACAGGAAGCGGACACGATCATCCTGAAGGGGTCGTTCGACTTCCCCGGGACGACGATGACCGCGCTCGCGAAGAGCACCGTCAAGGCGGCCCAGGACCTCTACGACCCGGCCGCGGCCGCTGTCGTGACGCAGGCATTCACCGACCGCGGGATTCTCCCCTAGCTAGCTCACCCACTCGCGAACGGGGGCGCGCCGACCGGCGCGCCCCCGCCCACATCGAGTCTCTTGTCCCTACCCTGGGGCGATGAATGCTCGTGGCATTCGCTGGGCGCGCGTCGGGCTCGTCGTGCTGCTCGTCGCGTGGTTCTTCTCGCCGCCGGACTGGCGGTATGCGGTGCCGTTGTGGCTCCCGTTCGTGGTCGCGCTCGGTCTCGAGCTCGAGTTCGCGGTCGGCGGCTGGCTGCTCGCGACGCGAGACGCACCGCTCGAACGAGGACGCGCGCCGCAGCAGGTCGACCTCGAGCGGTTCGGCTGGTCGAGCGAGGAGCCGCCTGAGGATGATGACCCCGCATTCTGGGCCTCGCCGCCGGTGCCACGCCGGCGACCGACCATCGTTCGCCGCGCCGGGGCATCACTCGCCGTCGTGGCGTTCGTCGCGCTCATCGTCTGGGGCATCGGCGTTCGGCGTGGCTGGAGCAGTCTCGACCACGCCACCCAGACGCAGATCGAACAGGTGCTGTCGCATCAGGCGACGTTGATCGCGGGCCACCGGGCCGTGGTGCGTTGCGACACCGCCGGCAAGCACGTCGGCGCCGTGCAGGAAGCCGACGGGCTCGCGGAGGTCGGTGGCACAAACGCCTGGGTGACGCCGGGAATCTGCTACCAGCTCTACCGTGTGATCGATCGGCACGACACGCATTCCTTCAGCCCGACCGGTCGCGCGATCGCTGTTCTCGCGCACGAGTCGTGGCACCTGCACGGCGTTGCCGACGAGGGTCTCGCGAATTGTTACGCGTTTCAGTCGGGTGTCGATGTCGGCGCGCGCCTTGGGCTGACGCTCTCGTACGCGCGGTCACTGATGCGCGAGCAACTGGCGAACAACGCGTCCGATTCCGGAGCCAGCACCGGCTACCTCGTCCCGCCGGGGTGCACGAACGGCGGCCGCTACGACCTCCATCCGGGCTCGTCGTCGTTCCCGTAGCTAGCTAGATCGTCTTGAACTGCTCGAACGACTGACGGCAGCCGTCGCACCAGCGAATCGAGCGGCACGGTGTCGGGCCGAAGATGTTCTCGAGCCGCGTCTCCGTCGATCCGCAATACGGACAGCGGAACGCTTTCGAGTGCAGCTGCACGAGCGTTGTTGCACCTGCGGCCCGCGGCGCCGGCGGTGCAAAGCCGGCTTCGCGCAGCTTCTCGCGCCCGGCGGGCGTGATCCGGTCGGTCGACCATGAGTCGTCCTGGATCACGGCCACGTTCGGCACGCCGCCGAGCGAGACGACCTTCGCCTCGAGCGCGTCGCGCATCACCTCGAGCGCCGGACAGCCGAGGAACGTCGGCGTGAACTCGATCCGCACCTTTGTGCCGTCGACGGTGACGTCGCGAATCACGCCGAGGTCGACGAGGGAGATGACCGGGATCTCGGGGTCGGGGATCTCCTCGAGCGCTGCCCAGACCTCGTCGGCGGTCACCATTGCGCACCCGGGTCGGAGCGGCGGACCTCGGTCATCTCGTTCAACAACTCGTCGAGCGCCGGGCCATGCGACCCGCGTTCGCGAGCGTCGACGACTGCCAGCCCTGCGCGGCGCGCGAGCTCGGGCCGCAGGACGGGGTCGAGTACGCCGAGCGCGAACGGCCACAGCTCCTCGACGGCGGCGGTGAAACGTGGCTCGTCGCGAAGACGTGCGGCCCACAGCTCGGCGTGCAGGCGGTGGTAGACCTCTTCGCGGTCGATCTTCGCGGCCAGTCCGCTCAGCTCCGCATCGTCGGAAGCGATCAGCTCGCGGAGGCGAATCTCGTCGGCGAGCTCGTAGAGATACCGCCGCGCGATCGTCATCGCCCAGTCGTCGAGCAGGCGCAACTCCACGAGCGGTGCGCAGCGGTACTCGTCCGGCTCGCGATCGAACGCCAGTGCGTCCGCGTCGGTTCCGAGCTCGATCGCCGCGAGCTCGTACAGCGCGCGCGCGTGTCCGATCTCGTTCTGTGCGATCGACGAGAAGGCGACGTCCTCCTCGAGCGTCGGCGCGATGCCGGTCCACTCCGAGTCGCGCCAGCCGACGATCAACTCGTCGTCGGCGAGCGCGAGCAGCGTCTCAAGTCTCGGTGACAGTGCCTGCGCGTTCACGCGCCTCCTTCAGCCGAGCCTTGATCGAGTAGCCGTCGACGCGGCGGTACTTCAGATCGAACTCGTCCGCCCACTCCGTCACCTGGTGCACGGCCTCGCGCGGCACGAGCCACAGTGCTTCCGACTCGCCGCGGCGGCCGTACTGCTCGCGGGCCCATGCGTCGGCGAAGGCTGCGTCAGGCGCAACGATCGAGCCGGCGTGCGCGAACGGCTGGCCCTTTCGTTCCTGGCGGAACACCTCGAACACGCTCATGCAGCGAGCACGGCGTCGCGCACCCACTGCTCCTGCTCGAGGAAGCGGCGGCGGAAGTCGAGCCGCTCTTGCGAGCGCGGGCCGTGCCCGGTGACGACCGACTTCAGCTCTGCCCAGTCGGGCTCGGTGTAGCTCCAGACCCCGTCGTCCGAGCGGCGCAACTCCGGATCCGGCACGGTCAGCCCGAGCTCTCGGATCTGAGGCACGTAGCCCTCGAGGAACTGCTGGCGGGCCTCTTCGTTGCCCTGCGACTTAATCCGCCAGAACCACATCGGATCCTCGTCGCGCGGAATCGGGTTGCCGTGGAACTGCATCAGCGGCCCCCACCAGCGGTTGACCGCCTCCTGCACGAGCTCCCGCTGCCCGTCGGTGCCGGTCATCATCGCGAGGATCACGTCACGTCCGTGCAGGATGTGGAACGACTCCTCCCAGCAGATCTTCTTCATGATCCGCGCGTACGGCGCGTACGAGCACTTGAGGAGCGCCTTCTGGCTGATGATCGCGGCGGCGTCGACGAGCCAAGCTATGACTCCCACATCGCCCCAGGTCTTCGTCGGGTAGTGGAAGACGTTGTGGAACTTGGCCTTGCCCGAGAGCAGGTCGGCGAACATCTCGGCGCGTGGCTTGCCGAGGTCTTCGGCGATGCGGTAGATGAGCTGCGCGTGCCCGACCTCGTCTTGCACCTTCGCGGTGAGCGCGAGCTTCCGCTGCAACGTCGGCGCCTTGAGGATCCACTCGCGCTCGGGGAGCACGCCCATCAGCTCGCTGCCGGCGTGCATCTCGATGAACTTGATGAGCTTCGCCCGGTACTCCTCGGGCAGCCAGTCGCCCGCCTCGACCTGGCCGCCGTCCTGGATATAGGCGACGAATTCTTCGGTGCGCGTGTCCATCTGGCCTCCCTACCGACCGATCGTTAGGCTACGGATGATAGATGTCCGCCAGGCGTGAGGAGCTAACGCGCATCGCCGCCCGGCTCTTCGCCGAGCGCGGGTACCAGGGCACCTCGCTCGCCGACCTCGCCGAGGCGCTCGGTGTCCAGAAGGCCTCGCTCTACCACCACATCGACTCGAAAGAGGACCTGCTCTGGGACGTCGCCTGGGAGGGTGCCGAGGCGTTCCACGCGGCGCTCGACGGTGTGCCGGCCGACGCGCCCGCCGCCGAGCGCATCCGGCTCGCGCTCGGCGCGCACCTCGCCGTGG
>JBAQHS010000073.1:0-18235 GCA_049288455.1 Gaiellaceae bacterium | reverse complement strand
CAGGCCGAAGCCGCGCCGGACGTGCAGCTCACGAATTCATAGCTCTCGACGAAATCAGCCCGCGGGCGAGGGCACGATGTGCCATGATCGAAGCGCGCCTAGACCTCGCGCTGAGATCCGCGCTTGCTTTCCACGCCGACCTCTCCTCTGGGACCAGACGTATCGCGGAGCGGGCGGCGGTGTGGTCGGAGACTGGCGGCAAGCAAGCGCCGGCCGGCCGCCACCGCTCGGCCGATGGAAAGCAGCGCGGGCGGAACAGCTCTCGCGTCTGCTGGGGCAACAAAAGCCGCACTTTTGCAGGGCTTTTCCGGGAGCTGCGGGACTAGGACTCGAACCTAGACTACCGGATTCAGAGTCCGGCGTCCTACCATTAGACGATCCCGCAGGGCGACGGCATTGTAGCGCCGGCGCTGGGAATCGGATCTACAGATCGAGCTTGTAGAGCGGTACCAGACGCTTCTCGGCCTCCGTGTCGATGTGCGCGATCACCTCGACATATGGCTCCAGGCCGGAGCCGCGGAGCTTTGCCTTCAGCAGCCCGTCGACCTGGTAGATGCCCGACGAGTTGTTCATCCGGATCGAGATCTGGATCGGCTTCTCCTCGCCGTCGGAGATCTCGACCTCCTCGATCGCCGCGGCCGACAGAGAGTGGATGCCGACCCGACCGCGCTCGAACGCGATCCGCGAGCGGCCCTGCTCCATATCGAGCGCGTCGGCCACGCGCAGGATGCCCGCCTCGAGCGTCAGCGGCTCCCCGTCGGAGCGGTGGCTGATGATCCCCTGCAGCACCTCCGAGACGACGACGGTCAGCTCCGGCTCCTCGTAGATCCCGCGCAGCAGCTCCCGCAGTTTCGGCTCGGCGAGGAACAGGCTGAAGTCCTCGTGGCCCTTGCGGTGCACTGACATGCCGATGCAGTGGGTCAGCGCGGTGAGCGCGACGACCACCTCTGAATCGTCCCGCGTCATCCCGTAGTCGGTGACCATCGCCGGTTCGACGCCGTGCTTCGTCAGCTGGCGCAGGAGCTTCAGGGCGATGTTCGCGACGATCTGGATGTGGACCCACGAATGGTCGTTGATCTCCATCCGTGCGACCGCATTCACGTTGGCGACATGCCACCAGGCTTTCAGCTGGTCGTCGCGATTCACGCGGTCGATGACCGTTCGCAGCTTGCGATCGCCGCGCACCGGGACACGGATGCGCATCTGGGTGATCGCCTCAGCCGGGGTGAGCCGGGTCTCGCGCTCGGCCTCATCCGAGGCAGGCTGCTCGATCCGTTTCTCGGTTTCGCGATCGAGATTCATCCGAACCGAAGCTTATGCTCCGGCGATGGACTCCACCTTTGACACCCCACACGTCGGCGCCGTGACTTCGGCCCGTGCCGGCTTCTGGCGCCGCTTTGCCGCGGCGTTCATCGACGGCATTGTGCTCTCCGTTGTGTCCGAGATTCTCAAGCTGGCGCTCGGCGGGTTCGGCACCGCACTTGGCCTGCTGATCACGATCGGATACTTCACGTATTTCCACGGCTCGACGGGGCAGACCCCCGGCAATGCGGCACTCGCAATCCGCGTGATCGACCTCCAGGGCGGAGGCTCGATCGGGTACATGCGGGCGTTCATCCGGTGGATCGTCTCGCTTGTTTCGTTCATCGTGCTCCTGCTCGGCTACCTCTGGATGCTCTGGGACGGCGAGAAGCAGACGTGGCACGACAAGGCGGCCGGGTCGGTCGTTATTCCGGTGCCGCGCTAGGCAACATCCGCGTCCGTAGCCCAGTCACCGTAGAGCGAGGTGTAGAGCCCTCGCGCAGCGAGCAGCTCGTCGTGCGTTCCTTGCTCGACGATCTGCCCGTGCTCGAGAACGACGATCAGATCGGCGTCGCGAATCGTCGAGAGGCGATGCGCGATGATAAATGCGGTTCGGCCGTGCAGCAGTCGCCGCAGCGCGCGCTCGATCTTCCGTTCCGTTCCGATGTCGACCGAGCTCGTCGCTTCGTCGAGGATCAGCACGCGCGGATCGGCGAGCAGCGCTCGGGCGAACGCGACGAGCTGCCGCTGCCCGAGGGAGAGCCGCGAGCCGCGTTCGCCGAGTTGCGTCTCGTATCCGTTCTCGAGCCCCTCGATGAACTCGTCCGCGCCCACAGCCCGCGCGGCACCGATGACCTCCTGCAGGCTCGCGTCCGGACGCCCGAACGCGATGTTCTCGGCCACCGTGCCGGCAAAGAGAAAGCCTTCCTGCGGCACGATCCCGAGCTGCTGCCGCAGCGAAATCTGCGCGACCTCCCGCAGATCGGTGCCGTCGATCGTCAGGCGGCCGCTCGATGGGTCGTAGAAACGGGCGAGCAGCTTCGCGATCGTCGACTTGCCGGCGCCCGTATGGCCCACGAGCGCGACGGTCGTGCCGGCGTGAACGTCGAGGTCGATGCCGTGCAGCACCTCAGGTCCGCGGCCGTAGGCGAAGCGCACGTCCTCGAAGGCGACGCGGCCCGCAATCCGGCCGAGGGCAACGGCTCCGGCGGCGTCCTGGACCTCGGGCTCCTCATCCAGGAGATCGGTGATCTTGTCGAGGGCCGCAACCGCGGAGAGGAACGTGTTGTAGAGCTGTGACAGTTGCTGCACCGGGTCGAAGAAGTTCGTGAGGTAGCCGAGGAACGCGACGAGGATCCCGATCGAGACCTCGTTGTGGAATGCGAGCCAGCCGCCGTAGCCGAGCACGACTGCAGTCGCGGCCGAAGAGAGGAAGTCGACGAACGGGAAATAGAGACCGCTCAACGTGACTGTCTGCATGTTCGAGACGCGGTAGGCGTCGCTCACGTCGCGGAAGTTTGCGCGTGCGGCGTCCTCGCGCGTGAAGGATTGAAGGACGCGCATCCCTGCGATGTCCTCCGCCAGGGTCGCCGTCACCGCGCCGAGCGTCTCGCGGACCGCGCGATAGGCGCGGCCCGACCGCTTGCGGAACCACGCGGTGGCAAACGCCATCGCCGGCATCACGGTCATCGTCGCGAGCGCCAGGCGCCAGTCGAGGAAGAAGAGGATCACGCCGGTGCCGACGAGGGTCAGCGTGTTCTGCACGAGCGAGGTGACGCCGTCGGTGACGAGCTGGTCGAGTGCCTCGACGTCGTTCGTCAGCCGGCTGATGATCACGCCGGCGCGGTTGCGCTCGTAGAAGCCGAGCGAGAGCCGTTGCAGATGCCGGAAGAGTTGGTCGCGCAGGTCGGCGAGCATTCGCTCGCCCGTCCAGCCGGTGAAGTAGGTCTGCGCGTAGGTGAAGAGGATGCCGAGCACGCCGGCGGCGACGAAGGCGAGCACGAACCAAACGAGCTTTGACGTGTGGCCGCCGCGGACCTCGTCGACCGTGCGACCGACGAGGTAGGGAGGAGCGAGAGCGACGGCCGTCGCGCCGAGCAGCGACACGACCGCGAGCGCCGTTCGCAGCTTGTAGGGCCGCGCGAGGCGATGGAGCGCGGAGAGCCGCCGCTTCGTCTGCGCCCACGACCAGTCCTCGACCTGCGGCCGGCCGCCGCGCATCAGGTGCCCGCCCGGCTGATGCACTCTCACGCCACTTCCTCCGTGAACACGCGCTCGAGCAGCCCGTGCTCGTAGATCTCCCGGTAGACCTCGTTCGTCCCGACGAGATCGTCGTGCGTGCCGCGCGCCGCGATCCGCCCGGCGTCGAGCACGACGATCTCGTCGGCGAGTGCGATCGTCGAGAGCCGGTGGGCGATGATGATCGTCGTGCGGCCGCGCATCGCTTCGCGCAGTCCCTCGCGGATCTTCGCCTCGGTCGTCGCGTCCACCGAAGCCGTCGCGTCGTCGAGGATCAACACACGCGGGTCGACGACGAGCGCCCGCGCGATCGCGACCCGCTGCCGCTGTCCGCCCGACAGGGTGATGCCACGCTCGCCGATCACGGTGTCGTAGCCGTCGGGCAGCGCGTCGATGAACTCGTGCGCCTGAGCGAGTCGTGCGGCGCGTTCGACGTCGTCGGCGGTCGCGCCCGGCCGGCCGAAGGCGATGTTCTCGCGCACCGTGGCGGAGAAGAGGAACGGATCCTGCGCGATCACGCCGATCTCTCGGCGCAGCGAGGTCAGCGTCAGTTCACGGACATCGTTGCCGTCGATCGAGACACGCCCCAGCTGCACATCGTAGAAACGAGGCACGAGCGACGCGACGGTCGTCTTGCCGGAACCGGTGTGGCCGATTAGCGCGACGATCCTGCCGGCCTCGAGCTCGAGATCGAGGTCGTGCAGCACCGGGCGGTCCGGGTCGTACCCGAAGGTCACATGCTCGAAGGCGACGAGCCCGGGGCCGGGCTCGAGCTCCCGCGCGGTGGGGGCGTCGCGAATGTCCTCGGGTTCGTCGATCACCTGGAAGATGCGCTCGCCGGAGGCGGTGGCGCGCTGCGCCTGCCCGATCCACATGCCGAGTTGGCGCAGCGGCATCACGAGCAGCGCGAGGAACAGGTTGAAGACGACGAAGTCGCCGAGCGAGAGCGAGCCGTGCGCGACCATGCGGCCGCCCTCGAGCAGGATCGCCGCCTGCGCAAGCAGCGGCAGGAAGCTGAGAATGGGGATGTAGAACGCGCGCTGGCGGTTCGCCCTCACGCTCAGGCCGAACACTTCCTCGGAGCTGCGGCTGAACTTCGCCTGCTCTGCGCCCTCCTGGGCGAACGCCTTCACGACGTGGACGCCGACAATGTTCTCCTCGGCGACGGTCGCGACGTCGGCCATCTTCTGCTGCACGTCCCGCAGGAGCGGGTGCGAGACGTGGCTATAGCGGTAGGCGACGGCGACGAGCACGGGCGCGATGGCGATCGTGATCAGCGCGAGCTTCCACGAGATGATGAAGACGACGATCCCGACGCCGACGATCGTGAAGATGTGCTGGAAGAAGAAGATCAACCCGTAGCCGAGGAAGAAGCGCACGCCTTGCAGGTCGACCGTTGCACGGCTCATCAGCTGCCCGGTCTGGTGGCGGTCGTAGAAGCCGAAGGAGAGGCGCACGAGCTTCGCGTAGATCGCGGTGCGCATGTCCATCTCCACGAGCAGCGCCTGCTTGCCCGCGATCAACCGGCGGCCGCTCATCATCAGCGCGCGTGCGAGCCCAAGAGCGACGACGAGCCCGACGAGCCAGGGCAGCCGGCTCAGCTGATCGTGCCGGAGCACGTTGACGACGCTGCGAGTGAGGAGGATCGCGCCGAGGGCGGCGGCCTGCGAGCCGATCGCGAGTGCGATCGAGATGATCATCGACGCCTTGTACGGCTTCAAGAAGCCGACCAGCCGCAGGAACGTGCGGCGATTCTTCGGGGCCGGCGGCGTGGGAGTCACTGCGACTGAGGGTACCCGGGCAGTGATTCGCAGCGTCTGCCGCCGTCAGTTCAGAGGCGTGCGAGCTCGGCCCTGATCAACGCCACTGCCTCGGTCACCCGCGCCCGGTTGGCCGGCGCGTTCAGCCAGCTCGATGCGCCCGAGGGATGCGGGAGCGGGATCGCGATCGCGCCGTCGAGCTCGTAGCGCCGACCGACCGCTTCGCCGACGGTGCGCGTCCCGAGCAGCCGGCGGGCGGCGAGCCCGCCCACGGGCACGATCAAGCGAGGTTGCAGCAACGCGAGCTCACGAACGCGCCAGAAGTCGCAGAGTTGCTGCTCGGCGGGTGTCGGCGTGCGGTCGCCGCGGCCCGAAGCGGCGCGGCCCGGATCGCAGCGCGTGACGGACGCGCAATAGAAGGTCTCGTAGAACTCGTCTTCCTCGAGCTGGAGCCAGCCGCGCAACGTCCGTCCTGCGCGCCCGCGCCAGGGCAGCCGTTCCTGTCCCTCGACGATCCCCGGCGCCTGCCCGAAGAGGTAGGCGCGCTGGCCGCTCCCCGGAGCGATCACGGGCCATGATTCGAGTGGGAAGCCGGCCTCCGCACAGGCGCGGCAGACCCGCTGGTCGCGCTTCAGCGAGTCGAGCGAGCGATAGGTCGCGCGCCGACGGGTCAACAGGCAGTGCCTGTCAAAGGCCCGTTGAAACGGCGACGAACCAGCGGCCGTCGTGCAGTACCTCGCCGCCGCCAAGCTCAGCCGCGAGCCCCGCGCCGGTGAACCAGCGCTTGTACACCTCCCAGCGCGTGCCGTCGTTCAGCACACGCTCCTGGACGTCGTCGTCAAGCTCGCTGTGGGCGCGGGACGAGTCGACGATCACGAGCTGAGCCGCGACGCGTTTCGCCTCGCCGAGAAACGCGGCGCGCTCGGGCTCGCGCAGGTGCCCGTAGAAGTGACTCGTGAAGATCCGCGAGAAGCTCGTGTTCGGGAAGGGCAAGGCGAGTGCGTCCCCCTGCACGAACGACGCGTTCGGAGCCTGGCGTGTTGCCTCGTCGAGCATGCGCCTGCTCTGATCGAGGCCGACGACGGTGCCGCGCAGATGCCGCGTCAGAAAGCCGGTGCCGCAGGCGACGTCGAGCGTGCGCCCCTCCGGCAGCCGTTCGATCACCGACGTCAGCTCTGCGAGCTCGTCGTCCCAGCCGTGGCGCTCGCGGTCCGTGAACAGACCGGTTCCGCGGTACCAGTCGTCATACTCCGGCGCCCGGGTGTCGTAGTAGGCCTCCATCTGCGACCTAGAGTACGGCCGTGCTGCCACTCGAGTCGGTGCCGAACTTCAGCGAGGGTCGCGACCAGGCGACGATCAATGCGATCGCCGCTGCCCTCGATAGCCGGGCGCGACTGCTCGACGTGCACGCCGACGCCGACCACAACCGGTCGGTCTTCACGCTCGTGGGGTCGGAGGTCGAGCTTGCGGACGCGCTGCTTGCGGGGGTCGCGGTCGCGGTCGAGAGGATCGACCTGCGTGAGCACGCCGGGGCGCACCCGCGCATCGGTGCAGCGGACGTCGTGCCGCTGATCCCGATCGTGCCCGAAGACTTCGCCCGCGCCGAGGCCGCGGCGCAGACGATCGGCGCCCGGATCGCGGCCGAGCTCGGGTTGCCGGTGTTCGTCTACGCGCCGCCCGAGCGTGGGCCGGCGTTCTACCGCCGAGGCGGAGCCGCCGGGCTCCAGCGGCGCCTCGACGACGGTGAGCTCGCGCCGACCTTCGGGCCCGCAGCGCTCCATCCGAGTGCCGGCGGCGTGATCCTCGGTGCACGACGGCCACTGATCGCCTTCAACGTCAACCTGCGCGCGACGCTCGCGGTCGCGAAGGAGATCGCTGCGGTTGTCCGCGAGAAGGGCGGTGGGTTCCCCGGCGTGCGTGCACTGGGACTCGACCTTCCTCGCGCCGGGGTCGTCCAGGTCTCGATGAACGTCGAGGACTGGGAGGCCGCCGCGCTGCACGAGATCGTTGCCCGAATCGACGCGGAGGCCACGGCGCGTGGCGGCAGCGTGCTCGGCGCGGAGCTCGTCGGCCTGATGCCTGCCGGGGCGGCAGCCGCAGCCGCGGGTGCGGTGCTGCGGATCGACGGATTCGACCCGTCGCACGTGCTCGAGCTCAGGCTGCTCGACGACGAGTAGCGATCGCAGCTGCGGCGAGGGCGACAAGCCCGACGAGCGGCACCGCGAGCGCCGAGGCGCCGAACACAACGCGTGCGCCGACGAAGGCAAAGAGTGGCGAGATGAGCAGCAGGCCGGTGGCGTGTGCGCCGCGGTGGGTGAGCGAGATGACACCGAGCACGCGTCCGAGCACGGAGTCGGGGACATCCTCCTGCGCAGCCGAGTTGATCAGCACGACGGCCGAGCTCTGTCCTACAGCTGCGAAGAACGCGCCCGCGATTGCAACGGGCAGCGAATGCGCGAACGCGACGAGCCCGTAGCCCGGCAGGTACATCGCCCACACAAGGAGGCTCGCGCGTGCTTTGCGCCGGATCTCGAGGCGCGCGAGCACTGCGCCACTGACGATCGAACCTGCCGCGTAGCCCGCCATGACGATCGCGAAGCCGCCCGCGCCATGATGGAGGCCGTGGCGAACGAGCGTCGGGATGCCCCCGATCCACGAGCCCGCCGTGATCGTCACCGCCACACCGAGCGCTACGACCGCTGCCGCGAGAACCGGATAGGGACGCAACGCGTCGAGGCCCTCGCCGAGCCGTGGCCGTGGCGCATGCGGGTCGTGGGCGCCTGCGCGCCGAATGCGGGCGATCAGCGCCGCCGAGACGAAGAACGACGCAGAGTTGACGGCGAAGAACACGCTGACCGGCATGAACGTGAGCAGCGCTGCAGCGACCGCCCAGCCTCCGATCGAGAGGGTCTGAGCCGTCGCCTGCACGAGCGCGTTCGCCTGTTGCACGTTCGCCCGGTCGACGAGCGCCGGCACGGTCGCGCCGTACGCGGGCGCGAAGTAGCTGGTCGCCGCCTCGAGGATGAACGCCGCAACGACGAGCCCCCACAGCGGAAGCGAACCGGCGAGGCCCGCGACGGCGACCGGAACGAGGACGACGCCTCGGACGAGATCCGAGCTCACCATCAGCCGCTTGCGGCTCCACCGGTCGGCCGCGAGCCCACCGTGCAGTCCGAAGACGATCGCCGGGACGCTGTCGGCAAGTCGAACGGCGACGACACCGAGCGGCCCGCCCGCGTCGAACGCGAACCACATCAACGCGATGTAGTGCAGGCTGTCGCCGAGCTCGCTCGCGACGACGGCGAGATAGAGCCGCCGGAAGTCGGGCCGGCGAAGCAGCTGCAGCGCCCGACCCGGCTTCCCGTCGGGGCCTGCCTCGAGCTCACGCGGAATATCGAGGATGGAATCGGTCATCGAGAGTCAAGATCGAGTTTGACGATGCAGGCCTCTACACTCGCGCTGTGACGGCTGAAGGTGCGCTCACGGGTGACGATCTCTCGTTGGAGGACGTCTGGGCGGTCGCGGTGGAGCGACACCCGGCGGCACCGCTCTCGGAGGGTGCCCGGGATCAGATGCGCGCGGCCCGGCAGGTCGTCGAGCGTGCTGCGCACGGTTCCCACGAGCACACCTACGGCGTGAACACCGGCTTCGGTCGCTTCGTCTCGAAGCAGATCCCCGAGGAGCTGACGGAAGAGCTGCAGCTCCGGCTGCTCCGTTCGCATGCGTGTGGGGTGGGGGAGCCGTATCCCGACTCGGTCGTCCGCGCGGCGATGCTCCTGCGTGCGAACGCGCTCGCGAAAGGAAACTCCGGCGCGCGCGTCGAGACGGTCGAGTTGCTGCTCGAGTGCCTCAACCGCGGCGTCCTGCCGTTCGTCCCGGCGCGCGGGTCGGTGGGCGCCTCGGGCGACCTCGCACCGCTCGCGCATCTGGCGTTGCCACTCGTCGGTGAGGGGCTCGCGTGGGTCGAGGGTGAGTTGATCTCCGGAGCTGAGGCGCTTGCGCGCGTCGGCCTCGAGCCGGTGCGGCTGCGCGCCAAGGAGGGCCTCTCGCTCATCAACGGCACGCAGTTCATGGCGGCGCAGGCGACGCTCGCACTTGTTCGGGCGAGGCGACTGGCGCGGATTGCCGACTGCGCGTGCGCGCTTTCGCTCGAAGCTCTCCAGGGATCGCGCAACTCGTTCATCCCGCAGGTTCACGCATTGCGCCCACTGCGTGGACAGGGCGCGTCTGCCCGCAACGTCATCCGCCTGCTCGAGGAGTCGGCGATCAACGAGTCCCACCGCTGGTGCGACAAGGTGCAGGACGCCTACTCGCTTCGCTGCGCACCACAGGTGCATGGAGCATCACGCGACCTGCTCGATTACGTCGAGTACACGGTCACGGTCGAGCTGAACGCGGCCACCGACAATCCGCTCGTCCTCGTCGAGGAAGACATGCTCGTGTCCGCCGGCAACTTCCATGGCCAACCGCTCGCGTTCGCACTCGATGCGCTCGCGATGGCCGTCGCGGAGCTCGCGAGCATCTCCGAGCGGCGGCTCGAGCGGCTCGTGAACCCGAATCTCAGCGACGGCCTGCCGGCCTTCCTCACCTCGGACGGCGGCCTCAACTCGGGATTCATGATCCCGCAGTACGTCTCGGCTGCGCTCGTCTCGGAGAACAAGTCGCTTTGCCATCCCGCCTCGGTCGACTCGATCCCGACGAGCGCGGGGCAGGAGGACCACGTGTCGATGGGCAATGCCGCCGGGCTCAAGGCCTGGCAGGTCGTTGCCAACTCCGAGCGCGCGCTCGCGATCGAGCTGCTCGCCGGGGCTCAGGCGATCGAGTTCCTCGCCCCGCTCGAGCCGGGCCGCGGCGCACAGGCGGCGTACGAGCATGTGCGCACGATCTCACCGCGGCTCCGCGACGATCGCTCGCTCAGTTCTGACATCGAAGCCGTCGCAGATTCGGTGCGCGACGGATCGCTGCTGGCCGCCGTCGAGGCGGAGATAGGAGAGCTCGAATGAGTCGGCCTCGCCGTCTGCAATGGGAACTACCCGAGAGCCCACCCCCCAAGCATCCGTACCGCGACACGTTGCTCGTCTATGGAGCGTTCGCGGTGATCATCGTGCTCCTCGCCTGGGCGACCGGAGGAGGAGTCGCGAAGGCGGCACTCGTCGCCGTCATCTTCTTCGCCGTGGCCTCGGCCTGGAACGTGTATCGCTGGCGCATTCGCGCTCGGGCCGCCGCACGCCGCAATGCAGAGAACGGAGCCCCCGGCCTGTGACGGTCGCTCCAACGATCGACGCTCTCGTCGAGGAGCTCTGCGGTGACCTGTCCGCGGTACGTGCGCCGCGCGGCTCGCACCTGAACGCTCGCTCGTGGTCGACCGAGGCGCCGCTCCGCATGTTGCTCAACAACCTCGACCCTGACGTCGCCGAACGCCCCGAGGACCTTGTCGTCTACGGCGGCACGGGCCGGGCGGCGCGCTCGCACGACGCACTGAAGGCGATCGTCCGCACGCTGCTGACACTCGGTGACGACGAGACGATGCTCGTCCAGTCGGGCAAGCCGGTCGCGGTGTTCCGCACGACGCCCCAGTCGCCGCGCGTGCTGATCGCGAACTCGCTGCTCGTGCCCAGGTGGGCGACGTGGGACGAGTTCCGCCGGCTCGAGGCGGAGGGGCTGACGATGTTCGGCCAGATGACTGCAGGCTCGTGGATCTACATCGGCACCCAGGGGATCCTGCAGGGTACGTATCAGACCTTCGGTGCCGCGGGACAGAAGCATTTCGGCTCGTCGTCGCTTGCAGGCCGCACGATCCTCACGGCGGGCCTCGGCGGGATGGGAGGAGCGCAGCCACTCGCAGGCACGCTTGCGGGGGCAGCGATCCTCTGCGTGGAGGTCGATCCCACGCGCATCGAGCGTCGGCTCGAGACGCGCTACCTCGATGAGGCGACCGAGTCGCTCGACGATGCAGTCGCGCGGGTAAGGGCGGCCGCGCGCGAAGGCCGCGCGCTCTCGGTCGGGCTGCTCGGGAACGCCGCTGACGTCATTCCGGAGCTCGCGCGCCGTGGAGAGCAGTTCGACCTCGTCACCGACCAGACCGCGGCCCACGATCCGCTGACGGGTTACATCCCGCGCGGGCTCTCGCTTGCCGAGGCGGCCGAACTACGCACCTCTGATCCGGACGAGTACGTCCGCCGGGCCCGCGAGTCGATCGCGCTGCACGTCGAGGCGCTGCTCGAGTACGTCCGGGCCGGCAGCTATGTTTTCGATTATGGCAACAACCTGCGAGGTGAGGCCGAAGCAGCAGGCGTAACGGAGGCCTTCTCATACCCGGGCTTCGTCCCGGCCTATATCCGGCCGCTCTTCTGCCGCGGCATCGGGCCGTTTCGCTGGGCAGCGCTGTCCGGGGACCCGGCCGACATCGCGGCCATCGACGAGATGCTGCTCGAGCTCTTTCCCGACGATGAGCTCCTGCAGCGCTGGCTCGCGCTCGCGCCTTCGCGCGTCGCGTTCCAGGGTCTGCCTGCGCGCATCTGCTGGCTCGGCCTCGGCGACCGCGCGAAGGCCGGCCTCGCGATCAACGAGCTCGTGCGCTCGGGGGCCGTCAAGGCGCCGGTCGTGATCGGGCGAGATCACCTCGACGCCGGCTCGGTTGCCTCGCCGTACCGCGAGACCGAGGCGATGCTCGACGGCTCCGACGCGATCGCCGACTGGCCGATCCTCAACGCGCTCGTGAACGTGGCCGCGGGTGCCACCTGGGTCAGCGTCCACCACGGCGGCGGCGTCGGCATCGGCAACTCGATCCATGCGGGCATGGTCGTGCTCGCCGACGGGACCGACGAGATGGCCGCACGCCTGGAACGCGTCCTGACCTCGGACCCGGGGATGGGCGTCGTGCGCCACCTCGACGCCGGCTACCCCGATGCGGCCGATGCGGCGCGCGAGCACGGCGTGACGACACCGAGCCACAGCGGCTGACCGTGCGCCAGCTGGTCGAGCCGGGGGTGGGGCCGATAGTGGGGCCGTTGGTGGGGCCGTTGGTGGGGCCGTTGGTGGGGCAGCGCGCGCCTCGCTTGCTCGTCCGCGACCTCGCGCAGGTCGCGTCGCCGGCCGGTCGTGGATCGCCGCTTCGCGGCCGCGATCTTGCGTCCGTGCAGGTGCTCGAGGATGCCTTTGTGCTGATGCGCGACGGCGTGATCGAGTCCGTCGGCCGCATGCGCGACCTGCCGGCGATCGATGGCGAGGTCGAGGAGCTCCACGGACGGGGGCTCGTTGCGATCCCCGGGCTCGTCGATTGCCACACGCACCCAGCCTGGGGCGGCGACCGGGTGGAGGAGTTCTCCCTCCGCGCCGCGGGCGCGGGGTACGAGGAGCTGCACGCGGCAGGCGGCGGGATCCTCTCGACGGTCGGCGCCACGCGCGCGCTCGACGAGGAAGCCCTCCGGGCGCGCGTCGAGCGGCACGCCTCCTGGATGCTCGGCCACGGCACGACGACCTGGGAGGGCAAGTCGGGGTACGGGCTCGATCTCGAGACCGAGCTCGCGTCACTGCGGGCGGTCCGAGCCGCCGGCGGCTCACCGACCTGGCTCGGGGCGCATTCGGTTCCCCCGGAGTTCGACGGCGCCGACGACTACCTCGACTTCGCGCTCGCGGAGGTGCTGCCAGAGGCGGCCGCACTTGCCGACGCGGCCGATGTCTTCCTCGAGCGCGGCGCCTTCGATGCCGCGCAGGCCAGGCGCTACCTCATCGCTTGCGCGTCCGCCGGTCTCACCCTGCGCCTCCACGGTGACCAGTTCACAGAGAGCGGCGCGATCCCGCTTGCGGTCGAGCTCGGGGCACGGTCGGTCGACCACCTCGAGGCGACCGGGGCGGACGCGGCGCGGCAGCTCGCGGCCAGCGAGGTGACCGGCGTGCTGCTTCCCGCGAGCGCCCTCTTTCTCGATCGGCCGATGCCCCCCGCGCGAACGCTTGTGGATGCCGGCGCCGCGATTGCGCTTGCCACTGACTTCAATCCGGGCAGCTCGTTCACGACGAGCCTCCCGTTCGTCTGCTCGCTCGCGTGCACGCAACTGAAGCTCGCACCTGCAGAGGCGCTTGCCGCGGTCACCGTCAACGCGGCCCACGTCCTCGGTTGCGCAGCCGACCACGGCCGCGTCGAGGCAGGCCTGCGGGCCGATCTCGTTCTGCTGGAGGCTCCGGACTGGCGCTACCTCGCCTACCACCTCGCCGGCGACATCGTCACGGCGGTCATTGCCGCCGGGCGCGTGGCGTACCGGCGCTAACCTGGCCTTCGATGCCGTCACGCAAGCAGCGCCGCCGCCGCGAGAAGACGTTCCGTCACGAGTACGAGACGGTGCTCCTCGACGGCGACGGCAACGAGATCCCGCTCGACCCGGAGGAGCTCCGCGCCGAGCGCGAGGCGAAGCAGAAGGAACGCGCCCAGGCGAAGCCGGTCGCGGGCAAGGGCAAGAAGCAGCCCGCACGCGGCGCGCGCAGCACACGTCCGATGCGCGAGCCGCCCCGTCCGTCATGGCAGCGCGCGATCAAGCGCGGCGGGACGATGGGCGGGCTGATGCTCGTCGTCTTCGTCTTCATCGTCAAGAGCGGGCCACTCGTGCAGCGGCTCGGAATCGGCGTCTTCTACGGGCTCGCGTTCATCCCGCTCACGTTCTGGATCGACCGCACCGCGTACCGCACCTACGAACGGCGCCTCGCGAAGGCCGCCGAGAAGTAGTCCTACTCGGCGACGGCGGAGCCGCCGCCCCGGTAATGGCCGTCGCCCGGCCACGGCGCGAGCAGCAGCACGAGCCGGGCTCCGTGCTCGGCGCTCAGCGCGTGTCGCTCGTCGGGATCGAAGCGCACCAACGTCCCAGGCCCAGCCTCCGATGTGTCGCCGTCGACGGTGATCGTGACCGTGCCGTCGATCACCGTCACCCAAGCGTTCTCCTTCACCTGATGATCGCCGAGCGACTGTCCGGGGCTGAGGACGATCAGCACCGCGCGCGCTCCATCGTCTGAATGGAGGACGATCGGATCGCGCCGACCCTCCGGCGCATCGAGGTCGAGCAGGTTCCAGCGCTGCATACGAGAAGCGTTTCCGCACCTGGATACACTCAAACGCTCGCCATGCCGCTCGTCGTCGACAGCTTCGTGATGGGGCCATTCCAGAGCAACTGTTACGTCGTGCGCTCCGAGCGCGGCGCGACTGAAGCCGTCGTCATCGACCCCGGTGACGACCCGACCGACCTGCGCCTCGACCTCGCGCGAATGGGTGCGACCGCCGCGGCGATCCTCGTCACCCACACCGATGTCGACCACATCGGCGGCGTCGCGGCCCTGGCGAACGGCACGGGCGCGGAGGTCTGGGCGCCAGCCGGCGAGCTCGAGGCGCTGCGGACGGGGACGCCACGCGGTGGCTTCCCTGTGGCGCCGCACGATCCCGAGCATCCAATCAGCGGCGGCGAGGAGATCACCGTCGGCGGCATCACGTTCGACGTGCTCGACGTCCCGGGCCATTCGTCGGGGCATGTCGCATTCCACGCGGACGGGCACCTCTTCGCTGGCGACCTGCTCTTTGCCGGCTCGGTCGGCCGCCACGATCTCGAGGGCGGCGACTGGGAGACGTTGCTTGCATCGATTCGCTCGTTGACCGAGAGATTTCCGCCGGAGACGGTCGTCTACCCGGGGCATGGGCCTGCGACGACCCTCGGGCACGAGGTTCAGTCGAACCCGTTTCTCGGCGAGCTGCGGGCCCCCCAGGCATGAGCACGAAGTTCCAGGCGCCGCGCGGGACACACGACGTCCTGCCGGCGGATCTCAACTGGTGGCATCTCGTCCGCACGATGGAGGAGGTGACCGCGCTCTACGGCTGGGGACGAATCCAGACGCCGGGCTTCGAGGACACCGGTCTCTTCGCGCGGACCGCCGGCGAAGCATCGGACGTGGTGCGCAAGGAGATGTACAACTTCTCCGACCGTAGCGACCGCCCGCTCACGCTTCGGCCCGAAGCCACCGCACCGATCGCTCGTGCGTACATCGAGCACGGCATGCACCGCGACCCGCAGCCGGTGAAGGCATACACGATCGCGCCGATGTACCGCTATGGCGCGCCGGGCAAGGGTCGCTATCGCGAGCACTACCAGCTCTCCGTGGAGGCGATCGGCTCGGCCGACCCCGCGCTCGATGCCGAGATCATTCAGCTCTACGTCGAGTTGTTGCGGCGGCTCGGCGTCACGAAATGGCAGCTGCACCTGAACTCGATCGGCGATGCGAGCTGCCGCCCCGCGTACGTCGAGCGACTGAACGCATGGCTCGACGAGCATGCCGACCTTCTCGACGAGGACGCGCTGCACAAGCGCGCGACGAGCCCGTTGCAGGTCTTCGACGTGAAGAATCCCGCCCTGCGCGCCGCGCTCGAGGAGGCGCCGAAGATCGGCGAGTCGTTGTGCGACGCCTGTCGTGACCATTTCGAGCGGGTCCGTGCGCAGCTCGACCACTACGGCGTCCCCTATGTGCTCGACCCGACCCTCGTTCGCGGGCTCGACTACTACTCGCGCACGACGTTCGAGTTCATCGCGCCGTTCGACAACGCGAACTCGTCGATCTGCGGTGGCGGGCGCTACGACGGGCTCGTCGAGGCGATCGGCGGCCCGCCGACGCCCGGCATCGGCTTCGGCGCCGGGCTCGAGCGGCTGCTGCTCGCACTCGAGCTCGAGAGCATCGCCGTCGAGCCGACGCGGCTCGACGTCTTCTTCGTCGTCGGCGACGGCGCGTCCCGGGAACACGTGCTCGGTGCCGTCGCGGAACTGAGGCGGGCGGGGATCGCGACCGACGTCGACTATGCGGGGCGCTCGCTGAAGGGACAGCTGACGCAGGCCGGCCGAACTCGTGCTCGCACGGTCGTGGTCGTCACCGGCACCGACGCCGCCGTCCGTCGCGAAGGCGCGGTCGAGCAGCTCGTGGCACTCGACGACGTCGTCGCTACCCTCCGAAGCCCATGACGTCCTGGCGCGAGATTCGAGGCAGCGAACTGACGACCGACCGCGTCGGTCAGTCGGCGCTCGTCGCCGGCTGGGTCGCACGCCGACGCGATCACGGCGGCCTGATGTTCGTCGATCTCCGTGACGAGGGCGGAATCGTCCAGCTCGTAATCAACCCTGAGCGAGCGCCCGAGGCAGCCCGCGCGGCTCACGACCTCCGGAACGAATTCGTCGTGCAGGCCCGGGGCGAAGTCGTCGCGCGAAGCCCGGAGACAATCAACCCGAACATGGCGACAGGGGCGATCGAGCTGCAGGTGGACGAGCTGACTGTCCTCAGCCGTTCGACGCCGCTGCCGTTCCAGCTCGACGAAGAGGGCGTCGACGAGACGCTTCGAATCCGCTATCGCTGGCTCGATCTTCGCCGCGAAAAGATGCAGCGCAACATCCGGACGCGCGCGAAGCTGATGTCGATCATCCGGCAGGAGATGGAGCGCGATCAGTTCGTCGACATCGAGACGCCGATCATGGGCAAGCCCACGCCGGAGGGCGCCCGCGACTTCCTCATCCCAACCCGTCTTCAGCCTGGACGGTTCTTCGCGCTGCCGCAAAGCCCACAGATCTACAAACAGCTGCTCGTGATCGCAGGCTTCGAGCGGTACTTCCAGATCGCGCGCTGCTTCCGTGACGAGGACCTGCGCGCCGACAGGCTTCAGGAGCTCACGCAGCTCGACGTCGAGATGGCGTTCCCCGACCTCGACTACCTCTTCTCGCTGATCGAGCGAATCGTCGTCCGCATCTGGCGGGAATGCATCGGCGTCGAGTTGACGGCTCCATTCCCCCGCATGACGTGGGAGCAAGCGGACCTCGAGTACGGGTCCGACAAGCCCGACCTTCGCTTCGACCTGCGCATTCAAGATGCGACCGAGGCCACCCGCGGCAGCGAGTTCGGCGTGTTTGCGAACGCAGGTGCCGTCCGCTATCTCCGGGTGCCGAAGGAGCTCTCGCGCGGCGAGATCACAAAGCTCGAAGACACCGCGAAGGGCTGGGGCGCCAAGGGCCTCGCGTACATCGTCTTCCGGGCCGACGGCGACGTGTCATCTCCGATTGCCAAGTTCCTGGCGCCCGAGCTGCTCGAGTCACTTCGCGAGGCAGGCACGACTGCGCTCTTTGTCGCCGACGAGCCGCGCGAGGTGTCACGCATCCTTGGCTTCCTTCGGTTGCATCTTGCGCGCGAGCTCGGCCTCGTCGACGAGGCGGCATGGAAGTTCACCTGGGTGACCGACTTCCCGATGTTCAAATGGGACGCAGATCTCGAGCGGTGGGATGCCGAGCATCACCCGTTCACACGCCCGACGGCAGAGTCGCTGCCGCTGCTCGACACCGATCCCGGCGCCGCGACCGCGATCGCCTACGACCTCGTCGGCAACGGGATCGAGTTGGCCGGCGGTTCGTTCAGGATCCACGAGCCCGAGCTCCAGGCAAAGGTGTTCGACCTGCTGAGGATCACGCCCGAGGAGCAGCGCTCGAAGTTCGGCTTCCTCCTCGATGCACTGGGGATGGGCGCTCCACCGCACGGTGGGATCGCATCGGGGATCGACCGGCTTTCGATGGCGCTCCTGAACGAGCCATACATCCGGGACACTCTCGCGTTCCCGAAGAATCAGGCGGGGATCGATCCCATGTCCGGTGCTCCGACGGATGTGACGGCCGAACAGCTCAGCGAGCTCGGCATCGCGGTCCTGCCGCAGGCAGAGCCGCCCAACGCCTGAGCACCAACCGGGAGAGTGGGCATACTCGTGGGGTGGCTCCGAGGCGAGGACGTACCGACGCCGCGGCAGGGTCGGGGCGCCTCGTAGTCGAAGGAGAAGCTCATGCCTGATCGTCGTCGCTCCTGGTTCGCGCTCGAGGTGCTCTTCCTCCTCGGGCTCGCTGCGGGCCTCGCGCTCGCGAAGCTGCCCTCGCTCGAGATCG
>JBAQHS010000072.1:0-6090 GCA_049288455.1 Gaiellaceae bacterium | reverse complement strand
CGCTGACTGCGTACGGAAAGAAGTCGTTCGGCCCGTGGCCGACGAGCTTCCCGTAGAGCGGCGCGCCGGGACCGACGGCGAAGAGGAGAAAGATGAGGAATGCACCGCAGGCGACCGCCACTCGATCACGCTTGAACCGTCGCCACGCGAGCGCCCACTGACCGCGGGGGCGCGACGAGTCGAGCTGCTCGAGCTCAGGCTGAGGTGCCCGCGGAGGGGTCGCGACGGCCATACCGCGAGCTTAGACGTGCGATCGAGTTCCTCGTTAACCGTTGTGTCGCGGCGTGCCAGGGCGGTCGTGCTCGCCCCACTCCGCGCGCAACACACCGCAGATCTCGCCGACGGTGCACCGCGCGCGCAGCGCGTCGCGCATCGGCGGCAGCAGGTTCTCGGTGCCGAGCGCCGCGGCGCGCACACGCTCGAGCGTCGCCTTCGCGTCCCGCGCGTTTCGCTCGGCGCGCACCCTGGCGGTGCGCTCGAGCTGGCGCCGCTCGGCGGCAGGGTCGATGCCCTGCAGCTCGATCGGCTGCTCGGACTCGGCGACGTACGCGTTGACGCCGACGATCGCGCGCTCACCGCTCTCCACTTGTTGTTGCCAGCGGAACGCCGCTTCGTCGATCTCACCCTGGACGAAGCCCTGCTCGACGGCGTCGACCGCGCCGCCGATCGCGTCGATGCGCTCGATCAGCTCCCAGGCGCGGGCCTCGAGCTCGTCGGTAAGCGACTCGATGTAGAACGAGCCACCGAGCGGATCGGCGGTTGCCATCGTGCCCGCCTCGCTCGCGAGAATCTGCTGCGTCCGCAGCGCAATCGTGGCCGCTCGCTCCGACGGCAGGGCGAGCGCCTCGTCGTAGGAGTTCGTGTGCAACGACTGCGCGCCCCCGCAGATCGCCGACAGGGCCTGGATCGCGACGCGCACGACGTTGTTCTCGGGCTGCTGCGCGGTCAGCGTCGAGCCACCGGTCTGCGCGTGGAAGCGAAGGGCAAGCGCCTTCGGGTTCGTCGCGCCGAACCGGTCGCGCATGACCCTCGCCCACAGGCGTCGTGCGGCGCGGAACTTCGCGACCTCCTGGAAGAAGTCGTTGTGCGCGTTGAAGAAGAACGAGAGGCGCGCTCCGAAGTCATCCGGCGAGAGACCCGCTTCGACGGCCGCCGTGCAGTACGCGATGCCGTTCGCGATCGTGAACGCGAGCTCCTGAACAGCCGTCGAGCCGGCCTCGCGAATGTGGTAGCCGGAGATCGAGATCGTGTTCCACGACGGGATGCGCTCGGCGCAGTAGGCAAAGAGGTCGGTGGTCAGCCGCATCGACGGGCGCGGCGGGAAGATGTAGTTGCCTCGCGCGATGTACTCCTTGAGGATGTCGTTCTGCACCGTGCCGCGGAGCGCCGTGCTCGGGACGCCCTGCTCCTCGGCGACCAGCTCGTACAGGAGCAGCAAGAGTGACGCCGGCGCGTTGATCGTCATCGACGTCGAGACCTCGTCGAGTGGAATGCCGCCGAGCAGGATCTCCATGTCGGCGAGCGAGTCGATCGCGACGCCCGTGCGCCCTACCTCGCCGAGCGACCGCGGGTCGTCCGAGTCGTAGCCGAGCTGCGTCGGCAGGTCGAAGGCGATCGAGAGCCCCGTTTGTCCGCGCTCGAGCAGGTAGCGGTACCGCTCGTTCGATTCCTCGGCCGACGCGAACCCGGCGTACTGGCGGATCGTCCACGGCCGGCCGCGGTACATGTCGGGATACGGGCCGCGCGTGTACGGGAACTCGCCGGGCAGCTCGAGCTCGCTCGTCGCGTCGGTGGCCGTGTAGACGGGCTTCACCTCGATCCCGGACTCCGTCTCGCGCTCGTTGGCCGTCGCCACGCCCGAAGTATGCTCGCGCCGTGCGCGTCCTGGTTCTCGCGTTCGCGGTTCTCGTCGTTGCCGTGCCCACCGCTGGTGGCGGTCGGGAGGCGTCGTGCCCGCACGATTCCTCGCTCGGAAGCGTCAGCTTCGTCCGCGCAGGGCACACGCACCGGGTCTCGCTCACGACGTGCGCGGACCGGATCGCCGGCCGCGCGAGGCCGGTCGCGACGACGTCCATTCGCACCCCCGACGGCCGCCTCGTCGCACGGGTTCGGGCCACAGGCTCCGGCCGGAGCGCCAAGCAGGCGATCTGGGTCACCGACCTGCGAACACACCGCAGCCACCCGGTCGCAGCGGAGACGGAGTACTACAAGCAGATCGGGCCAGGCGACACCCCGGGCCCGATCGAGTTGCTCCGCTGGTCGCCCGACGGCCGGTGGCTCGTCTTCACCGTCGATCCCGGCGGCTCGGGGTCGATCGCGGCCGACGGACTGGTTCTCCGTGTCGTCTCCGCGGCGGGCGGTCGCGTTTGGAAGCTCGGAGTTGCGCTCCCGGACTCCGACTACCTCGCGCCCTGCGGCGGCGGGCTCGTCTTCACGGGCGGCGCCGACCGTGTTGCGACCCACGCGAAGCGGCTGCTCGTCGCGCGGCCGCCGCTCTGGCGGCCCCGTCCGCTCTGGGACGACCCCAGCCGGTCGTTCGGCTCCGTCACCTGCACGCCCGACGGCCGCTCGGTCGCGGTGCTCTCACAGCGCTCGAGCAACAACGCGAACTTCTTCGCGACCCGCTGGCAGCTGTGGGGCGTGTCGCTTGACGGCAAGCACAGGCTCCTCGACGCGCCGCCGCCAGGCTTTGCCGACGAGTCGCCGCAGTGGTCACGCGACGGCCGGTCGCTCCTCTTCGTCCGCGAGCACAACGGCTACGGTCAGCTGATGCTTCGTCGCGACGGGAACACGATCGGGCCGTTCGCGAACCTCGGCTACACCCTGGGGTTCTACGGCCATCACGCGTGGCAGTTCGATTGGAGCGTGGGCGCGCCGTGACGGTGCGGGTGCGGCTGTTCGCGGGCCTACGGGAGCGCGCCGGCTGGTCGGAGCGGGAAGTCGACGCAACGACGGTCGGTGAGGTCTGGGCGGCGCTCGAGCTCGGCGACGAGCCCGGCGGTCTCCTCTACGCGGTCAACAAGGCGTACGCCGAGCGCGACCGGCCGCTCGCCGACGGCGACGAAGTCGCGCTGATCCCGCCGGTCTCCGGCGGGGCCTTCCTGCTCAGCGACGAGCCGCTCTCACTCGACCGCGTCGTCGACGAGGTGCGCGACGAGCGCGCCGGTGCGATCGCGACCTTCACGGGCACGACGCGGATCCAGTCGCGCGGCCGGTCGGTCGAGCACCTCGACTACGAGGCGTACGAAGGAATGGCCGAAGCCGTGATGGCGGAGATCGCCGAGTCACTGCAGGCGCGCTACGAGCTGTGCGCGATCGCGATCCACCATCGAATCGGGCGCGTCGGGATCGGCGACACCTCGGTCGTGATCGCGGTCTCCGCGCCGCATCGCGGCGATGCGCTCGCGGCGTGCAAGGACGCGATCGACACGCTGAAGGAGCGCGTGCCACTCTGGAAGAAGGAGACGTACGACGGCGGCGAGGAGTGGATCGGGAAGGGGTCGTAGCTCCCCCGATTTGAGGCGCGACGCCTCCGGCTTGTCACCTACAGTGGGGCGAATGGATCCCGCCCCGCCACTTCGCGACTACGACCCGATCCAGCCGCGCGGTACGAACTGGGCCGGCACGCTGCGCCGGCTCTTCGGCCCGCTGATCGCGGCCATCTTCCTGCTTGCGAAGTGGGGTTTCGTGCTGCTGAAGTTCTCGACGATCTTCATCGCCTTCGGCGGCTATGCGCTGCTCTTCGGCTGGAAGTTCGCGGCGGGCTTCGTGCTCCTGATCTTCGCCCACGAGATGGGGCACTTCATCGAGGCAAAGCGCGAAGGCTTGAACCCCTCGTGGCCGATCTTCGTCCCGTTCGTGCTCGCATTCGTGAAGTACACCCGTGGGAACCCCTGGCAGACCGCGCGGGTTGCGGTCGCCGGCCCGATCGTCGGCGGGCTCGCCTCGCTCGGCTGCTACGTCGTCGGCCGCTCCAACGGCTCGCAGCTGCTGATTGCGCTCGCCTACTCCGGCTTCGTGCTCAACCTCCTGAACCTGATCCCGGTCGGCTTCTTCGACGGCGGCGCGATCTGGAAGTCGGCACGCTGGCTCCGGCTGGGCGGCGGCAGGGCGAAGGCGACCGTCGTCTACGTGCTCTACGCGGGCGCGGTCGTCTTCTGCGCGCTCGGCGCGTGGGCGGCCTACTTCCCGCAGCATCGTCTCTAGAGCCTCTTACTCCGAATGGACGACCAGAAGATCCTCGACCATCCGTCGCCCGACATCGAGGCGGCGGTCGCGAAGATCGCCGCCGAGTTCCGCGCCGGGTTTGAGAAGGTCGCCGAGATCCGGCATCCCGCCGTCACCCTCTTCGGCTCAGCCCGCGTGCATGAAGGCAGCAAGCCCTACGACGATGCGCGTGCAGTCGGCAAGCGGTTCGGCGAGGCCGGCTGGGCGGTCGTCACCGGTGGTGGCGGGGGCGTGATGGAGGGAGCCAATCGCGGCGCCCAGGAAGGCGGCGGTCAGTCCGTGGGCTTCAACATCGAGCTCCCACACGAGCAGAGCCCGAACCCGTATCTCGACATCGAGCACACGTTCGACCACTTCTATGCGCGGAAGGTCTGCTTCGTACGTCCCGCGGAGGGGTTCGTGATCTTTCCCGGCGGATTCGGCACGCTCGACGAGCTCTTCGAGTCGCTGACGCTGATCCAGACCGGCAAGATTCGTCACTTCCCGATCGTGCTCTTCGACAGCGACTACTGGGGCGAGATGGTCGACTGGATCAAGAGCGAGGTGCTCGCCGACGGGATGATCTCGCCCGACGACATCGAGCTGCTCCACGTCACCGACGACCCGGACGAAGCCGTTGCGCTCGTACTTGAGTGTTATGAACGCCGCTGCGCCGACAACCCCGCGTCCCCGCACAAGCAAGACGCGCAGTAGCGCCCGCCCGTCCACGCGGGACAATGCGGACGGCAGCCGTCGTCACTGAAGTGCAAAAAGAGTGCGCTAGAAGAGTGACGATGCGAGCGCAGTTTGCGCTCTAGAAGCAAGGATATGCCTGCAACCCGCTTCGGACCAACCTCCCCGGCGGTCGTTGAGCGCTGCCTGCACATGAACGCCCCATCGTCGGCAGCCGCCGTGACGAGAGTGTCACGACCGATCCGTGCGTTGGTTCCCGGACGTCGTTCAGATCGACGTCGGGAGGACGATGTACGGCCCGGGCGGGGTGCGGCCGGGGCCGTAGACCGTCGTCGGGCTGTCCGGGATGTAGTGCGACTTGAACACGTCGCTTCGAAGCTTCTTGCCGCTGCGCGTATAGACCGTGCGGTCGACCACCACGTCGAAGCCAAGCTCGCCGGTACCGGCGACGACCTTCGCCGACCCGCGCGGTGCATTTGGGTCGATCGCGTAGTTCATCGACGGCTTCGTCCAGTTGGTCTGCGCGCCGGTGTGCGAGACGACGCGTCGCCCTTCCGACGTGCCGTAGAACGTGAACGTGAGCGTCTGGTCGCTGTAGGTCGTCTTGATCAGCAGGCCGTGCTTCAGGTCGTTCTCGAACTGAAAGTCAGGGCCTCCCCACGCGACGGTCGCGTCGCGGCCGATCGGGTAGTGCGCGAGATAGAGGTTGTGGTTCGTCCGCGCGAGGATCGGCAGTCCGAGCTCGAAGGCGTCGTTGAAGAGCGTCGTCGCGGTCTGGCAGACGCCGCCGCCGATCGAGGGCAGCACGAGCGACCCGATGATCTCCTGGCCCTCGAGAAAGCCGCGTTCGGCGGTCCGCGGGCCGACGACGTCGTTGAATGAGAACTTCTCGCCCGGTGCGACCACTGTGCCGTCGATGAAGTCGGCCATGAGGTGGACGTTGTGGATCCGGTTCGACGACGAGACGCCCATTTGCGTCGTGTACGAGACGAGCTTGCGCGTGATGCCGAGCGCCTGGGCCTTCGCCGTCGTCAGGTCTGGCTGCCGGTCGCCGAGCTCGACGCGCGCGACGTGATTCCGGTGCGCCGCAGCGGTGACCGCTGCCGCGAGCTGCAACGGGTCGACGTCGCGACCGGGTCGCGACGGAACGACGCGCACACGGTCGCCGGCCACAGCGAACTGCGCGTTGTG
>JBAQHS010000071.1:0-3125 GCA_049288455.1 Gaiellaceae bacterium | reverse complement strand
CCGCCGCTCCGGGCGCGTTGCTGCTGCTCGACGCCGACCTTCGCGGCGACGTGCGTTCGCTCGCCGCGGGAACCGCCGGCGGCTTGCGGGTAGCCGTTTTCACGCGGCGAGCAGGCGGCGGCCTCGGGGTCGCCAAAGAGGTCGCGCGGGCGCTGATTCGCCTCCGTGCGGGGATCGAGACCGCCGAGCCGCTCTCCGGCCAGCGGTTTCTCGACGAGCGCGCGCGAGCCGCCGTGTTCCCACTGGCGCCTGGGTTCGGCGCGGAGACGCGCATGACGATCGACGCGGTGCGCGCCGGCATCGGCTTCGAGGAGGTCGAGCTCGACCTCGAGCATCGAGCCACCGGCCGAGACCTGCGCGGCTTCGCCCATCGGGGGCGCCAACTCGTCGATCTCGTGCTCGGCTGCGGCCCGCTGCGCCAGAACTACCGCGGGGTGCGGCTGCCCATCGTCGGCTGGGTGACGGCGGCGAGCGAGCCGGTCGTCGCCGCGATTGGGCTCGTCGACGATCTCTGGTCAGGCCCCGAGCGTGGCTTCCGCGCGCACCTCCGCGCAGGCCGCACCACCGGCACGCTGAAGCTGGTCGGCATCCCGCTCTACGGGCTCCTCCGGACGCGCAGCGTGTCGGGTGCGCTCGTGGTCGGGCTCTCGGCGAACGCCTTGAACCAGCTCGACACGCGACCCGGACGCGCGCTGAAGGCCTACCTCGCCGTCGGCGTCCTCGTGGGGGCACCGCTTCGGGTCGCCGTCCTGCTCGCGCCCTACGATCTCCGCGAGATGGTGATGCTCGGAGACTCCGGAGCCAACGCGCTCGGCGCGCTGCTAGGCTTGAATTCCGTGGAACGCGTCACGGGCAGAGGCCGCCTGCTCCTCATCGGAGGGTTGCTCGGCCTCACCGCCCTCGGCGAACGGACATCTCTGGGCAAGCTGATCGAACGGTCGCCGCTGTTGCGTCGCGTCGACGGATGGGGGCGGAGTTAAGTGGTGGAACATTCCGGAATGGCCCACTAATGGCCAAGTTTGTGTTCGTGACCGGCGGGGTTGTGTCGTCGCTCGGCAAGGGGATCACCGCTGCCTCGCTCGGACGCCTGCTCAAGGCGCGCGGGCTGAAGGTGCAGTGCCAGAAGTTCGACCCGTACATCAACGTCGACCCCGGCACGATGAGCCCGTTCCAGCACGGCGAGGTGTTCGTCACCGAGGACGGTGCCGAGACGGACCTCGACATCGGCCACTACGAGCGCTTCATCGACGAGAACCTGTCGCGCGCTGCGAACCACACGGCCGGCGCTGTGTGGGATCGCGTGCTGCGCAAGGAGCGGAAGGGCGAGTACCTCGGCTCGACGGTGCAGGTGATCCCGCACATCACGAACGAGATCAAGTCCCGCATCCGCTCGGTTGCCGAGGCGACCGACACCGACGTCGTGATCACCGAGATCGGCGGCACGGTCGGTGACATCGAGTCGCAGCCCTTCCTTGAGGCGATCCGCCAGTTCCGGCGTGAGGTCGGCCCCGAGAACGTCATCTACCTCCATGTGACGCTCGTGCCGTACATCGACACAGCCGGTGAGCTGAAGACCAAGCCGACGCAGCACTCGGTGAACGAGCTCCGGCGGATCGGTATCCACCCCGACATCCTGGTGTGCCGCTCGACGGAGTCCCTGCCGCGCGAGATCCGCGAGAAGATCGCTCTCTTCGCCGACGTCGACGTCGATGCCGTGATCACGAATTCCGACGTGGCCGATGTGTACCTCGTCCCGCTCGAGCTGCAGGAGCAGGGACTCGACGAGCTCGTCTGCCGCAAGCTCGGCATCGAGGCTCCACGCGCCGATCTGGCCGAGTGGCTCGAGCTGACGGAACGCATCAACGAGCGCAACGAGAGCGTGGAGATCGCGCTCGTCGGCAAATACGTGAAGCTGCACGACGCCTACCTGTCGGTCCACGAGGCGTTGAAGCACGCTGGCATCCACAACGGCACGCGCGTCCACGTGCGCTGGGTCGACGCGGAAGACATGACCCTCGAGGAGGCGCGTGCCGAGTTGGCGGGCGTCGACGGTGTGCTCGTGCCCGGCGGGTTCGGCTCGCGAGGGTGGGAGGGCAAGATCCTCGCCTGCCGGGTCGCGCGCGAAGACGAGATCCCGTATCTCGGCATCTGCCTCGGCATGCATGTCGCCGTCTCGGAGTACGCGCGCCACGTGTGTGGGCTCGACGGCGCCAACTCGACGGAGATGGACCCGGAGACGCCGTACCCCGTCATCGACCTGCTCCCGGAGCAGAAGGACGTGGAGGACCTCGGAGGGACGATGCGGCTCGGAGCTCAGGCCGTCGAGCTCGGTGAGGGCACGCGCACCCGCGAGGTCTATGCCGACGAGCCCGTGATCGCCGAGCGTCACCGCCACCGGTACGAAGTCAACAACGCCTACCGGCAAGCGATCGTCGACGGTGGTCTCGTCGTCAGCGGCACCTTCCAGGAGGGTCGCCTCGTCGAGATCATCGAACTGCCCGACCATCCGTGGTTCGTGGCCTCGCAGTTCCACCCCGAGTTCAAGTCACGGCCGACCCGGCCGGCGCCGCTCTTTCGCGAGTTCGTCGCGGCAGCGGTGCAGCGCGCCCGCGTACGCGGGCGCGTCGAAGTCGCCTAAGAGATCTCAGCCCGCCTTAGACGGTTGCGGAGGCGTGCGTGCCGAGCGAGACGAACACCGGCATGCCTGCGACGACGGTCGAACCGGCGACATAGGCGAAAGCGAGGGTCGAGCCGTCCTTGCACGTCACGGTCGAGATGCCCGAGCGGGTGCCGTTCAGCTCCATCTCGGCCCATTCCGCCGGCGCCTCGTCGGAACGCGCGACGTCGGTCACACGCATGGTCAGCAGTTCCTCGCGGCTGTAGCCGAGCAACCGGCACGCGGCCTGGTTGACCGCCACATACCGTCCGTGCTCGTCGGCGACCAGCACGGCAACCGGGCCGTTCTCGATCGCCTCGCCGAGAAGCGACGCTTGGATGAGCGGCTCGGACACCCCCATTGAGAGCAATCTTCAGCAGAATCGACGTGCGGATTCAATAGGTATGAGGCCTGGGCTCGCTAGGCCGAACGGCCTACTGTGATCGGCCTCTCTTGCCGACAACACTGG
>JBAQHS010000070.1:0-17551 GCA_049288455.1 Gaiellaceae bacterium | reverse complement strand
GTCGATGCGCGGGAGCTCGTGCAGCTCGCCCAGGGAATCATCATGGGTCGCCTCGACATCTCAGCCGACCTCGCACTCGAGCTCCTCACACGCGGCGCCGGGCCGGACGACAAGAAGCTCGCCTTGATTGCCGCCGCCGTCGTCGTCGCGCGCCGCACACCGGCCGAAGTGGCTGCCGAGCTACTGCAGGCAACCGGAGAAGACCAACCGAACCCGGTGGGCTGAACGCGGGCTAGTACTCCTCGGATTGGGGGAGGTCGTCCGTGATCTCGAACCACGGGGCTTTCGAGCCGACGAAGATGTGCTCGCTCGGCCGGATCGCGGGCTCATCAGCCAGCGATCCAAGTGCGACATGCACGTAGGCGCCGTCACGCACGACGGAGAAGAGCAGCGAACCGCAGACCGCACAACGGGTGTGGTTGCCGTTGTCGTCGCCCCAGATGAGGAGCGTGTCGGCTCCCTCGATCACCTCGAGCTTGTCGCGCTCGATTCCCGCGAACGGTTTGAACGCCGACCCTGTGCCGGCGCGGCAGTTCGAACAATGGCAGTTCGCGGCATACAGAAATTCATCCGCCACTCGGTACCGAACAGCTCCGCATTCGCACTTCCCCACAAGCATCCGGCCGGCCGTTCCCGATTCAGTCGTCATCGCTCCTCTTCGTTCGAAAGGTTCCTGGCGTCGCGGCATCTCACGCACTCACACGGTTACACGATGCCGATCACCTCGACCTCGCACGCGCGAAATGCGCGGCTTGCCGAGGCCTCTGTCCGCCACGCGCTCCCCGAGCGGGCCGTTAACCGGCCGCACCGACTATGGCGCGACGATCCGTCGCCCGGGTCGAGGTCGACCCCACGAAGGACGGCATGGACCCCTTAGCGAAGAGCCTCGTCGAACCGCGGGTCGTCGCGTACGGCCGTGAAGTCGTCGTCCGCACGCGCTTGCTCGCGGAATGACGGGAACAACTCGACGGCGCGCTGAAGGTGGCCGAACGTCTCGTCGCCGGTGTCGCCGGAGAGCGTTGCGAAGCACGCGTAGTTGTAATGGAAGCCGGCGTGGTCCGGCAGGTGCTCGAGGCCACCCCGGACCGCTTCGAGCGCGTCGGCGTAGCGCTTCTCGCCATAGGCGGTGAGCGATGCTTGGTGGAGCGGCCAGGCCTCACCCCAGTCGATTGCCTGGAATGCCTCGCCGGGTTTCCCGCCAAGCGCAAGGATGGTCGCATCCCCGGTTGCCTTTCGCCGCGCCTCCGGCCGGACGGCCACGAAGGTCCCCGTGGGCGCGTCGATCGTCTCGCCGTCGATCTCGAAGGTCGCCGTCCCGTCGAGCACGAGGTACACCTCTTCCTGGCCCCCGTCCTCGTCATGCTCGTTGATCAGCACGCCGTCGTCGTCAGCCCTGAACGCGTTCATGCCGAATGAATGGATCCCGAGGTGCTCGCGCACCGGGAACGCTCGACCGCGCCGCTCGATGTCGTCGAGGCGGGCGACCTGCCAGTTCTGGTTGTCACTCATCGGTGTACCTCCGCGTTGTTCGTCGCCACTCACTCTACGGCGTCGGCAGCTGCGGTCTCAGCGGTCGGGGATCTTCAGCTCACGCCCCGAATAGAAGCCCGAGCTCTCCTCGAGGATGTAGGGCGCCATCGCCTGGCGTCGCTTCGTCTCGACGTCCGACAGGCGGTAGCGCTCGCGCGAGTCGGACGAGTCCCAGATCGAGATTCCGACGACCTCGGCGTCGTCCGCTGAATAGCACTCGTACGCGCGCAACATTCCCGCCGGGAACTCGCTCGGCCGCCAGGACCGGCTGAACTCCTCGCGGGTACCCGGCCTGAGCTTGCGCGTCGTGATCCAGACGTGTGGGGTGTCGAACTCCATGCGGATCCCTCCCTCTCGTGCTCGTCGCGAGCAGGGCGTCACCTGCTCCACTGCGTACTCGTCGGCCTGGCGCTGATTGTCCGTCATTCTTCGAACCGGGCGCGAGTGACCGCACTGCGAACCGGCGCGCGTCGGGGTCACGGAGCAGCGGGATAGGCGACTTGTAGGTCACCTGTACCGGGGGAGTCGTAATCCCCCCCGGTTGGTGAGTGCGAGTTCGCCGGCACGCCGTCATGTTGCGGCTGCGAGCGGTACGCCAGGGGTCACTTCGGCCGTGCCGATTCGCCGAACGCAGTTCTTGACGTTCCTCGGGAGAGGAAAGCGGTGGGGGAGAGCGCCCGTTGCAGGGCGTCATCTTTGGCTGCAGCTCGAGAGTCACGGCCGTCCGGCCGCGGCGAGGGTCAATCACGACACCCTGGGAGGGTGCAAACACATGAAGCTCATCAAGTCGAAGAAGGGCATGGCTCTTCTTGCGGTCGTTGCCATCGTCGCCATCGCGGCCGTTGGCGCATACGCGTACTTCACGTCGACCGGCACGGGCACCGGCGCAGCACAGACGGCGGGTAGTCCCGCCGGCCTCAAGATCACCCAGGTCGGTGCGGGCTACGACAGCCTGATCCCGAACGGCAGCTACCACCAGGACCAGACCTACGCGGCCGCCGGCGTCACCAAGTTCGGCAACGACATCACCCTTGCCAACCCGGGGTCACAGCGGCTCGTCAGTGTGGCTGTGGCTTTCAGGAACTGGGGCGGAGCGATCACGAATCTGCCGATCACGCTCTCGATCGACAGCGGCACGAGCGGTCCGCTCAGCGACACGGAGAACTTCTCCTTCCCGGCGGCGATCACTCTCAACAGCCATCCGTCGACGACGACCGTCACGTTCAACTTCAACTCTCAGGGGGCTTTCGTCCACCAGCAGTTCGTGTACGGGATCTCGTTTGATGCCTCCGGTGACGCCGGCGGCCTGAACGTCGCCCTGTCGAGCTCCGCGAACAACCTCTCGGTCGGGACGGACACGCACCCGGGCAACGTGTGGCTCAGCACGACGCAAGCCTCACTCGGGAACGACTTCCCGACCTGCAGCACCCCGGTTCCGACCGGCGTCTTCGAGTCGGTCAACACCGACTGTGGCACCGACAACGGGAACAACCCGGGCGCCTACGGCACCTCGGCCCAGGTCACTGCAGGGAACGCGGACATCCCGGCCGTCGAGGTCAACGTCGTCGGCGGCGTCATCGCGGCGCTCACCCCCGGCGGTCCGGCACTCCCGGTCGACTTCGCCATCACGAACCCGGGCTCCTCGAGCGTGCACGTGAGCACCGTTTCCACCGTCGCCTCGTCGCTCTCCGGTGCCGGCACCGATAACTCGATCGAGGCGTGCAGCACGAGCATGTACCCGATCGCAGGCAGTCCCGCGACCATCAACGCGGACGTCGCGCCCGGCACGACCGTCTTCACGCCCTCGGGCACGTCGATCTCGATGACGGACGACGGCAGCATCCAGAACAACTGCGAGAACGCGACGGTCAATCTGACCTTCTCGTCCAACTAACCGCTAACGCGAGGCCGGTGACGTTCCCGGCCACGTCGAACGCTTGAGTGGAGAGGCGGCCCCCGGCCGCTTCTCCACTCAGGGTTTCATCGGCATCGAGCCGACCTGGCATCCACGAACCGAGAACGGGAGGGCGCACAGAATCTGATGGCTGAGCGGGTTAGGCGCCTCACCTTCCTCGGAGCGATTGCCGTCGCACTGCTCTCGCCGGTCGCTGCGATCGCGTATGTCACGTCGCACGGCAGCGGCAGCGCCATTGCGAGCAGCGGGCTTCTGAATCCGCCGACCGCCGTGGTTGCGACCGCGACGGCCGGGAGCGGGACGGTCCCGGTCGGCTGGACGGCCTCATCGACGGGCGGCGCCGCGGCCGAGCCGCAGGGCTACTTCGTCCTCCGCTATAGCGGCAGCACCCCAAGCCCAGCCTGTGGCTCGAGCCCGTCGTCGCTGATCACTGGAACCGCGTGCAACGACTCCGGGGTCCCCGACGGCACCTACACCTACAGCGTCGTCGCGCGATACCACTCCTGGGCCGCTGAGAGCGCTCACAGCACACCGTCGACGACCGTCGTCAACGACGCCACGGCGCCCACCGCGACGATCAGCTTCCCGGGGTCAGGGCCCTACCGGGCGGCGACCTGGGGCGCCGGCTGCAACGTCTCGCCGTTCAACACCGCCAACTCGATCTGCGGCACCGCTGACGACCCAGGCCCGACTCCGATGCACGTCGGCAGCGTGCAGGTTTCGATCCAGTCGACGAGCGGGGCGACGATGGGCAAGTACTGGGACGGCCTGAGCTTCGCGAGTGTCTTCGAGAACAGGCTCACGGCGAACGGCACGTCCCGCTGGATCCTCGGCTTCCCGGCGAGCAGCCTGAGCGACGGCAGCTACACCGTCCGCGCCTACGCAACCGACAATGCGGCTAACACTCAGACGACAGCGACGTCACAGGCGTTCACCTCCGACACGACGGCGCCGTCGGTCACGCTGACCTCACCTGCGAGTAACAGCTTCATCGGTACCACGACTCCCGGCTTCTCGGGGAGCTGCACAACCGGCGATCGCAGCGTCACGGTCACCGTCAGACAGGGCGCGACGACGATGCAGGTGGCGACGGCGTCGTGCGACGCCGGCAGCTACAGCGTTGGAGCCTCGCCGCCGCTCGCAGCCGGCGGTTACACGGCTGAGGCCGCGCAGACCGATGCGGTTGGCAACACCGGCAGCAGCGGCGCGACCACCTTCACGGTCGACACTGCCGCGCCGACGACGACGATCACGTTCAGCCCGGCCACGCCGAACGGGGCGAACGGCTGGTACACGACGAGCCCGATGTTCACGCTCAGCGGTCAGGACGCGACCTCGGGCGTCGTGACGACGAAGTACCAGATCGACGGCGGCGCCATCCAGGCGTATGCGGGTGGCGCCGTCTCGATCCACGACGGCCGGCACACCGTCAGCTACTGGTCGATCGACGGCGCCGGCAACAGCGAGGCGACGAAGACGACCGCGATGATCAAGGTCGACACGATCGCGCCTGCCGACGCTCTTTCGCTCGCATCCGCGTCGGGTGCCTTCCTGAACGGATCGACGCTCTTCTACAAGGCCAACGCGGCCGGCTCGTTCACGTTCGTCGACACCGTCACCGACCTCACCTCCGGCCCGAGCTCGGCCAGCTTCCCGGCGCTCACCGGATCGGAAGGCTGGACGCACGCGGCCGAGACGGTCACCACACCCGCCGGCGGGCCTTACGTCTCGAGCCCGTACACGTGGACTGCGACTCACACGAAGCCGATGACCAGGACCGTGACCAGCTCAGACGTGGCGGCCAACAGTTCCCTCGGGACGACAGTCACGTTCACGTCCGACACCACAGCGCCTACAGGCGGCTCGATCAGCTACTCGAGCGCCTTGTACACGGCGCTGTCCGTGCCGATCGCGCTCAGCAACGGCACCGACACGGGCGGCTCCGGCGTCGACGGCGCCTCCGGGATCGTCCAGCGCGACCAGACAGCGCTCACCGACGGTGTTTGCGGGACCTTCCCCGGGACGTTCTCGACAACGGTCGCGCTGGTCGGCGGCGCCGACACAAGTGGCGGCTCGGGCAACTGTTACCGGTATCGCTACGTGATCTCCGACAACGTCGGCAATCGCGCCACTTGGGCGTCGGCGAGCGTCGCGAAGGTGGATGTCCCTGCCTCCGCACCGGCACCGGCCCCGGCGAGCGTGGCCGCGTTGGACGGCCGCAGCCAGAACGTTCCCGGGAAGATCGACGCCGGCAACAAGAACGACACCCTGACGTTCACGTACTCCGAGGCGATCGCTACCGCAAGCATCACGACCGGCAACATCAGCGTCACGTTCACCGACGGTGGAGGAACAAGCAACGACGCAATCACCGTTCCGGGCATCGGGGTCGTCGATCTCGGGGCAAGCGGATGGCTGACGGCCACGAGTACGAAGACGGAGGCACTCGCGAGAGTGGCGGCCGACGTCTACACGCTGACGATCACGACCGATCCCACGGGCAACGCCGGCGGCAACGCAGCGTCCAGCTTCGTCTGGTCGACCGCCGGCGGGACGGCGACCGACCCGGCGGGCAACCTCGCGAGCGGCTCGACGGTACCGAGCAACCAACGGTTCTAGCCTCTCGGCGAACGGCGTCTCGATGGGCTCGCGTCGCGCCGTTTTCGGAGTACCGTGAGGGTACGAGCCTTCCCCTGTCACGCGCGCTCGTCCCCGGCGTCGCAGCGATCGTCGCGACGTTCGTGCTCGCGTGCGTTCCGGCGGCGGCGACGATCGTCCCGGCTACGGTCATCCCTGCTACGGGCACGCCGGCCTCGACGTTCGTCGTCTCGTTCGTATCGCCCACCCGCACCGGCGTGATCGGCAGCAAGCGATTCCTCGACAAGCTCACGGCCGTGAGCGCCACGACTGCGAAAGGCTGTCTCTCCCAGATCGAGGCGTCGGTTCCTGATGCACGCCGTGGTCAGCGCGTGCGCGTCAGGCTCGACCCGTTTGCGCTTGGCGGCCGCTGGTGCACCGGTCGCTACACGGGGAAGATCATCGAGCTTCAGACCCTTGTTTGTCCGCCCGGCACGATGTGCCCGACCTATGTGCGGCTGCTCGGAACCGTCGCCCGCTTCACCCTCGTCGTGCACGCGGCTCCTCCGGGTTCCGACACGACGCGACCGGCGTTCGCCGGGCTCGAGCGCGCCTTCGCCTGCACGCCCGGGCCGCAACGGCCCGGTCAGACGACGCCGTACACGCTGAGCTGGCAAGCGGCGACGGACGATCGAACGGCGAGTGTCGCGATCGTCTACGACGTCTATTTCGCGGACGCCTCGGGCGGGGAGAGCTTCTCAAGACCGACGTGGACGACCGTTCCCGGCGTGACCACGTTCCGCACGCCCGGCCTGCCTTCGCACGGCGCGGCGTACTTCGTCGTCCGCGCCCGCGATGCTGCCGGAAACGAGGAGACGAACACGCGCGAGTTGCACGGCGTCGACCCCTGCCTCTAGGCGCGCTGCGCCTCGTCGCGCGCCCGGCGTTTGTTTCCGCTGTCGACGACGGTTTATGATCGCAGGCGACGTCGGGGGCCAATCGCCAAGGGGAGAGTCATGAACCGGGCCGGGAAGTTCGTAGTGCTCTGCAGCTTGGTCGCGCTAGTCGTGGTCGCCGCAGGTCAGGGCAGCACCAACGCGTCGCATCGCGGCGGGACACTGAAGCTCGACGCCAAGGCGGCGGGAGGCACGCTCGATCCGCAGGTCAACTACACGCTCGAGTACTGGCAGCTCTTCCAGGCGACCTACGACGGTCTCCTCGCATTCAAGAAGGCGGGCGGCGACGAGGCGTTCACCGTCGTCCCCGACCTAGCGGAGAACCTGCCGACTCCATCCAACGGCGGCAAGACCTGGGTCTTCAAGCTTCGCAAGGGGATCAAGTTCTCGAACGGTGCTCCGCTGACCGTCAACGATGTCGTCGCGTCCTTCAGGCGCATCTTCAAGGTGAAGAGCCCGACCTCCGGGACGTTCTATGCCGGCATCGTCGGCGCGAAGGCCTGCCTCGCGAAGCCTGCCACCTGCACGCTGAAGGGCGGCGTGGTCGGCAATGCGAAAGCGAACACCGTGACGATCAACCTGATCGCCCCCGACTCGGAGTTCAAGTATCGGCTCGCCGTTCCGCACGCGAGCATCGTCCCGGCCGGATCGCCTCCGAGCGACGCCGGCACGAAGCCGCTTCCCGGCACCGGCGCGTACTACTTCGCCTCCTACAACCCGAACAAGGCGCTCGTCCTGAAGCGCAACCCGCACTTCAAGGAGTGGTCGCATGCCGCGCAGCCGGACGGTTACCCGGATCAGATCATCCAGTCGTACGGCCTGACCGTCGAAGCGCAGGTCACCGCGGTCGAGAACGGGCAGGCCGACTGGACGTACGAGAACGTTCCGGCCGACCGTCTCGGCGAGATCGGCACGAAGTACGCGCCCCAGGTGCACGTCACTCCGCTCACGGCGTTCTGGTACCTGCCGATGAACGTCAACCTGCCGCCGTTCAACAACTTGAAAGCGCGGCAGGCGGTCAACTATGCGATCGACCGGAACGCCGCCGTGAAGATCTTCGGCGGCCCGAACCTCGCCACGCCGTCGTGCCAGGTGCTGCCACCCGGCTTCCCCGGCCACAAGGACTACTGCCCGTACACGAAGAACCCCGGCACGAAGTGGTCGGCGCCTGATCTCGCGAAGGCGAAGCAGCTCGTCAAGGAGTCGGGCACCGCCGGCCAGAGGGTCACCGTCTATTCGTCCGACGACGACGTGAACAAGGCGATGGCCGTCTACACGCAGAGCGTGCTCAACTCGATCGGCTACAAGGCGTCGATCAAGCCGATCTCCGTCAACATCTTCTTCACGTACGTCCAGAACACGAAGAACAAGGTGCAGATCAATGTGCAGCAGTGGTACCAGGACTACCCGGCTGCATCGGACTTCCTCTACATCCTGTTCGGCTGCGAGTCGTTCCATCCCGGCAGCGACTCGAGCATCAACTTCTCGGGCTTCTGCAACAAGCCGATCAACGCGCAGATGCACAAGGCGCTCAGCCTTTCCATCACCAACCCGTCGGCGGCGAACGTGCTGTGGGCGAAGATCGACAAGCAGGTGACCGACCAGGCGCCGATGGCAACGCTGTTCTCGCCGAAGCACCTCGACTTCGTCTCCAAGCGCGTCGGAAACTTCGTGTTCAGCAAGCAGTTCTACTGGCTCGTCGACCAGTCTTGGGTGCAGTAGGCGTGCAGGCGCGGGTGGAGCCGGAGCTTAGGCTCCACCCGCGCTGAGCACGTCGGCGTGAGCGGCGTAGCGACCGACGGCGTCGTTGTCGCCGCCGAAGGCGAGCAGGTGCCTGCCGGTGCGAGCCCGTGGGCGCTCGCGCGGCGGCGGTTGTGGCGCAACAAGATCGCGATGGTGATGGCCGGCGTGCTTGTGATCATCGTCGTCGCGTGCCTCGCGGCGCCGCTGTACGCGCATCACGTCGCGCACACGAATCCGTTTCAGTCGAACCTCGACGGTTCGACGATCGTGAACGGAAAGCGCGTGTTGGTCATGCCGCCTTCGACGACGGGGCTGGGGCTGGGCTCGACACCGATCGGCCCGACGTGGGATCCGCGCCACTATCTACTCGGCGCCGACGATCAGGGGCGGGACGTCGCTGCGCGGCTCCTCTACGGCGGACGCAACTCGCTGCTCATCGGTACGGCGGCTGCTCTCATCACGTGTTTCTTCGCGACGATGATCGGAATCCTCGCGGGCTACTTCGGCGGGGTGCTCGACGGGGTGCTCTCGCGCCTGCTCGACGTCGTCTGGGCGTTCCCGGTCTACCTGCTTGCGATCAGCCTCTCGACGGTGCTCATCAACCAGAGCCTTTCGCTCGGGCTTTTCAAGCTCCAGTCCGGGAGTCTCCTGCTCCCGATCCTCATCATCGGCGTCGTCTATATCCCGTACGTCGCGCGGCCGATTCGCGGGGAGGTGCTGTCGCTGCGCCGGCGCGAGTTCGTCGAGGCTGCGGAGGGTCTCGGGGCCTCGACCTGGCGCGTGCTCTGGAGCGACATCCTCCGTAACGTCGTCACGACGGCGATCGTGTTCTTCCCGCTGATGCTCGCGATCGACATGCTCACCGAGGCGGCGCTCTCGTTCCTTTCAATCGGCGTGCAGCCGCCGGACGCGAGTTGGGGCACGATCATCCTCGACGGCCAAGGGCTCCTTTACACGCGACCCACCGTCGCGCTCGCGCCCGGCATCGCGGTCGCGATCACCGTGCTCGCATTGAACGTCCTCGGCGACGGCGTCCGCGACGCGCTCGACCCGCGAGCCAAGCTGAGAGGAGTGGACTGATGCTTCGCTTCGCAGCCCGGCGGCTCGTCTCGATGGTGTTCGTCCTGTTCTCGATCAGCGTCTTGACGTTCCTCATCTTCTTCGCGACTCCCGGCGTCGACCCCGCGGCGCGCATCGCCGGGCGCAACGCCGACCAGCAGACCTTGAAGCTCGTGCGCAAGGACTTCGGGCTCGACAAGCCGCTGCCCGTCCAGTACGCGCTGATGATGAAGAAGCTCTTCATCACGCGTGACCTGACGTCGTTCGTGAACCGCGGCGCCAAAGTCGTCCCGCAGGTCACTCAGGCGGCGCCCGTGACCCTCTCGCTCGTCTTCGGGGCGGCCGTGATCTGGATCGTGATGAGCATCGCGATGGGCCTCGTTGCCGCCGTCTACCGGGGCACGCCCATCGACGCGCTCGTAATGGTCGTCGGCCTGATCGGCATCTCGATGCCGGTGTTCTGGGTCGGCGAGGTCGTCAATCTCCTGTCGCAGAGTCGCTTCCACCACACGATCTTCTTCTCATGGGTACCGCCGCTCGGCTACATACCGTTCACGCAATCGCCATGGGGTTGGTTCAAGGCGCTCCTGCTGCCATGGCTCACCTTGTCGATTCTCTTCATCGGCATCTACGCGCGTGTGTTGCGGTCGGCCCTTGTCGACGCGCAGGAGGAGGACTACGTGCGCACCGCGCGCGCCAAGGGGATCACCGAGCGGCGGGTGATGCTCCGCCACGCGTTGCGGACGTCACTGATCGCGTTCGTCAGCCTGTTCGGCCTCGACTTCGGCGCGCTCGTCGGCGGCGGCGCGTTGCTCACCGAGGTCGTGTTCGGGCTGCACGGGATCGGCAAGTTGACGTTCGACTCACTGCAAAATCTCGATCTACCGGTGATCCTCGCGACGGTCATCTACGCCGCGTTCTTCGTCGTGCTCGCGAACGCCGTCGTCGACCTCGTCTATGCGTTGCTCGACCCGAGAGTCCGGCATGCCTGAAGAGGCGGTGCCGCTGCTCGAGGTGCGCGATCTCGACGTCTCGTTCCGCACCGAGAACGGATCGGTGCACGCCGTGGACGGGCTCTCACTCTCGCTCGCGCTCGGCGAGGTCGTCGGCATCGTCGGCGAGTCCGGCTCGGGAAAGACCGTCTCGATGATGGCGGTGATGCGCTTGATCCGCGATCCGAATGCCGTGATCACGGGCGAGGTCCTGCACCGCGGACGAGATTTGCTGACGCTCCCGCAGCGAGAGATGCGCGCGGTCCGCGGCGGCGAGATCGCGATGATCTTCCAGGACCCGATGACCGCGCTCACGCCGGTCTACACCGTGGGCTGGCAGATCGCAGAGCAGCTACGAGCGCACGAGAAGCTGACACGGAAGCAAGCACGGCGGCGAACGATCGAGCTGCTCGCCGAGGTCGGCATCTCCAATCCGGAGCGGCGCATCGACGACTATCCGCACCAGTTCTCCGGTGGCATGCGCCAGCGCGTGATGATCGCGATGGCACTCTCCTGCAACCCGTCACTGCTGATCGCCGACGAGCCGACGACCGCGCTCGACGTGACGATCCAGGCGCAGATCCTCGAGTTGATGAAGCGCCTCCAGCGCGACTACGGATCCTCGATCCTCCTGATCACGCACGACATGGGCGTGGTGTCCGAGATCGCGGAGCGGGTGGTCGTCATGTACGCGGGCAGCGTGGTCGAGGAAGGACCGAAGGGTGCGATCTTCCGCGATCCGCAGCACCCCTACACGTGGGGGCTGCTCGGCTCGATCCCCCGCGTCGGCAGGCGTGTGGCGAGGCTCGCGGCGATTCCCGGGCTTCCGCCGTCGCTCCTCGACCCACCGCAAGGGTGTCGGTTCGCACCGCGCTGCGTGCACCGGTTCGAACGCTGCTCGACGCGGCCCGAGTTGCGTGAGCGGGTCGCCCCGGGTCGCGCGGATGCGTGTCACCTGGATCCTTCGGTGCGGGTGGCTCTGCGCAAGGGCTCCGCGGCATGAGCGAGGTATTGCTCGAGGCGGCGAACCTGACGAAACACTTCCCGGTGCGCTCCGGCGCGTTCACGCGCGGCGGGGGAGAGGTCGTGCATGCGGTCGACGGCGTGTCGCTCGAGGTCCGGCGCGGCGAGACGCTCGGCATCGTCGGCGAGTCAGGATGCGGCAAGTCGACGCTCGGCCGGATGCTCGTGCGCCTTCACCGGCCGACGAGCGGCAGCGTCACATTCGCCGGAGCCGACATCACGTCGCTGTCGCGGCGCCAGTTGCGTCCCTTCCGGCGTGAGATGCAGATGATCTTCCAGGACCCGTACGCGTCGCTGAACCCGCGCAAGCGGGTCGGCCAGATCCTCGAGGACCCGTTCCGGATCCACGGGGCAGGCAGCTCGCGGGAGATTCGGAGCAGCGTCCAGCGGCTGCTCCAGGTGGTGGGGCTGTCGCCCGAACATCTCAATCGCTACCCGCACGAGTTCTCGGGCGGTCAGCGCCAGCGCATCGGCGTCGCGCGCGCACTTGCGCTGAACCCGCAGCTGATCGTCGCGGACGAGCCAGTCTCCGCGCTCGACGTCTCGATCCAGGCCCAGGTGATCAACCTGCTTGATGATCTGCAGGACGAGTTCAACCTGACGTACGTGTTCATCGCCCACGACCTCGGGATCGTCCACCACGTCTCCGATCGCATCGCCGTCATGTATCTCGGTGTCGTCGTCGAGCTCGGTGGCTCGGATGAGCTCTTCACGCATCCGATCCATCCCTACACCGAGGCGCTCCTCTCGGCGATCCCTGCGATCGAGGCTGCCGAGGACGAAGGAACCGTGCACCGTGAGCGGATCGTGCTCGAGGGCGAGGTGCCGAGCCCGATCAACCCGCCGGCCGGCTGTCGCTTCCACCCGCGGTGTGCCTATGCAACCGAGATCTGCCGGGTCGAGCGGCCGCCGCTGGAACTGCACCGCAACGGCCGCTTCGCGGCATGCCACCACCCACTGGACAGCCTGAGTGAAAGGAGTTCGAGTTGAGAGAAGGACGGATGACCTGGGACGGGCACGAAACCTGGTATCGCGTCGTCGGCGAGCTCACGTCCGACCGCACGCCGGTGATCATCTGCCACGGCGGGCCGGGGGCGGGGCACGACTACGTCGAGCCGATCGCGGAGCTCTCGCGCTTCGGGCGCGGCGCCGTCCTTTACGACCAGGTCGGCTGCGGCTTGAGCCAGCATCTGCCCGACGCACCCGCCGAGTTTTGGACGCCGCAGCTCTTCAAAGACGAGCTCTCGCTCCTCGTGCAGGAGCTCGGGATCGCCGGCGGCTACGTGGTCGTCGGCCAGTCATGGGGCGGCATGCTCGCGATGGAATACGCGCTCGATCATCCGGCGGGCCTCCGCGCCATCGTCGTCGCCGATTCACCCGCGAGCATCCCGCTCTGGGTCGAAGAGGCGAACCGCTTGAGGCGCGATCTCCCGGCCGACGTGCAAGAGACGCTCACCCTGCATGAGGCGGCGGGGACGACCGACGACCCGGCGTACGAGGCAGCGGTGCGCGTCTACTACGACCGGCATCTGTGCCGCATCGATCCGTGGCCGGACTACGTCGACCGAAGCTTCGCGCAGATGGATGCCGATCCGACCGTCTACCACACGATGAACGGGCCGAGCGAGTTCCATTGCGTCGGCTCGCTGAAGACGTGGGACATCACCGACCGGCTGCACGAGATCACGACGCCGACACTCCTCATCTCGGGCCGCTACGACGAGGCGACCCCGCACATCGTCGAGCAGATCCACACCCGCATTCCCGGAGCGCAGTGGGAGATCTTCGAGCAGTCCAGCCACATGCCGCACGTCGAAGAACCGGAGCTCTTTCTCGAGCGCGTCGAGGCGTTCCTCGAGACTGTCGATTGAACCCGGCAGCGCAGGAAAACGGTGAGTGGTTTGTGACCGGTTGGGGAATCCGAGCGCTATGACGCCGTCACAGTCGAGCGAGCTCGAGGGCAAGGTCGCAATCGTCACCGGGGCCGGTAGTGGCATCGGCTTTGCGATCGCCGAGCTCTTTGCGGCGAACGGAGCGGCGGTGACGATCAACTTCCTGGGCCACGGAGACGACGCGACGAAACTCGCGGAGACGATCGAGGCAAATGGCGGCAAAGCGGCGGCAATCGAGGCGGACGTCTCGAAGAGGGAGGCGGTCGAGTCGCTCGTTGCGACCACGATCGAGAAGTTCGGCAGGCTCGACGTGCTTGTCAACAACGCCGGCATCGAGAAAGCGCAGCCGCTTCTCGAGGTCGACGAGGCGAGCTGGGAGCGCACACTCGCCGTCGATCTGAAGGGGCCGTTCCTCTGCCTGCAGGCGGCCGCGCGGCGTATGCAAAAGACCGGTGGATCGATCGTGAACATCTCGTCGATCCACGAGGACTTCCCGTTCCCGGGCTTCACTCCCTACGCAGTCGCGAAGGGCGGCCTGCGGATGCTCATGCGCAACGCATCGCTCGAGCTCGCGCCGTACGGGATCCGCGTCAACAACGTCGCGCCCGGGGCAATTGCAACGCCGATCAATGCGGCGACCCTCGCGGATCCGGTGAAGCTCAAGCGCCTCCAGGAGCTCGTTCCGCTGCAACGGATGGGGAATGCCGAGGAGGTGGCGCAGGTCGCGCTCTTCCTCGCCTCCGACCGGGCGTCGTACGTCACCGGCTCGACCTACTACGTCGACGGGGGGATCGTCCAGCACGCCGAGGCGCTCTGATCGTGACGGCCGCCCGCGGGCTGCCTCGTAGGCGACTGTCTCGCGTACTTCACCGGCTTCGGAGACGGCGATAGACTCGGTGAAAGCAGGAGGTTCTCGTGCCAGACGTCACCTCTGCGGCTCCGAACGATGCGGCCGACGGCGCAAGCCCCGCCACGGCGCCGGCCAACGCGCCGAGACGAAGTGCGACCACGATCGTGCTCCAGGCCGGCGCGGTCGCCGGCGCGCTCGCGTCGATCGTCGGCATCGCTCTGCTCGCGTTCCACGGCGTCAGCTCGCTCTTCGGGGGCGAGGCCCCGGTCGATCCCGTTTCGACGCTACGGCTGACGATCCAACGGCCGAGCATCCATCGTGAGACCTACGCATTGTGGGCGAAGCGGAATGTCGAGCCGGAGCATCCCGCTGCTGCGAGGACGATCGAGCACTCAGCGTCCGCAAACGTCCTCGGCGTCGAGGTGGACTACGACATCAGCGCGCCGAAGGTTGCAGTCGGGACGCTCTACCGCCTCCGGTACACGTTGCTCCGCGAGCCTGGTCAGATCCCGGTCGGTCGGCCGATCGATGACCTGAAGCGCTTCACTCATCGCGGGGACGTGTGCGGTTGCGCAAGCGCGTTCATCGCGCTGCCGCGCACGAGCAGCCTTTATCGCGTCGAGGTCACGATCGCACCCGCGAACTCGCACGACGACAGCCCTGCGCACCGGGTCGTCAGTGAAACGTTCCGCGGCGCCGCGTCGATCAGCTGAAGGTTGCGATCACGACCGGGTCAAATCCCCGCACGGACTTCACGGCCGGGAACTGGCAGATGAGCGAGCGACATGCGACCGTGTTGCTCGACCAGTACCGAAATGCTCCGCCGTCCGCGACGGCGCGCAGGGTCACCTGCGTCCCGAGGTCACGCGACACCGTGCATGTGCGGCGAAAGTCACAGCTCAAGCCGGCCGGGCCGAGCACATGCCCGGGGCCAACGACTTTCACGTGCACGGGCACCGGGGTCGTGATCGGCCCTTCGTTGCTGCACGCACTCGGGTCGGTGCACCGGAAGAGTGCCGTGGTCTCGATGTTCACGTGCACCGTGCCGACGCACGTGCTGCTGTTGCTGATCCGACCGCACGTTCCACTCCAGCCGCTGAAGCTATACCCGCCGTTCGCGGTCGCGCTGAGGTGGACGACAGACCCGTAATCGAAGATGCCGCACCCGCTGCCGCATGAGCGACCGTCGACCGTCGCCGAGCCGCCGGTCGCAGCATGCACGACGACCGTGATCGGGCTGAAGTATGCGCGCAACGAAGCGGACTGCGTCAGCGAAGCGACGCAGACAGGATTCGTGCCGGCGCACGGCGACGGGAATCGGGGGTCGTACGTTCCCCACGTCACGAATCGGCCGCCGTACGAGCGCGCCGTCACCCGGATGCCCTGTGTGACTCCCGGCGGCAACCGGTACGCGCAGTAGGTCGTGCAGTCGCGCAGCAGCGTCGGCGTCGGCGATATTTCGACGTTCCCGGCTGTCCCCTCGATCCGCACGTAAAGAACAGGCGTCGAAGCCCCGGAGGCAGACGCGACACCGGCGACGAGGAGCGACGCGAGAAGAACGGTGGCGGCAAGCGTGCGAGTCTGCATCTCGGCTGCCGCAGCCTGTGGGACGCTATACCCCTCTGCGCCTCAGTTCAAGAGGCGCGTTCAGGCCGAGAGCGCGGTGCCGAGATCCTCGAGCTCGCCGAAGACGGCGACGCGGTTCGATCCGCGTTGCTTCGCGGTGTACATCGCGGCGTCGGCCTTGCGCACGAGATCCTCGTCGGCTTCACCGAGATCCCGCGAGGTCGCGACGCCGAAGCTGGCGGTGACGCTGACCTCCGTGTCACCGACCGGGAAAGGTGCGCGCAGCGAGTGCGCGAGGCGCCACGCAAGCTGTGTCGCGTCGCGGGCATCGCTGAGCCGCTCTGCGAGGACGAGGAACTCATCGCCGCCAAAGCGAGCGACGACGTCGGCGGGGCGGACGGCTCCGCGGAGACGAGCGGCGACCGCCACGAGCAGTTCGTTCCCGGCTTCGTGGCCGAGGGAATCGTTCACGTGCTTGAAGTTGTCGAGATCGACGAAGACGACGCCGACATCGAGTTCCTCGTCGGCAGAGCCCTCGCGCGCCGCCGCCAGTAGCTCGAGGAAGTGCTGCCGGTTCGGCAGCTTCGTCAGCTCGTCGTGAATCGTGCGGTGGACGAGCTCCGCTTCGGCGCGCTTCCGTCCCTCGATGTTCTCGACCATCGCGGTCAGATGATCGGGCCGTCCCGCTCCGTCGCGGACGAGCGCCATCACCGTGCGGCACCAGATCGGTGAACCGTCATGCGCCCGCAGTCGGTGCTCGAGCTCGAATCTCTCTTCCTCGCCGGCAGCTAGTGCCTCGAGGCGGCGCTGCGCTTCCTCGCCTGCTTCGAGGTCGACCGTGAGGCTCAGTCCCGTGAGCGTCCCCGAAGGATGTGCGAGCACCTGCTCGACGACGCTGTTCGCCTCGAGCACGTTGCCGGCGAGATCGACCGTCATCAGCCCGATTGTCGCAGCGTCGAAGACCGAGCGGTACTGACGCTCGCTCGCCGCAAGCGCTTCCTCTGCGAGCTTCCGGTCGGTGATGTCGACCATCAGCCCTTGCCAGTACACGGTGCCGGTGAGCTCGTCGGTCACCACGGCCGCCTTCTCACTGACCCAGACGACCCGACCGTCGCGGGCGATCATCCGGTACTCCGCGAAGTGTGGCGCGAGCGCGCTTCGCGCAGCGACGTCCTCCGCGATCATTCGCTCCCGGTCGTCCGGGTGGAGGACATCGAGCCAGAGCTCGTCCTCGGTCAACCAGGCGTCGCGGGGATAGCCGAGCAGCTGCTCGACCTGTGGGCCGATGTAGACAGGCAAGGAGACACCGGGATCATCCGGCTGGACGAGGTCGAGGTAGACGACGAGGCCCGGGATGTTCTCAACCAGGTTCTCAAAGCGGCGCTCGAGCTCCGAGCGCGGGATGGGGGCCGCGTGGTCGTCCATGTCCTGTACGTGATCATCGGCAC
>JBAQHS010000069.1:0-7162 GCA_049288455.1 Gaiellaceae bacterium | reverse complement strand
ACCGTCGGCGTGCCTTTCGACGCCGCGGTCCCGTGCGCGACGTGCGGCGGGGACGGGGTCGAGCCGGGAACGAAGCCGATCAGGTGCGACCGCTGCGAGGGGTCCGGCCGGCTGCACCAGGTCTCGCGCGGCATCTTCGGCGAGTTCGTCCGCGCCGCCGCCTGCCCAACCTGCAACGGCCGTGGGCAGATCGTCGAGCATCCGTGCCCGGGCTGCGAAGGAGCCGGCCGTGTGATCGAGACCCGTGAGCTGAGCGTCGAGATCCCGGCCGGGATCCACGATGGGCAGCGCATCCGCGTTCCCGGTGAGGGTCATGCCGCCCCGCTCGGTGGCCGCGCCGGCGACGTCTACGTCCTCGTGCACGTCCGCCCCGACGCCCGCTTTGTCCGCGAGGGAAACGACATCTACTCGCAGGTCGACCTGACCATCGTGCAGGCTTCGGTCGGCGCGACGATGACCGTCGAGACCCTCGACGGACCGACGGAGCTCGAGCTGCCGGCCGGCGTGCAGCCCGGCGAGGTCCGTGTGCTCCGCGGACGCGGCATGCCGGTGCTCCAGGGCTTCGGGCGCGGCGATCATCGTGTGCTCGTGAACGTCTCGGTCCCGCGCCGGCTCACCGACGACCAGCGCCGCTTGCTCGACGAGTTCGAACTCGCGAGCGACGAGCAGACCTACCGCCACGACGAGGGTTTCTTCGACAAGCTGAAGAGCGCATTTCGTTGAGCAACCTGCGCCGCGTCTCCGTGCAGGTTCTCGAACGGCGCGCCGAGGAGGCGCGCGCGACCATGATCGAGCTGTTCCCCCAGGGGTTCGAGGAGGTCGAGCGCGACGGCGGTGTCGAGCTCGTCGCCTACACCGACGCGGCCGGCGAGGAGAAGATCTGGCATTTCTTCGGCGCGGCCGAGAGCGCCGACGTCGAGAGCGGCTGGGAGGAGCGCTGGCGCATGTTCCACCAGCCGGTGCGTGTCGGGCGACTCTGGATCGGCCCGCCCTGGGTGACTCCGCCCACCGACGCCCTCCTCGTCGTCGTCGATCCCGGCCGCGCATTCGGAACGGGCGCGCATCCGACGACCCAGCTCTGCCTCGAGCTGCTCCAGCGGCTCGAGCCGAGCTCACTGCTCGACGTCGGTTGCGGCTCGGGCGTGCTCGCGATCGCAGCGGCGCTGCTCGGCTTCGGCCCGGTGATCGGTGTCGATGTCGAGACCGCCTCGATCGAGGCGACGCTCGGAAACGCCGCCGTGAACGGCGTCGAGGTGGACGCACGCCTGGTCGGGCGCGAGGATCCGCTCCCGGCGGCAGCGACAGTCGTCGCGAACATCTCCCTGCCGGCCGTCCTCGCCCTCCCGCAGCGAACGAGCGCCGACGTCCTCGTCACTTCGGGCTACTTGATGTCCGAGGAGCCGCACCTGCCCGGGTACGAGCGGGCCGAGCGGGTCGAGATCGACGGCTGGGTCGCCGACGTGCATCGCAAGACCTGAGAACGGCGCACGAGTACGATCCACCCGTGGCGACGTTCCGCGTCGACTTCCTCGGCTGCAAGGTCTCGCACGCTGACGTGCACGAGGTCCGCGAGGCGCTGCTCCGCGACGGCCACGACGAGCTGGCGAGCCCGGACGCTGATGTCGCGGTGATCAGCACCTGCTGCGTCACACACGAGGCGCTCGCAAAGAGCCGGAAGGCTGCAGCTCGGGCTGCCCGGACGCATCGTCGCGTGTACGTCACGGGGTGCGGCGCCAACCTCGAGGGTGCTGCCTTCGCCGGCCTGCCCGAGAACGTGACCGTCGTCGCGAAGCGGAGCGAGCAGACGGCTGCCTTCGTCGCGGGCGACGTCGGCGCGATCGGCTGCGTCCAGGCCGACGCGCGCATCGACCGCGTGCGCGCGTTCGTGAAGATCCAGGATGGCTGCTCCTTCAGCTGCAACTTCTGCGTCATCCCGCTCGTCCGTGGAGGTTCGCGAAGCCGCAGCGCGAGCGCAGTCCTCGACGAGATCCGCCGCCGCGTCGCACAAGGGCACCGCGAGGTGGTCCTCACGGGCATCAATCTCGGCTGCTTCCGCGACCGGGCTGCGGGCTTCGACCTTCCGCGCCTCGTACGCGTCGCCGGCGCGACACCCGGTCTCGAGCGCCTGCGCCTCAGCTCGATCGAGATCAACCACGTCGACGCGGCGCTTGTCGCCGCGTTGCGCGAGACGCCGACCGTGACGAAGCACCTCCACGTGCCGCTGCAATCCGGCGACGACGCAGTGCTCGCCGCCATGCGCCGGCGCTACACGACCGCCACCTACCTGCGCCGCCTCGAACCACTCGCCGCTGAGTTCAATCTCACCTCCGACGTCATCGTCGGCTTCCCGGCCGAGGATGATGCCGCCTTCGAGCGCACGCTCGGCACCGTCGAGCGCGCGGGGCTGACCAAGGTGCACGTCTTTCCGTACTCGCCCCGCCCCGGCACCGTCACCGCCGCCGACGACCCGGTCACACCGGCGACGAAGAAGGAGCGTGGCGCGAGGCTGCGCGAGCTTTCACACGAGCTCTGCCTGCGGCGCTGGCACGGCAAGCTCGGCGCGAGCGACACGGTGCTCGTCGACCGCCCCGGCCGGGGCTACGGCGACGACTACACACCCTGGCTCGTCGACGCGCCGGTCGGCGAGCTCGTGCACGTCCGTGGCGCAGCCGTCACCGAGGAGGGTGTTCGTGCCGAAGCCGCGTGAGAACTGCCTCTTCTGCAGCATCGCCCGCAACGGTGCCTACGTCCACGAGGCGAAGGGATTCGTGGCGATCAACGACATCAACCCGCAGGCACCCGTGCACATCCTCGTGCTGCCCGTGCGCCATGTCGATACCTTCCGTGAGATTTCGGACTTCGACGCGAAGGAGACGAAGCGCATGCTCGAGTTCGTGGCGGAGACCGCGGCCAGTGTCGGGCTGACCGATTACCGTGTGCTCGTGAACGTCGGTGCGACCGCAGGTCAGACGATCTTCCACCTCCACTGGCACATCCTCGGCGGTGGAGCAGAGTCGCACGCCGACGTTCCGGGCGTTGCGACCGCGGTGATCGAGCAATGAGCGTCCTCGCGCGGCTCGAGGACGAGGTGAAGGATGCGATGCGCGCGCGTGACAACGCGCGGCGTGACGCGCTGCGCCTGATCCTCTCGAGCCTCCGCTCGGCGGAAAAGGAGCTGCAACGGCCGCTCTCCGATGAGGAGGAGCTGCAGGTGCTGCAGCGCGAGCGCAAGAAACGGCGCGAGGCCGCCGACGCGTTTCGCACCGGCGGGCGCGAGGAACGTGCCCAGCAAGAGGAAGACGAGCTCGCGATCCTGCAGGAGTTCATGCCGGAGCCGCTCGCCGAAGAGGAGATCGAGCGGATCGTCGACGATGCCATTGCCGAGAACAAAGCTACGAGCATGCGCGACATGGGGCGTGTGATGGCCGATGTGACGCCGCAGATCGCAGGTCGCGCCGATGGATCGGCGGTGAGCCAGATCGTCCGCGAGAAGCTGGCCTAGCACTCGTGGAGATCGCAGCGATCGATCTCGGGATCTGTGCCGGCTACGAGTACGCCGGCGACGCGAGTCGGACGGCGATCGTCCTGCCCGGCGCGATGCTCGGCGGGATGCCGGTCAATGCGTACGTCGTTTCGGCGCTCGTGGACCAGGGGTGGCGCGTCATCCAGGTCTGGGACGACTACTCCGTCGACGTCGCACGCGAGGAGTGGGCGATCTCCCGCGCGCGCGCCGCGCTCGACTACGCGGGCGAGGTGCGGCTCCTGACGGCGAAATCGATCACCACGCATGCAGCACCACTCGTTTCGGAACGCGAGCTGGCGGCGATCTGGCTGACGCCCCTCCTCAATCGTCCCGAATGCGTCGAGGCGCTTCGCGCTCGCAAGGCGCCTGCGTTGCTCGTCGGCGGCACCGACGACCCGACCTGGAGCCCGGCGGTCGCCCGCGAGATCTCGCCCGACGTCCTCGAGCTCGACGGTGCCGACCACGGGCTCGCGGCGATCGAGCACCTCCAGCAGATCGTCGACTCGGTCACGGAGTTCTCCGCGCGGCTATGACTCGGCGGCGGCGGCGGCCGGCGGCGGCGGCCCGCTCGCGACGAAGTCCTTCCGCCGGACGAGCACGAACGCGAGCACCGCACCGATCGCGGCGACGACGGCGCCGACCTCGAGAATCGCGTTCAGCCCCGAGATGAACGTCGCGCGTGCCGCATCCGGCAGATGCCCAGCACCGAATCCGGCGGAGCCGACCTTGCTCTGGAAGATCGCGCCGAGCGCGGCGATGCCGGTTGCGATCCCGAGCTGCCGGAAGGTGTTGTTCAGGCCTGACGCCATGCCGGCCCGCTCCTGCCGCACGGTCGAGACGGCGGTCGTCGCGAGCGGTGCATTGACGAGCCCGATGCCGATGCCGCCGACGATGAAGCCGGGCAGGAGCGTCGTCCAGCCAGAAGTAACCGAGATGCCGCTCATCAGCCACATCGAGAGCGCGACGAGTGCGAGCCCTGAGCCGAGGAGCAGGCGAATCGGAACGCGGGCAGACAGCCGTCCCGCCACCGGCGCGGCAACGAACGAGACGAGGCTCAGTGGCAGGAACCGGACGCCCGTCTGGAGCGGCGAGAGCCGCAGCACATCCTGGAGGTAGAGCGTCAGGTACAGGAACATCGCGAAGAGCGTCGACGAGATCGCGAAGGCGGTGATTTGCGCGCCGACGAACGCGGGCCGGCGGAAGAGCGCGAGGTCGACCATCGACGTCGACTGGACAGCCTGCGAGACGACGAACGCAGCGAGCAGCACCGTCGCGGCGACGAGCAGGGCGATGATCAGGCCGCTCGACCAGCCGTGTGAGTTGCCCTCGATTAACGCGAGGATCAGACAGAAGAGGCCGCTTGTCAGCGTCACGAGCCCGACCGGGTCGAGGCGGCTGTGCTCCGGGTCGCTCGATTCCCGCAGCTGGGCAACCGCGAGCGCCACGGCGACGACGCCGATCGGAATGTTGACGAGGAAGATCCAGCGCCACGAGAGCCACGAGGTCAGCATTCCGCCGACGAGCGGCCCGATCGCGACTGCAAGCCCGATCGTCGCGCCCCAGATACCGAACGCGGTGCCGCGTTCCTTCCCGTGGAACTCCTGCGAGAGCAGCGCGAGCGCGGTGGCGAACATCGTCGCGCCGCCGATGCCCTGGGCGCCCCGCGCGATGATCAGGAAGAGCGGGTCGCCGGCGATCCCGCAGGCGGCCGACGCGATCGTGAAGAGGATGATCCCGATCACGAACAGGCGCTTGCGGCCGAACAGGTCGGCCAGCGCGCCGGCGGTCAGGACGCAGGTCGCGAGCGCGAGTGCGTAGGCGTCGACCACCCACTGGAGGTCGGAAAACGAGGCGTGGAGGGCCTTCTCGATCGCAGGCAGGGCCACGTTGACGATCGTGATGTCGAGCAAGAGCATGAAGGTGGCCACGCAGACCGTCAGCAATGTCCACCACTTCCGCCCCATGGGGGCAACCTACACTGCACCCGTGCAGGAAACGCTCGATGTCTCGAATGCGGTCGCGGCCGAACTGGCCGGGATCTCCGACGGCGTGCTCGCCGCCATGCGCGAACGCATGCAGTGCACCATCCGGCTGCGTGGCAACCAGCTGACCCTGGAGGGCGACGAGGCGCACGTCGCCGAAGCCCGCGCGCTCGTCGACGAGCTCGTGGAGCTTGTCGAGGGCGGCCACCAGATCGGCGCCCACACCGTCGATGCTGTCCTCGGCGCCGTCGAGGCGGGCCAGGACGTGCGCGAGGTCTTCGACGCCGTCGTCTGGCGGCATCGCGGCAAGAAGATCGCACCGAAGACCGTGGGCCAGAAGGCGTACATCGACGCGATCCGGCGCTCGACCGTCACGTTCGGGATCGGCCCGGCCGGCACCGGCAAGACCTACCTCGCGATGGCCTGCGCCGTTGCGGCCCTGCATGAGCGCGAGGTCGCGCGCATCATCCTCACGCGGCCCGCCGTCGAGGCAGGTGAGCGTCTCGGCTTCCTGCCCGGCGACATGCTCGCGAAGGTCGACCCATACCTGCGTCCGTTGTTCGACGCGCTCTACGACATGCTCGAGCCCGACAAGGCGATGAACCTGATGGAGCGCGGGACGATCGAGGTTGCGCCGCTCGCGTTCATGCGTGGGCGAACGCTGAACGACAGCTTCATCATCCTCGACGAAGCGCAGAACACATCGCCCGAGCAGATGCAAATGTTCCTGACGCGCCTCGGCTTCGGGTCGAAGGTGGTCGTCACGGGCGACGTCACGCAGATCGACCTGCCGCGCGAGCAGCGCTCGGGCCTCGTCCACGTGCAGGACGTGCTGCAGGACATCGACGGCATCTCGTTCACGCAGTTCGGTCACAAGGACGTCGTTCGCCACAAGCTCGTGCAGCGCATCGTCGAGGCGTACAAGGAGCACACCGAAGAGCGCAACCGATGATCTCGGTGGAGGTGGACAATCGAAGCGGGGCAGAGGTCGACGAGGCGGGAGCCGTCGAGCTCGCCCGCCGGGTGCTGCGCGCGGAAGGCATCGACGACGGGGAGCTCGGGCTTGCGTTCGTCGGCCCGGAGGAGATGCGCGGCCTGAAGCGCGATCACCTCGGCGTCGACGAGTCGACCGACGTGCTCTCGTTCCCGATCGACGGGCGCGACGAGCTGCCGGAGGGCGTTCCACGTGCGCTCGGCGATGTTGTGCTCTGCCCGCAGGTGGTCGGCGACGACTGGCGCTGGCCGCTCGCGCACGGCCTGCTCCACCTCCTCGGCTACGACCACGGCGACGAGATGGAAGCGCGCGAGGGGCAGTTGCTCGCATGAGCGCACGCCGTGCCCCCGGCGTTCTCGACTCCTTCAACTTCGCGTTCGAGGGGATCATCCACACGCTGCGCACGCAGCGGAACATGCGCATCCACCTCGCGGTCGCGTTCATCGTCATTGTCACGGCGCTGATCGTGAACGTGACGAAGCTCGAGCTGATCGCTCTGCTGATCTCGATCACGTTCGTTCTCATCGCCGAGATGATCAACACTGCGGTGGAGGCTGCGATCGACATCGCGACGACGTCCTTCGATCCGATGGCGAAGCTTGCGAAGGACATCGCGGCGGGCGCGGTGCTGATCGCATCGGTGAACGCGATCGCGGTCGGCTA
>JBAQHS010000068.1:0-3554 GCA_049288455.1 Gaiellaceae bacterium | reverse complement strand
GCGTCCGGCCGTGCGCGCCGGCGGTGCGGTCGCGATCGGCGAGCCGTTCTGGCACCAGTGGCCGCCTCCCGAAGGCGCGCACGAGGGCGACTTCGTGAGCCTCGCCGAGACAGTGGCGCGTTTCGAGGGCGCCGGGTTCGCGACGACGGGGATCATCGCCGCCTCTGGCGACGACTGGGATCGCTATTACAGCCTGCACTGGCGGGCGGTCGAGGAGTGGCTCCTCGAGGAGCCGAACCACCCGGACGCTGCCGAGATTCGCGCCCGGCACGAGGAGCGCCGTGCGCGTTTCTTCCGCGTCGACCGTTCGGCGCTCGGCTGGGCGATCTTCACCGGCCTGCGGCGTTGACGGTTGGGCAGGTCCTCGAGCTAATCCGCGAGCACCGCGGCCTCGACCTGCATACGGCCGGTGTCTTCGCCGGCGGCGAGGTGGGCGCCACCGACGTTCGCGGCGACGACGGGCTGCGGTTCGTCCTGAAGTGGTGGGACGGCGATGCGGCTGCGGGTCGCCGCGCGGCTGCGGTCGTCGAGCGGCTGCGAGCGCGGGGCTACCCGATTCCGCGGTACGTGATCGCCGACGATCTCGGCGGCGTGACGGTGATGCTGCAGGAGTACGTCGACGGAACGGTGAGTGACGACGTCTCCGCGGCGACCGTGGACACGCTGCTCGAGCTGAACGGGCTGCAGGTGGGCGAGGGCGACGGTGAGTCTGGCGAGTGGTCGGCCTACATCGCGGGCTCGCTGCTGCACGGGTGCGACGGGTACTGCGTGCATCAGCCGCTCCGCGACTACGACCGGCGTACGGCTGCCCTGCTCGAGACGATCCGCGGTGTCGGAGAGCGGGTGGGCGACCTGCCGTCGGAAGACGTCGTGCACGTCGACTTCCATCACCGAAACGTGCTTCTCGCCGAGGGAGCTGTCGCGGCGGTGATCGACTGGGAGGGCTGCCGCTCAGGCGACGCCGCGTTCGACCTCGTGACGCTCGCGTTCGGGCTGACCGTCGCCCGCGTGCCGGCCGCCGCGCGCGAACGAATGTGGGACGAGGCTCGCCGCCGCGCCGCGCCGGACGCGCTGCGTGCCTATGTCGCGCACATGGCCCTGCGCCAGGTCGACTGGTCGATCCGCCATCGCACGGCCGCGGACGTCGACCACTGGCTCGGCGTCGCGCACACGTTCCTCGACGCGTGTTGAGGAAGGCGGGGCACGCGCCCCGGGCGGCCACGTCCGGTGTCAGACACTGCTCAGTGCGCTTGCCTGTCTCGTTGGGACAGGCAAGGCCACTTGTCGTCGGCAGCCGACGAACCGTGGACTTGCCTGTCTGAAGGACACCCGTCGAATCGGGCTAGATCAGTCCCGCGCGGGCGGCCGTCGTTGCGGCGGCGGCTCGCGAGGACTGCGCGAGCTTGCGCAGGATGTTCGCGACGTGGCGGTGCACCGTGTGCTCGCTGAGCACGAGCGTCGAGGCGATCTCCTTGTTGTTCATGCCGGTCGCGACGAGGCGCAGCACCTCGGTCTCGCGGGAGGTGAGCGGCGAGGCGCCGTCGAGCTCGGGCACGAGGTCGTTGTGCAGGAAGCCGGCGAGCGCGCGCATCACTTCGCGCTGGTCGTCGAGGTAGGGCAGGTGCGCGTCACCCGAGAGCGGCACGAAGCGTGCGTTCGGCAGCAGCGACGCGAGCTCGCGGCCGCGGCCGATCGGCACGGTACGGTCACCGCGCCGGTGCAGCACGAGCGCGGGCGTCTGGACGTGCGGCAGCACGCTGCGCAGGTCGGCGCTGACGTCGAGCTCGAGGAAGATCGCTGCGGCCTCGGCGCTCGCGGCTGCGCGCTGCATGCGCGTGTGCTCGGCGATCTCGTCGCCGCTCGCATGCGGATCGAAGAGGCCTGCGAGCATCTGCGCGCCGAGCCGCCAGTTCGTGCGGATGAACTCGACGAGTGAGCGACGGGTCGCGTCGGGGATGTCGTTCCGCGACGCGTAGCCACCGAAGAACACAAGTTTCGGCACGAGCTCCGGCCGTCGCACCGCGAGCTGCGACGCGGCGAGGCAACAGCACGACGTCGCGAAGACGATCGCGGGGTCGCCGGTCGCCTCGATCACGGCCTCGAGTTGCCGCGACTCCGACTCGATCGTCGGCCGCGGCTCGAGCTCGCGCGACGAGAGGCCGCAGCCGATCCGGTCGAAGCGCACAACGCGGTGCGTCCGTGCCATCTCGCCGTAGAAGGCGCGCTGGCGCGGGTCGTCCCACTCCTCTTCGAGGTGGCTCACCCAGCGCGGCCCAAAAACCAACGGCGGCCCCTCGCCGTAGGTCGAATACGCAAGACGCCGCCCTTCGAACTCGAGAAAGCGAATGTCGTGATCCATGTAGGTGAAGGCTAATGGCCCGCACGGGCCATACGAACAAGATGGCCCGTCGGGCCGACGCGCCGGGCCATTCCCAGCTGCCACCCTGGAAGCCATGAGAACGGAGCTCATCAGGGGCATCACGGTTCGCCCGCTGCGGAACGGCGAGGCAACGGCCGTGCAGGCCGTCTTCGACCAGCTCGGGCCGCGGTCGCGGCTGCTCCGCTTCGGGGGGGCGAAGAACGTGCTGACGCCGGCGGAGCTCGACACGCTCTCCCGCGTCGACGACCGGCACCTGGTGCTCGTCGCGCTCATCGACGGTCAGCCGGTTGGCATCGCACGGCTCGTTCGCGATCTGGACGATCCGGCGCTCGGCGAGATCGCATTCGCGGTCGGCGACGAGTGGCAGGGCCGCGGCATCGGGAGCGTGCTCGTCGACCGCCTCGCATGCGACGCGCGCGCTGCGGGCATCGAGCGGCTGAGCGCGACGATCAGCACCGACAACCAGGCGTCGCTGAAGCTGATAGGCCGCGTCACGAGCGACCTCGAGACGAGCTACGCCGCAGGCCAGCTCGAAGTCGTCGGCCGCGCGGCCTAGAAGGTCTAGCCGACGCTGAAGAGGATGAAGTGGTCGTGCGGGATGTGCGGCTTGTTCGGAACCGGCCGCCGTTCCTCGACCCAGTCGTCGCCGACGGCGTCGGACGCGAGGCGCCGCCAGAACTCCGGCGCTCCGCTGTTCGAGCCCTGGAACCCGATCTCCCAGGAGCCGGGGTGGCGGTCGAGCAGCCCGCGCGCGACGCGGTAGCCGACGCCCTTGCGACGCACCGCGCGCACGACGAAGAAGTCGCCCATGTGCCGCAGGTCGGTGTCGAGGCCGGTGACGAACGCGAAGCCCGCAGGCGCGCCGTCGTATGAGATCAGATAGCCCGCCGTGCCGTCGTCCTCGAGATAGCCCGGGAGGCGGCCCGCCTTGTAGAGGCCTTCGTCGTTCGGCAGCGTCCCGCGTACCTCCGACATGTCGTGCGAGTAGAGCTGCCAGAGGTGCTCGACGACGGGCACGTCGGCGTCGGTCAGTTCGCGCAGATCCGGTGTAGAGCTCACCCGCCGATTGTGCCAGCGGATCTAGAATCGCTCGATGGAGCAGCGTCTCAGCCTGGTGACGCTCGGCGTCGCCGACTTGGCGCGAGCGCGCGCGTTCTACGAGGCGCTCGGTTGG
>JBAQHS010000067.1:0-17820 GCA_049288455.1 Gaiellaceae bacterium | reverse complement strand
GACGATCGATTGGCGGGGCCATGCCCACCCCCACGACTAGCCCGCGCGAAAGAAACGGCGGCGTCGGCGGCGCGGTGAAGCAGGTGGCGGAGCATGCGTCGTCGATCGCGCGGCTCGAGATCGAGCTTGCGACCCTCGAACTGAAGAAGAAGATCGGCGCACTTGGGCTCGGTATCGCTCTCGCAGTCTGTGCGGGGCTCCTCGGCCTGTTCATGATCGGCTTCCTCCTTGCGACGATTGCCGCTGCGCTCGCGACCTTCCTCGCAACGTGGCTCGCCCTGCTGATCGTCACGGTCTCACTCCTCGTGCTCAGCGGGACGTTCGGCGCGTTGGCCCTCGGGCGCATCAAGAAGGGCACGCCACCCGTCCCGCAGCAGGCGATCCACGAGGCAAAGCTCACGCAGGCGGCGCTGAAGCGCTGATGGCCGCTGCTGCCCGCACCCAGGAGCAGATTCGGACCGACCTCGCGGCCGAGCGCGAGCAGCTCGCCGGCGCGGTCGAGCAGCTTCGCGGTGAGCTTGGGCACGCGGCGAACCTCACCGGCAAGCTGAAGACGAAGCTTCCTCTGGTCGCCGGCGGTGCCGCATCGGCCGGCTTCCTCCTCGCCGGGGGCATCGGGGCGACGATGCGCTACTTCGCACGCCGCGGACGCGACGGGCACGAGACGGCCCGCGTCGGACGCTGGTCGCTCCGCAACCGAGACTGACTTGGCGAACGTCGGGCACGTACCGCGCGCGCCGCAGCGGCTCTCGCGCGCCGAATGGATCTCGGTCATCAAGCGAACCGGCTCGCGGTTCCTGTCAGATGACTGCATGGGACTCGCGCAGGAAGTCGCATACAGCGCGCTGCTCGCGTTCTTCCCGGCGGTGGCCTTCCTGCTGGGTCTGCTCGGCGTGCTTCATCTCTTCGATCAGGTGCAATCGTTTCTCGGCACGGTGGCGCCCCACGGCGTCATTCATTTCATCGAGGGGCTGCAGCGAGACTCACAGGGCGGCACACAGATCGTGGCGCTCCTACTCGGCGGCGTCGGTGCAGTCTGGGCTGCGAGCGGCGCGATGGGCTCGGTCATCAAGGCGGTGAACCGCGCGTACGAGCGCCTCGAGACGCGCCCGTTCTGGAAGGTGCGCGGGATCGCGATCATGCTCGTGTTTCTCTTCGGCGCCACGATCGTGGCGCTCGCTCTGCTGATCGTCTTCGGGGCACCGCTCGGGCACGCGATCGCCGACAAGGCGCAGCTCGGCGGCGCCTTCACTTGGCTCTGGGCGATCCTGCGCTGGCCCGTCGCGTTCGCCGCAGTGCTTCTCCTCTTCGCGTTCGTCTATTACTTCGCGCCGGACGACGACAAGCGTTGCTGGCGATGGGTCACGCCGGGCTCACTCGTCGGGGCCGTCATGTGGCTCGCCCTCTCAGGGCTCTTCACGCTCTATGTGACATTCGCGGGCAGCTACTCGAAGACGTACGGGTCACTTGCAGCCGGGGTGATCTTGCTGCTCTGGTTGAACTACACGGCGTGGGCGATCCTCTTCGGCGCGGAACTGAACTCCGAGCTCGACCGAGCCGCTGACATCCGGGCCGCCGGTGGCGAGCACGCTGGACTGACGGCGCCCGTCCGCCGCACGTAAGCAACCTGGTTCGTTCTTTAACCAGGTTGCCGAGTTGTCGTCTCAACCAGGTTGCCGAGTTTGTCGTCGCGGGGCGAAACTCATCAAACCAGGTTCAAAGAGCGGAACCTGGTTGAGGGGGCCGCTCGTCGCGAGGCTCATCGAACGTCATAACGAGACCACTTCCAGGTCGTTGCGGGGTCCTCACGTCCGCAGGGTCGCGCCGAACTGCTCAGCGAGGTGCTTCACGATCGCTTCGCGCAGACGCGCTCCGTCGGCGTCCTCGAGCGTCCGCTCCGGCGACTGAAACGCGACCGCGACCGCGACCGACTTCTTCCCTACCGGGATCGGATCGCCGCGATAGTCGCTGAGGAACCGCAGCTCGCGCAGCTCGTCGCCGGCCGCTGCGCGCATCGCGGCCATCAGCTCACCGGCTGGCAACCCTTCGTCGACGACGAATGCAAGGTCGAGTCGGAGCGGCGGATAGGTGATCACGTCGCGATAGAGGATCCGCTCCGGCACGAACGAGAACAACTCCTCGAGGTCGAGCTCGAACGCGGCCCACCGGCCGTCGAGCGATAGCGGTCCGTGCTCCGCGATCCACCCGCTCTGCACCGTGGCGCCGATCGGCAGGCCCGGCAGTACGCGCCCCCGCTCGAAGACCGGCTCGATGTGAAGGGCGGTGAAAATCGCCTCGACCGCGCCCTTCGCCCGGAACAGATCGCCGCGGACGATGCCGCCGAGCCGCCAGCGCTCGTCGGGAACCGCCGTACCGGTCGGCAGGTAGACATGCGCAACCTCGAAGAGCGCGACGTCGTCGTTCCCCGCCGCAACGTTGTGCGCAGCGGCACCGAGCAAGCCGACACCGAGCGTGGTGCGCAGCAGCCGCTGCTGCGAGGTGAGCGGCACCGGCAGCTCGATCGCATTCGGGTCGGGGTCGGTCGCCTGCAGCGAATACGTATACGCCTCGTAGAAGCCCGCCCCGACGAGCACGTCCTCGACGACTCGACGGAGGCGTTGGAAGTGCGTCAGCCGCCCGAACATCGCCTGCCGGACCGGGAGCGCCGCCGGCACGTCCTCGAGCCGGAAGCGCCCGACTTCCTCGACGAGGTCGATGTCGCGCCGGACGTCACGCGCGCGCCACGACGGGGTCGTCACCGTCCAGTCGTCCGTCACGTCGAACCCCAAGCCGGTGAGCCGCTCACGCTGCTCGCCCTCGGCGATCTCGAGGCCGAGCACCGCATTTGCGTACGCCGGGTCGTAGCGCACGACAGGGGGCGGCGGCAGCTCGCCACGGACGTCGGCCTCGCCCGTCCAACGCGCGCCGGCCAGTTCGACCAGAAGCTGGGACGCGTAGGTGGCAGCGGGTCCCGCGAGCTCCGGATCGACACCTTTCTCCCAGCGCGTCTGGCTCTCGGTGCGCATGCGGTGACGCTCGCCGCTGCGCAACACCGTCAGCGGCTCGAAGTTCGCCGCTTCGAGCAGCACACTCGTCGTGGCGTCCGAGACCTCGGTGTTCCCGCCTCCCATGACGCCGCCGATCGCGATGGGCTTCTCGGCGTCGGCGATCACGAGATCCTCCGGATCGAGCTTGCGCTGTGTTCCGTCGAGCGTCTCGAGCTCCTCACCCGGCCCGGCGCGGCGCACGATGATGCGGCCACCGGCGAGCGACTCGTAGTCGAACGCGTGCAGCGGGCTGCCGAGCGCGAGCATCACGTAGTTCGTCACGTCGACGACATTCGAGATGGGTCGCATGCCCGCGGCGAGCAGCCGCGACTTGAGCCACGCGGGCGACTCGCCGAGGCGCACGTCGCGGAACAGGCGGCCGACGTAACGCGGGCACCGCTCGAGATCCTCGATCGCGATCTCCACCGGCTCGTCGCCGTCGCGCTTCGGATCGACTCCCGGCAAAGGCGCCAGATCCGCACCCGTGAGCACGGCGACTTCACGGGCGATCCCGTAGACGGACATCAGGTCGGGCCGGTTGAAGAGCGTCTCGATCTCGAGCACGTCCTCCCCGACCGGCAACACGTCGGCAAGCGGTGTGCCCGGCTCGAGGTCGCCGGGCAGCAGCATGATCCCGCCGTGATCTTGTCCTAGTTCGAGCTCGCGCTCGGAGAGGATCATCCCGTCGGAGACCTCGCCGCGGAGCTTGCGCTTCTCGATCGTGAACTCACCGCCGGGCATCACTCCGCCGGGCAGCACGACAGCGACCGTTGCGCCGGCGCCGAAGTTCCACGCGCCGCAGACGATCGAACGTGGCTCGCCCTCCCCCACGTCGACCTTCGTCAGCTGCAGCTTGTCGGCGTTCGGATGCTTGCCGGCTTCGAGGACGCGGCCGACGCGGAAGAAACCGAGGTTGCCGTCGATGTCCGGCACGCCGCGGCGCACGATGCGGTCGACCTCGCAGCTCGTGAAGACGAGCTTGCGCGCGAGCTCGTCCAGCGGCCAGTCGAACGCAACGTACTCGCGCAGCCAGGAGGCCGGGACATGCATCAGAACTGTTCCAGCACGCGGAGGTCGTTCTCCCAGAACGCGCGCAGGTCGGGGAGGCCGTGCCGCAGCATCGCGATGCGCTCGATCCCGAGGCCGAAGGCGTAGCCCGACCAGACGTCGGGATCGAGGTCGACATTTCGGAAGACCTGCGGGTCGACCCAGCCGGCGCCGCCCATCTCGATCCAGCCCGAGTGCTTGCAGGTCGCGCAGCCGGCGCCGCCGCAGATGAAGCACGTCACGTCGAACTCGACCGACGGCTCGGTGAACGGGAACTCGCTGGTGCGCATGCGCACCTCCCGTTCGGCACCGAAGAGCGCGCGGAAGAAATGCAGCACCGTGCCTTGCAGGTTTGCGAGCGTCAGGCCCTTGTCGACGGCGAGCAGCTCGACCTGCAGGAAGGTCGGCGAGTGGGTGGCGTCCGGCGTGTCGCGGCGGTACACGCGGCCCGGCGAGATCATGTAGATCGGCGGCGTTCGCGCTTGCATGGCGCGAATCTGGTCGGGAGAGGTCTGCGTGCGCAGCACGGTGTTGTCGTCGAGATAGAACGTGTCGGCAGGCGAGCGCGAGGGGTGGCCGGGGTCGGCGTTCAGCGCGTCGAAGTTCTCCCACACCGTCGCGATTTCGTCACCATCCCAGACCTCGTAGCCGAGGCCGAGGAAGATGTCCTCGATCTCGCGCCTCACCTGCGTCAGGAGGTGCAGGCGCCCGCGCACGACCGGCGTGCCGGGGATCGTCACATCGATGCCCGAGTCGGCAGCCGCCTCGTAGGCGAGTTGCTTCAACGCTGCCTCTCGAGCTTCGACCGCGGCTTCGAGGCGCGACCGGACGCCGTTCAGCAGCATGCCGCTGTCGCGGTCGCGCACTCCGCGCAACGCCTGCGCCAGGTCCGACTTGCGCCCCAGGTAGTGGACACGTGCCTCGTCGAGCTCGGCCTCGCTGAGTGCCGCGCCGATCGTGGCCAGCCCTTCGCTCTCGTACGCCTCCCAGTTCACGGCGGCGACACTATCCAACGTTGCATCCTCCTTCTTCGCTCGACAGGGACTCGCGGCCCCGGTGCGGCTTGGAGGAGCGCTAGCAGGCGGCGCCCCCGGCTGCGCACCGGGGCCGCGTAAACGAGGTCATCGCCGTCACCTGCATTGCTGGAACGATAGCGAGCATGTCGGCCTATGACCAGATCGCCCGGATCTACGACCCGTGGTCGCGGACGGTGGTCGAGGATGTCGCGTTCTATGTCGAGCAGGCGCTGCACGCCGGTGGCCCTGTGCTCGAGCTTGGCGTCGGCACCGGCCGGATCGCCGTCCCGGTGGCGAGCGCAGGCGTCTCCGTGCTCGGCGTCGACACATCCGCCGGGATGCTCGAGGTCGCGCGGGAGCGTGCGGAGCTCGCGGGGGTCACCGAGCTCGTGGAGCTGCGTCAGGGCGACATGCGCGATCCACCCGTCGACGGTGTGTTCCCGCTGGTCGCGATCCCGTTCCGCTCGCTGCTGCACATGGAGACCGACATCGACCGGCGCGCCGCCCTGCGCGCCGCGCGCAAGCACGTTGCACCCGAAGGCCGGTTCGTCTTCGACGTGTTCACGCCCGCGCCCGACGACATCGCCGACACGCACGGCCGTTGGCTCGAGCGCGAGCCGGGCATCTGGGAACGCGCGGACTGGAACGAGCAGACGAGGACGCTGATCCTCCGCGTTCGCGGCGCGGACGGCGAAGCCGAGATGTCCCTCGCCTGGCTGTCGGTGCCTGAGTGGCGGACGCTCCTCGCCGAGGAGGGGTTCGAGCTCGAGGCGCTCTACGGTTGGTTCGACGGCTCGCCGTGGACAGGCGGCGAGGACTCGGTCTGGGTTTGCCGCCGCCACTCGTAGAGCGCGATCGCACCGGCCGCGGCGACATTCAGCGACTCGGCGCCGCTGATCGGAATGCGCGCCTCGACGTCGCGCTCAACGTCGGCCGGCAGCCCCTCCCGTTCCGCGCCGAGCAAGAAGACGACCCGCCCGGACAGGTCGAGCTCCGCCAGCACCGTCCCCCGATGCGCGTCGAGGGCGACCCGAACCGCTCCTTGCAACAGACTGTTACTAGGTGGAGGTTCGACCGGCGCAGCGCTCGGAGGACTTTGTAACAGTCTGTTACTTGACGCCCCTTCTGGCCAATGACCGAGTGGGACGCGCCAGATCGAGCCGGCGCTCGCGCGCAGGGCTTTCGGCGAGGTCGGGTCGGCGCAGCCGTCCGAGAGGGCGACGGCGGCCCCGAAGGCGTCCGCCGTGCGGATCAGCGTGCCGACGTTCCCCGGATCGGCTAGGCGCCAGAGCGCAAGCGTCGCGTCGCGCTCCTCCCAGGCCGGCAGGTCGGCACGACGGTAGACGGCCACAACACGCGGCGGGTGGGGAGCGCTCGCGACATCGGCAAGCAGCTTCGCCTCGACGTCCTCCTCTGCGCGCAGCAGGTCGACGGGAGCCGCGGTCGCTGCTGCGACCGCATCCTCGCCCTCGACGAAGAAGAGCCCGAGCTTGTCTCGCCACGACTTCGCATGCAGCTTGCGGATGAGCTTCAGCCGGTCGTTGTCCTTCGACGCAATCACGGTGGGCCCACCTACACGCCCCACTCGAGCCACTCGCCGTGGAAGTCGAAGACGGCGAGGCGTGTCCGTTCGCCGGCGGGAAGCTGCTGGATCTCGAGTCCATAGCCGTCGTCCGCGGGCGACGGCCCCGTGCCGAGGAAGACGAGCGGCTCGGCGAGCGACGCTTCGTACAGCACCTCGGCCAAACGGCGCAGGCCGTCATCTTCGAGGTACATCGTCGACGCGGTCTGGAAGACGACGAGTTGCGTTCCCGGCAGCCGATCGGCGAGGAGCGCCGGCAGAGCCTCGACGTAATCGCCACGGGTCAACTCCGGCGGATCCTCGCGCAGGACATCGATCGCCCGGCGCAGCCGGTCGAGCCGCGTCGTCTGGTCGGCCCACACGAACGACTGCAGAAGTCGCGCGCCGTGCTCGGTCGTTGCATCGATGGGGCTCAGGTCGACGCCGCGCCGTCGCGCTACCTCGACCCGGCGCCCAAGCAACGCTGCGGGCGGCGGCACGCGATCGTCACCGGCGAGTTCGAGCCCGCTCTCGCCCCAGTCGCCCGTCGAGTAGCGGTAGCGATACCGGTCCCAGACGAGGTTGAGCCCGGCCGACGGGCCGAGCTCGAGCAGATCGAACGGGCGTCCGTCGGCGAGAGACAGGAAGCCCGGGAGGATGCCCCACGAACGCTGCACCTCGTTCGTCTGCACACCCTGCTCCGCGGTCCAACGCGTGAGGAACTCGGCATGCTGCTCGAGTGCCGTGCCAACCTCCGCCCAGGTCGCGTCCCCGGCGAGCACGAGGTAGTGCAGCCCGCCAAGCAGGCGGAGCGGGTAGTCCCAGGCAAGGTCGGGCGCGAGCGTGCCGACCCGCGGGTCGTCCGCGAGCCGGCGGCAGAGATCGGCGTAGAGCGGCGAGCGACCGTCGCAGTACGCGGCCTGCCGCTCGAAGATCTCGTGTTGACGCGACTCGGCCGTGCGCGTTATTTCGCGGCGGCGAGAGCCGACTTGGCCTGCTCGACGATCTCGCTGAACTTGCCGGGGTCGGTGGCTGCCAGGTCGGCGAGCACCTTTCGGTCGAGCTCGACGTTCGCGATCTTCAAGCCGGACATGAACTGGTTGTACGAGAGGCCGTTCGCGCGAGCGCCCGCGTTGATGCGCATGATCCAGAGCTTCCGGAACTCACGCTTCCGCACCTTCCGGTCGCGGTATGCGTACGCGAGCGAGCGCTCGACCTGCTCCTTCGCGTAGGTGTAGTTGCTGTTCTTGAGTCCCCAGTAGCCCTTGGCCTGCTCGAGGACCTTGCGGCGCTTCTTGCGCGCATGAACCGACCGCTTGACGCGCGCCATGGCTAGCGCCTCCCCAGCATCCGGTTGACGGTCTTCTTGTTCGCCTCGTCGAGCGGCTGATCCTTACTGAACTGGCGCTTCTGCTTCTGCGACTTGTTCATGAGCTTCCCCGACATCTGTGCCCGCCGGATCAGCTTCCCCGTGCCCGTCACCTTGAACTTCTTCTTGGCTCCCGAGCGTGTCTTCATTTTCGGCATCTCTTTTGACTCCTGCGTTCTTTGTTGGGCCGAGCACCATGGTCATGTTCCGCCCTTCGAGCAGCGGCTGGGTCTCGATGAGGCCGATCTCCTTGACGTCATCCGCGAGGCGCATCAGCAAGTCGCGCCCGCGGTCCGGATGCTCGCGCTCGCGACCCCGGAACATGATCGTCACCTTGACCTTCGCGCGCTGGTTCAAAAAGCGCTCGACGTGGCCTTTCTTGGTGTCGTAGTCGTGAATTCCGATCTTCGGTCTGAGCTTGATCTCCTTGACGTTGATCTGCGTCTGGTGCTTCCGGGCGAGCTTCGCCTTCTGCTCCAACTCGTACTTGTACTTCCCGTAATCCATGACCCGGGCAACCGGGGGATCCGCCTGGGCAGCAACCTCGACGAGATCGAGGTTCTTCCCGTATGCGTACTCGCGCGCTTCGTCTGTGGTCTTCAGCCCGAGTTGCTCGCCGTCCTCGCCGATCAGCCTCACCTTGGGGACGCGAATCGCATCGTTGATGCGCGTCTGGGGCTCGGGACGGCGCGGCGGTTCGAACCCGGAACGCCTGCGCGGCCTCAAATGATCTTCACCAAGCTCGTTGTGACCTCCTCAGAAAATGGAAAAACCGTTGACTTGCAACGGCAGAGGGTCTCATCAACCTGAGTGGTCTCGAACACAGATTGAACCTCCGAAGCGTGAGCTAGGAGGTGAGAGACGGTTCCGCCCCTGCTTGCCAGGGCTCCAGCGTAGCAATCTTTGCCCGGAATTCGGCAAGCGAGAGGGTGCTCTGCTCGCCTCCGTGCTCCCGAATCGCGAGCGAATCGTCGGATTCCTTGGCGCCGTAGACGATCACGAACGGGATCTTGTCGATCTCGGCGGTGCGGATCCGCTTGCCGACGGTGTCGTCGGACGCGTCGACCTCGACGCGGGCGGGCCGGAGCCGGGCCGCCAGATCCGCGGCCGCTTCCCGGTTGCCCTCACCCACCGGGATGACGCGGATCTGCACCGGCGCGAGCCAGTAGGGGAAGGCGCCGGCGTGGTGCTCGGTGAGAATCCCGATGAACCGCTCGAGCGACCCGAGCAGCGCCCGGTGGACGACGTACGGGAAGTGCTCCTGGTTGTCGGCGCCCATGTAGGAGAGCTCGAAGCGCTGGGGCATCTGAGCGTCCAGCTGGATCGTCCCCATCTGCCACGAGCGGCCAAGCGCGTCGGTCATGTGCAGGTCGATCTTCGGACCATAGAACGCCCCGTCGCCCTCGTTCGTCGCGTACTCGATGCCGCGGCGCTCGAGCGCAGCACGGAGCGCTCCCTCGGTGAAGTCCCACTCCTCATCGGTGCCGAGCTTGTGGTCGGGCCGCGTGGACAGCTCGAACCGCGCATCCATCCCGAACAGGTCGTAGAGGTATGAGGCGAAGTCGAGGCAGCCGAAGATCTCGTCCTCGATCTGCTCAGCCGTGCAGAAGATATGGGCGTCGTCCTGCGTGATGTGCTTCACGCGCAGCAGGCCGTGGAGCGTCCCGCCCTTCTCGTCGCGATGCAGCGTCGACGACTCGGCGAAGCGCATCGGCAAGTCCTTGTAGCTCCGCAGGCGCGATCCGAAGAGGATCATGTGGCCCGGGCAGTTCATCGGCTTCAGCGCGAGGCGGCGGTCGTCGGATTCCTCGTGGCCTTGTACCCAGAAGATGTTCTCCTCGTAGTTCTCGAAGTGCCCCGAGGTGACGTAGGTCTCCTTGTCGTAGAGGAGCGGAGTCTTCACCTCGAGGTAGCCGCGTTGCGCGTTCTCGCGACGGCGCACATCCTCGAGCGCGTTCCAGATGACCATCCCCTTCGGGTGCCAGAACGGCGAGCCCGGCGAGTGATCAGACAGGTGGAACAGGTCGAGCTGCGGACCGAGCTTGCGGTGATCGCGCGCGCGCGCCTGCTCGAGCCGCTCGAGCTGCGCGTCGAGGTCCGCCTGCGAATAGAACGCGGTGCCGTAGATGCGCGTCAACTGCTTGTTGTGCTCGTCCCCGCGCCAGTACGCGCCGGCGAGGGAGGTGAGCTTGAACGCCTTGATCGGCTTGGAGTTCTGGAGGTGCGGGCCGCGGCAGAGGTCGGTGAACTCCGCACCCGCATCCGATGATTGCGTGTAGAGCGTGATGTCGCCTTCGGCGGTGTCGACGAGCTCCACCTTGTACGGCTCGTTCTCGGCTGCGAAGCGCGCCTTGGCCTCGTCGCGCGAGATCTCCTCGCGTTCCCACGTGCGGCCTGCCTTGAGCTCACGGTTCACCTCGGCCTCGATCGCGGGCAGATCGGCGTCCGAGATCGGCTCCGGGAACTCGAAGTCGTAGTAGAAGCCGCCCTCGATAGGCGGCCCGATCGCGACCTTCACGCCGGGATACAGGCGTCGTACTGCCTCGGCGAGCAGGTGCGCGGCCGAGTGCCGCAACACGTAGAGCGCGTCGGGATCGGCGGTATCGCGGGTCGTCAGGATCTGGATCTTCTGGCCGTCCGCGAGGGGCGCGCGGAGGTCCTGGGCGGCACCGTCGGCCCGGATCAGGACAGCCTGCTCGGCCAGTTTCGGCCCGATCGCGCGCGCTGCGTCGAGCCCGGTCGCGTGATCGGGAAGTTCAAGTGCAGTGGAATCGGGAAGGAGGACATGCATGGAAGACGCCAAGAGTAATCACCCCCGTGAAGACGACAGGAACGAAGAGATCGACGAGTCGCCGGTCCCTGACCCGGAGGCCACGGACTCGTCAGCCGAGAATGATCCCGGCGCCGATTAGGAGGCCGCGCGCGGTCCGGCGACAGTCGCCCGCGCGCGGCAGCGCGTCAGCGTCGGCCTGATCCGGGTCGCGTTCATCGAGCAAATGCTAGCGGAGTGCTTGCGACCTGGTTTGGTTTTCAACCAGGTTGCCGAGTTTCGAATCGCGACGACCTGGCGGCTCGAAACTCATCAACCTGGTTAAGAACGAACCAGGTTGGAGGGTGGCGCGAAGCGCATCAAGACCCACGCATGCGCATGCTCGTCGTCGGGCTCATGGCGCGAGACCTCCACGAACCCCGCGTTCGCCCAGCCGCGCAGCGCCTGCTCGTTCCACGCATACGGGTCGACCGTCACCGATTGCCAGCCGGCCGCAAGAAGGGAGCAGGAGAGCGCGTTCGCCGCGTCCGGCATCAGCCCGCGGCCACGCGCCGCTGGGACGAGAAAGCCGTCGAGACCGCCGCGGAGCGGCTCGTCGGGCTCCCACCACGACTGGAGGTAGCCAACCGGCGCGCCGCCCGCCTCGACGATCCATGCATCGACAGTCGGGCGCCGTAGTCGCGCGTGCATCTGCTCGGCGGTGAACGTCTCGCCGTCCCAGTACTGCGAGGTCTCGGGGTCGGCCCACCACCCGACGAGAAGCTCGATGTCATCGTCGCTCGCCGGACGCGCACGCGTCACCTGGCCGAGGACGGTCTCACGCATAGGCGAAGTCCCACATCACCGAGTCGACACGCTCGCCGCCGAGCGACGCGTAGAGACGCAACGCCGGCTCGTTGTCGGGCTCCGTCAGGACGAATCCCTCGCGGATGCCACGGCTCAACGCGATCCGCTCGAGCTCACGGAGAAGCATGGTGGCGACCTCCTGCCCACGCCAGGCGGCGTCGACCTCCACCTCGTAGACGAAGAGGATCGACGGGTTCCCGTGTCGGCGCGGCAACTCGTAGCCGAAGACGAAGCCGATCGGCTCCGCAGCGCGGAACGCCACGAGGAAGATCGTGCGGTCGTCGGCGAGAAGCGCCGTCTGCGGCTCACCCTCGGCAAGCCGGCGCACGATCGCTTCATCCCCGAGTCCGAGGCGCCGCACCTCCGTTTTACCAGGCGACGTCACGGGAAAAGACTAGAGAGAGACAACGAAAGGAGGGGTCGCGTTGCCCGGAAAGAGCGCACATGTCAAGAACGAGAAGCAGTACGAAGCCCTGAAGGACAAGGGCATGTCGAAGGAGCGTGCGGCGAAGATCGCTAACTCGCCCGACGCCTCAAGGCACGGCGGCGAGAAGTCGCACTCCGGTTCGGGTGACCCGTCGCAGGGTGGCACCCACTCGCAGAAGGTCGCCGCCGGCCGCAAGGGCGGCAAGGCGACGGCGAGCAAGCGCTGAGAAGCTCTCACAGAATGAGCATTGTGTCGCCCGGCCGCGCTCGGCGGCCGATCACACCCGGATCGACGAACGGCATCCCGTGAGAACTTCTAAAACGCGCAACGAGCGGACCTTTCGTGTGCCCGCCGGCGCGCAAGCCCTTGCGCTCCGGCGGGTGCGCGTCGTACATTGCGGATCCCGCAGGGCACGGAGCGCAAGTAGGTCGAAGCTTCGCCCGAGTGACTGTTAGAGGCGCAAGCCCGAGACGGCCAGTCGAGCGAGGTGGACGAAAGCGCCACCGGCCCAGCGGGATTTTTTTATGCCAGGATCGCACTCGTGGATTTCACGCTCAGCGACGAGCAGAAGCTGATCCGGCAGACCGCACGAACGTTCTGTGCGGCCGAAATCACGCCGCACGCGACCGAATGGGATCGCGCGGAGCAGATCGACCGAAGCATCGTCGGGAAGCTCGCCGACCTTGGATTCCTGGCGGCGGCGCTGCCGGAGGAGCACGGTGGCATGGGGCTCGACATGGTCTCTTACGCGCTCGTCGTCGAGGAGATCGGCAAGGCCGACTCGAATGTTCGCGGGATCGTCTCCGTCTCCAACGGCCTCTACGGCAAGAGCGTCGCACGGTGGGGCACCGCCGAGCAGAAGGCGCGCCTCCTCCCCGGCCTCGCACGCGGCGACGAGCTCGGCTGCTACGCGCTCACCGAGCCGGGCGCCGGGTCCGACCCCGGCAGCCTCGAGACCCGGGCAGTCCGCGACGGCGACGACTGGCTCCTGACAGGCCAGAAGATCTTCATCACGCTCGGCAGCTGGGCCACCTACGCACTCGTCTTCGCCCGCACCGGCGAGCCCGGAGCCCGCGGAATCACCTGCTTCATCGTCCCGACGGCGTCAACCGGGCTCGAAGCGCGGCCGATCAAGGGCAAGCTCGGCCTGCGCGCGCAGGACACCGCCGAGCTCTACCTCGACGGTGTGCGCGTGCCTGACGACAATCGACTCGGCGAGATTGGCAGCGGGTTCAAGGTCGCGATGTCGGCACTCGACCACGGGCGCATCTCGCTCGCGGCCGGCTGCGTCGGGATCGCACAGGGCTGCCTCGACGCCTCGATCGCCTACACGAAGGCGCGCAAGCAATTCGGGCGCCCGGTCGCGAGCTTCCAGCTCGTGCAGGAACTGCTCGCCGACATTGCCGTCGAAACCGACGCCGCCCGGCTGCTCACCTGGCGCGCGGCGGCAACCGCGGACGCCGGCGAGAACCACACGGTCGAGGCGTCGATTGCCAAGTACTTCGCGAGCGAGGTCGCCGTCCGCGCGGCGAACGCCGCTGTCCAGGCGCACGGAGGGTACGGCTACGTGGACGACTACCCGGTCGGCAAGTACCTGCGCGACGCGCGCGTGACGACGCTCTACGAAGGCACGAGCCAGATCCAGAAGCTCCTGATCGGCCGCGCGCTCACGGGCGAATCCGCCTTCGCCTGATGGCCGAGACTCCGGCGTACATCACAGCCGAGACGGCGACGGACTGGCGGGCGTGGCTCGACGCCAACCATCAAACGGAGCCCGAGGTGTGGCTCATGTACTGGAAGAAAGGCAGCGGCAAGCCGTCGATCGCCTGGGCGGACGCTGTCGAGGTCGCGCTGAGCTTCGGCTGGATCGACGGCCTCATCCGCTCGCTCGACGAGCACCGCTATCTGCAGCGCTGGACCCCGCGCCGCGCGAAGAGCAAATGGTCGAACGTGAACAAGCAGATCGCACTGCGCCTGATCGCCGCAGGTGAGATGACACCGATGGGGCTGGCCGCGGTCGAGGCGGCCAAGTCGAGCGGAGAATGGGAGCGCGCATACACCGTGCAGCGCCCGCTGCCCGCGCCGGAGGATCTGAAAGCGCGGCTGCGAGCAAGCCCAGAGGCAAAGGCCGAGCAGCAGCGGCTCAGCCGCACGCGGTGGGACCGGTGGGTGCTGTGGCTCACCGCCGCCGAGGGCGCGACGCGGACACGGCGGCTGAACATGATCGTGAAGGCGCTCGAGACTCGCGACTACGCGAGCGTCGACGCGAAGGCTCAGCCGCCAAAGAGCTAGAGGACGTAGACATCGCGCACCTTCGCGAGCACCGCTTGCGCGATCAGGTCGCCGGCCGCCGAGGTGTAGTGCACGCCGTCAGGCAGCCGCATGAGCGTGAGATGACCGTGCACGCGCAGGTACGGCGTATAGCGGCCGTGCGCGTCGTCGAGCAGGTGCCAGGTGTCGACGTACGCCGCGCCGCGCGGATGCGCACGGGCAACCTGCTCGAGGACCGCGTTCACGATCGGAAAGCTCTTCTTGAAGCCGGCGCCATCGGGAATCGGCAGGCCGAGCCAGATGACGTAGACGCCGGCAGCATCGAGCTCTCGCGTCACGCCGTCGACCCGGCGGCGGTACTCCGCGCTCCACGACGAACTACCGAGCGGGCCGACGGTTCGCCCGGCGGGAACGCCCGCGAGGTAATCGTGCGCGTCGTCGGCTCCGAACGAGAGCACAGCGACTTGCGGATGCAACTGGGTGATCACCTGCCGGAACCGCGTAAACCAGTTGTAGAGGTCGGGTCGTGCAAGGCCGGTCGAGAGCCGGCTCTCGAGCGGCAGCACATCGAGCGGGAGGCCGGAGATCCGCTCGACTCCTTCGCCCGGCACCTGGGCGAGCGAGTCGCCTGCGACCCAGACGCGCAGGGGATGCGCGGCGGTGATCCGCGGCTTGACGACGTGGCGGACCGGCTTTGGCTGGTGCGTGCGCGGTGCCGGCACCGGCCCGGCCGGCGGCGGCAGGCCGAGGTGGACCTGGCTGTCGATGGCGTCCTCATGCTCGCGCCCGATCGCAACCTGAAGCTCGTGGCGCGGCGTCGTCAGGTGCAGCGTCCGGCTGACCGAGACGAGCGGCTTTGTCACCGCGAGGGCGAGCCGCCGCTCGAATCCTTGCGGCTGAATCTGCGCCTGCTTCCGGAGCCCCTCGGCGTTCAGCAGCGCCGCGAGCCCGAGCCCGAGTGCGAGCACGACGACGGCGCGCGCGGCTGAGGTTTGCGGCAGGCGGGCCATTAGAAACGGAAGTAGATGAACGGCGCGACCCCTTCCGGGCCGAGCGTGTTGACGACCATCAAGCACGCAGCGACCGTCGCCGCCTGAGCGAGCACGGGCAGGCGCTGGAACCAGCGCAGCACGACGCCAAGCGCGCTCGGCCGGACGTACTGGCCGGCAATCCCGACGGCGATCGCCAGCACCACCGACGTCGTCACGAGCGGCGACGGCCGTCCCCAGGCCGTGAACAGGCGCTCGAGCATCTGTCCGGCACGCGCGAACGAGTCGGCACGGAAGAAGATCCAGGCGAAGCAGACGACGTGGAACGTCACGATGCGGCCTGCCCACTGCGCGGCACGCGAGGTGGGGCGTATGCCGAAGGCGCGCTCGATCGCGAGTCCTGCACCGTGGATCCCGCCCCAGATCACAAACGTCCAGGCGGCGCCGTGCCACAGGCCGCCGAGCAGCATCGTCGCGAGCAGATTGCGATACGTCAGCAGCCCGCCTTTGCGGTTGCCGCCGAGCGGGATGTACAGGTAGTCGCGCAGCCACCGTGAGAGGGTCATGTGCCAACGCCGCCAGAAGTCTTGGAGCGAAACCGCTGCGTACGGTGAGTTGAAGTTCTGCGGGAAGTTGAAGCCGAGCAGCAGAGCGACGCCGATCGCGATGTTCGTGTAGCCGCAGAAGTCGGCGAAGATCTGAACCGCGTAGCCGTAAACCGCCACCAGCACCTCGAGCGACGAATGCCGGTTGGGTGCGGCGAAGACGTCGTCGACGATGTGGGTCGCGAGGTGATTCGCGATCACGACCTTCAGGAAGAGGCCGCTGAGGATGAGCGAGAACGCGCGCCCGTTGTCGACACGCCGCGGGTTGCGCGGAGTCTCGAGCTGAGGCAGCAGTTCGCTGGCGCGCACGATCGGCCCGGCGACGAGATGCGGGAAGAACGCCTGAAAGACCGCGAAGCGGGCGAACGAGGTGGGAACGAGCTGGCGACGGTAGGTGTCGACGACGTACGAGATCGCCATGAACGTGTAGAAGGAAATCCCGACCGGTAGCGTCACATTGGCGATCCACGACGTCCCGATCGCATTGTCGACCGAGCTGAGGAAGAAGTTCGTGTACTTGAAGTACGCGAGCAGCCCGAGGTCGAAGGTGACAGCCAGGCCGAGTAGTGCTTTCCGCGCCGGCTGAGCCTGGGCGCGATGGATCGCACGCGCGAGCACATGGTTCACGACCGTCGATGCGGCGAGCAGGAAGATGAAGCGCCAGTCCCACCACGCGTAGAACACGTAGCTCGCAAGCAGGATCCAGGCGCGCCACACCCGCTGGTGCGGCATGAGCGCCCACGACACCGGCAGGACGATCAGAAAGAAGACCGCGAAGGTGACGGTCGGGAAAAGCAAGCTAGCCGGTAACGCGGAGCGTCAGGCGGTGCGTCGCGAACGACGCCGCCGAGTCCTTGACCCGCACGTTGAACGCGTAGCGCCCGGGCGGCACAAGCGGCTTCCCGATGACCCGGCCGCCGGGCGTGAGGTGGAACCCCTTCGGCGCGCGCTCGAGCAGCGACCACGTGTACGGCGTGATCCCCGCGGTCGCCGCGAGCGTCGCGGAGTACGGCTTGCCGCGATGGGCTACCGGCAGCGTGCGCGTCGCGACCTGCACGGGCTTCGCCGCGATTCCGTCGGCGATCAGCCGCTTGTGGATCAGCCCCGCCATCGCGTCCGACCCAGGGCCGAGAAGGTGGAGGCCGTCGGGCTGGAACCAGTCGGTGTGGCTTCGTGAGTACACGTTCCAGTCGATCAGGCTCATCTCTGGATGCCGGGCGGCTGCTTGCACGAGATCGTCATTCATCGCGATGTACGGATGATGTGCGGCCCGAAGCGTCAGCCACCACACACGCTTCACACCCGCTGCCTCGAGCGCCGTGAGGGCGGTTTCGACATTGGTCGCGTAGTGGTCCTCGAAGTCGTTGTAACCGACCGAGATGACGACGTTCGGCCCGAGCTTCGAGCCCATCGCCTTCACGAGTTGCACGACGTTCAGCGGCTGCACGCCGTTCGTGAAGCAACTGTCGTCGTCAACACGCCGGCACGGTGCGACCTGCAGGTCGAGGTCGATTCCCTGGTGGAGAATTGCGACCGCTGAGTTGTCGTTCGCGATCCCATCGGCGACCGAATCGCCGATCAGGGTCACGTGCTGGATCGCGGAGGTGCGCGATCCGCTGGACGCCGGCGTACCGGCGACGAACACGTGGGCAGCGACGAGCGCCGCAACCGCAATGAGGACCCCCCTCATCGGCGCCGATGCTACCGAGGCGGGATTGCAGGCGCGATTTTTGCTGCAACGAGCGGCTTCTCGTCGCTCGGCTCCCTTGCGTCGCACCGGCATGCCGTCGTACTCTGCGGCTCCCGTCGGGCGTGGAGCGCGAGTAGGTCGAAGCCCCGCCGAGTGACTCAGGCGCGTGCAAGCGCGAATGG
>JBAQHS010000066.1:0-2616 GCA_049288455.1 Gaiellaceae bacterium | reverse complement strand
GCGCTGCGCGCGGCGGCCGCGAGGCCGGCCTCGCCGACGTCGTACCCCCCCCCCCAGTCGCCGGTCGTCGGTCCGAGCGCCGGGAACCGCACCTGCCGGCCGTCGGGGCCGACACCGACGCAGTTGATGCCGGCGCCGCACGTGATCGCGACGCCCCACCCCCGCTCCGTCCCGGCGCGCAGAACCGCGAACGTGTCGTTGCCGACGTGGGTCGTCACGGCCCAGCCGCGCGCGTCGAGTGCCGACTGCAGCTCGGCCTCCTCCTCGGGGAAGTCGATCCCGGCGAGCAGCACGTTCGCGAACTCGGCCGTGCGTCCGTCGAGGCCGATCTCTTCGACGAGGCGCCCGAGCACCTCGAGGCAACCATCGAGGCCGAGGTGGTGCGGCGAGCTGAGCGGCCCGCGCGCGTGCGCCAGCACGCCACCGTCGGCGTCGATCAGCGCGAGATCGGTCTTTGAGTTGCCGCCGTCGACCGCGAGGATCATGCGAGCGCCTCGGCGGCCAGGTGCTCGAGCAGCTGCTCGGCGATTGCGTACTGGCTGATCAGCGGGTGAGCGAGCAGCGCCTTCTTCACATCGACCGGATCGCGCGTCAGCGCGGCCTGGAGCGCCAACCGCTCGTAGGCGGCAACGTGCTGCGTCAATCCGAGCAGCTCGGGAGCGAGCGGTGCTTGCGGCAACGGCTCGGCGCCCGACCGGGTCACGCGCGCAGGCACCTCGACCACGTCGTCGTCTGCGAGCCCGGTCAGCGTGCCGTTGTTGCGCACGTCGACCTCGTGCACGGCTCCGTCGCCGGAGACGAGCGACGAGACGAGGCCAAGCGCCGCCTCGCTGTAGAACGCACCGCCGCGCTGCTCGAGCAGCGCCGGCTTCTCGACCAGGTTCGGGTCGCGGTACATGCGCAGGAGCTCGCGCTCGATCTCGGCAACGGCCTGGGCACGCGGGACGCCGTCGAGCTGCTCGGCGAGCACCTCGTCGTGCGCGTAGAAGTAGCGGAGGTAGTAGGACGGCACGATGCCGCCGAGGTCGTCGAGCAGCCGGCGCGGCGACCCGACCATGTCGGCGATCTCGTCACCGTGCTCGGCCAGCAAGCCGGGCAGCACGTCGCGCCCGTCGAGGAGCACACGCCTCACCCATGTGAGGTGGTTGAGCCCGACCTGGTCGATGACGACGCTGGAGGGCTCGACCCCCAGCCAGCCCGCCCACTGCCGCTGGAAGCCGATCGCGACGTTGCACAGGCCGATCGCCTTGTGGCCGCCGTCGAGCAGCGCACGCGTGACGATCCCGACCGGATTCGTGAAGTCGACGATCCAGGCGTCGTTCGAGCGGTCGCGCACGCGCTCCGCGATCTCGAGGACGACGGGCACGGTACGCAGCGCCTTCGCGAGCCCGCCGGCGCCGGTCGTCTCCTGGCCGATGCAGCCGCAGAGGAGCGGCGCCGTCTCGTCGACGAGCCGCGCCGCCTGCCCACCGACGCGGATCTGGACGAGCACGAAGTCGGCGCCGTCGACGGCGCGGTCGAGATCGTCGGTCACCTCGACGGCTCCGGCGTAGCCCTGGCGTACGAGCATCCGGCGAGCGAGACCGCCGACCACCTCGCGGCGCTCCGCGTCGATGTCGTGCAGCACGAACTCGCCGACGTCGAGCCGCGACAGGCCAGAGACGAGCTCGGGCGTGTAGGTCGAGCCACCGCCGACAACGGCGACCTTCATCAGCCCTTCACCCCGGTCAGCGTGACGCCTTCGACAAACGCCCTCTGTGCGAGGAAGAAGAGGATGATCACAGGCGCCATCACGAGCAGCGTCGCGGCCATCGTCAGGTTCCACTGCACCTGGTGCAGCGAGCGGAACTGGGCGAGCCCGATCGAGAGCACCCAGTTGTTCGAGTTCTCGCCGACGTAGAGCAGCGGCAGGAAGAAGTCGTTGAACGTGTAGAGGAACGAGAAGAGCGCCACGGCTGCGATCGCCGGCCGCGCAAGGCGCGTGACGACGGTGAACAGGATGCGAAGCTCGCCGCAGCCGTCGACGCGCGCAGCGTCGAGGTACTCCTCGGGGATCGTCAGGAAGAACTGCCGTAGCAGGAAGATCGAGAACGCATCGCCCAGGAAGTTCGGGATGATCAGCGGCCAGAGCGTGCCGACGAGGTGCAGCTTGGCCCACATCACGTAGAGCGGGACGACCGACACCTGCGGCGGCAGCATCAGTGCGATCAGGACGACCATGAAGGCAAGGTTGCGGCCCCGCCAGCGCAACCGCGCGAGCGCGTAGGCGACGGGAACCGACGACACGATCACACCGACCGTCGAGAGCGTCGCGTAGACGAGCGTGTTGAACGTCCAGCGCCACAGCGGAGCCTTGGTGAAGATGTCGACGAAGTTCGAGAGGCGAAACGGATGCGGCCAGATGTGAGCCGACAGCGCCTGGTTCGTCGTCATCAGCGACGTCAGCAGGATGAAGGCGAACGGCGCGAGGAACGCGATCGACACGGCGATCAGCAGGCTGTGCTGCGCGACAGCGATCAGGAATTGCCTGCGCCGGAACGCAGCGGATGCACGCCTGCGGACGAGCGGTGTGCCGGCAGTACGAGCGACGGCGGTCACCGCGGCACCGCCTGGTGC
>JBAQHS010000065.1:0-3450 GCA_049288455.1 Gaiellaceae bacterium | reverse complement strand
CGGCCAGCAGCGCCGCGCCGAGGACGGCGGCGATAGCCGCCAGCGCAAGCGAGCCGGCGCCGACGACGAGCCCCCAGATCTCGGTGACGACCGCACGGACGACACCGGGCACCGGCACGCCGACGGGGCGCCGCAGCAGCTGGCTGAAGCCGACGAAGAGGGCCGCGTAGAGCGCGACGAGCAGCACGATGCTGACGTCCGAGTGCCACCAGTGGACGCCGATCCCCTCGCCGACGAAGAACGAGCCGAAGGACGAGAGCATCACGCCGACACTCGCCTTCATCAGGTTCTCCGGCACGCGCGTGAGAGGCGCCCGCACGGCGACCCCGAGCACGATGACCGCGGCGAGGGCGATGACCGCGCCGACTGCCGCGCCGACCCGATGCCCGACACCGCCGAGGGCGATCACGATCAGCACGACTTCGACGCCCTCGAGCAAGACGCCGTTGAACGCGGTCGAGACTGCGACCCAATGCTCGCGGGTCGAGAGCTTCGCCTGGGTCGCCTCGAACTCCTCGGCCTCGTCGTGCAACGCCTTCAACCCGGCGGCCCGGAGGATCGCCTTGTGCAGCCACCGCAGGCCGAAGAGCAGCAGGAAGACGCCGACGACGACCTGGGCGTCGGCCACCGGGAACGAATCGACCGCCGCGCCCACCGCGATCACGATCACGGCCAGCGCAGCCGCGGCGAACGCGGTGCCGGCGAGCGCGGCGCGCCACCCACGGTAAAGCCCGACCGCGAGCACGATCGTGAACGCCTCGACCCACTCGACCGCGGAGGCGAGAAAGGTCGAGAGGATGACGAGCGGGCTCACGCCCGCACGCTACTCGGTGACGCCGTGATCGAGCACCCGTTCCGGCTTCACGCGCACGATCACCCGGCCCGTCGGGGTGTGGAAGTCCTTGCCCTCGTATTTCAGCGAGAGGTCGTTGATGTGCTCGCCGGCACCCTCCTCGTCGAGGGCGGCCTCACCCTCGACCTCGAGGTAGCGATACGGATCGTCGTTGTCCCAGATCGTGATGCTCACATGCGGATTGGTGCGCAGGTTGCGGCCCTTCGCCCGGTCGTTCCGCGTGTTGAAGACGACGTTCTCGCCGTCGGTGTCGATCCAGACGACGCTCGTCTGCAGGCTGCCGTCGTCGCCGGCGGTCGCGACGACGGCGAAGTTCTTCGCCTTCAGCAATTCGAGGTGCTGCTCGGTGAGTGACGCCACGGTTACTTCACCGTCGTCGGGATGTTCGTGATCTTGCCGCTGACGATCTGCGCCTCGATCTGCTTTGTCTTCGCCTCGATGCCCTTCGGCGCCTTCGGCGAGAACTTGCCGAGGCCGACGCCCTTCTGCTGCAGACCGTAGATCGCATCCTGGCCGCCCTTGAAATGGCCGTCCTTCGCATCCTTGATCGAGAGGTAGACCGCTTCGTCGACGCCCTTTAGCGCGGAGGTGAGGATGTAGGAGCCGAGGAAGCCCTGGTCGGCGTCGACGCCGACGCCCCAGACGCCCTTCTCCTTGGCCGCGTCGAGCGCACCGAGGCCGCAGCCGCCCGCGACCTGAAAGACGACGACCGATCCGGCCGCGATCTGGTTCAGGGCGAGCTCCTTGCACTTCGCCTGGATCGAGAAGTCGTTCGAATACCCGTTCAGTGTCTTCACGCCCGGGAACGCAGCCTTCGCTCCTGCCTGGAAGCCGGCGATGTAGCGGTCGACCGGCGGCTGCTTCTGGCCGCCGACCGTCGAGACGGCGGTGCCGCCCTTCGCCTTCGCGGCGAGCCCGGCCGCGTAGCCGGCTAGGTAGCCGACCTCCTGCTCGCGGAAGAGCAAGCCCTCGACGTTCTTCGCATGGCCCTCGTCGGCGTTCGCGACATCGACGATCGCGAAGTGCGTCTTCGGGTACTGCTTGGCAACCGTCGCCATCGCCTGGATCTCGGTGAAGCCGACGCCGATCACGAGGTCGTAGCCCTGCTTCGCGAGCGAGCTCAGGTTGGGCACGTAGTCGGCGGGCGAGGCGGACTGGACGACGCGGGTGCCGACGCCGAAGTCGGCCGAGGCCTTCTGCAGGCCGACGTAGGCGAGGTGGTTGAAGCCCCGGTCGTTCAGGCCACCGAGGTCGGTGACGAGGCCCACCTTGAATCCGCCCACGGCGGTCGTCGTGGACGCGGTCGTTGTGGCGGACTTCTTTTTCGACCCGCAGCCGCTCGCGAGCAGCGCAAGACAGGCGACGAGCAGGGCGAACGGGATCAGCTTCTTCACGGCACTCTCCGAGGTTTTAGACTGTGGGACGAAAACCGTGGCCGATTCTACTTTGCACACTGTGGTCGGTGTCGTGGTCCGTGTCCGAGAGGGGCGGCTGCAGGCGCTGATCGGGAGCGCCGCGCTCGGTCGCGGCGAGCAATTCGAGCAAGCTCTCGCGCGGGCAGTCGACGTGCCGAAGCTCGCACACGTCGAGCAGCTCGTCACGCGCGTGCTTCCCGAGGGAGGCGTCGCGACGGCGTACCTCGGTCTCGTGCCGGCCGATGCGCTGCTCGAGGGAGACTGGCACGACGTGGCGGATGCCGGCGAGCACCGCGACCTCGTCGCGGCCGCGCAAGCGCGGTTGCGTGCGAAGCTCTCGTACACGAACGTCGGGTTCGCACTCGCACCGTCGGTGTTCACCATTTCGGAGCTGCGCGAGATCTACGTGGCCGCGCTCGGGCACGACGTGTCGGCGACGAACCTGCAGCGCGTGCTCGTGCGCCGCCGCGTGCTCGAGCGAGTCGGTGGGCGCCGTCCCTCCGGCGCAGCGGGCGGGCGGCCAGCAGCGCTCTTCCGCTTCCGGTCGGACCATCTCGAGGTGACCGACGAGTTCGCTGCGCTTCGACCGCCCCGCTAGGTCCCAGGGAACCAGGCTCCGACCCGCGACCCGCGTCGGAGTGCGCTGAGCCGAGAACCTGGTTTCATGAGTTTCGAACTGTCGCGGCGACCACACCGGTGCGGGCAACTCGAAACTCGGCAACCTGGTTCAAGGAGCGAAACCAGGTTGCAGGCGGATTCGCAACGTGGTTCAAAGAGCGCAACCAGGTTACTTCGAGGTCACGTCGGCGAGGATGTCGCGCCAGCGGCTGAAGAGGAGCTGGTGCGTCCCGTCGACGAGCCGCATGGTCGTCGACGGCAGGCGTCGCGCGTAGTCCTCGGCGATCGACGGCGGGCAGACGTGGTCGCGCTCACCCCACCAGAGCGTCACCGGCGCGCGGACGTCCGCGAGGTCGAAGCCCCACGGGCGACCGAGGTAGGCAAGCTCACGGGCAAGCCAGAGTCCGCCCGAGCGAAACGACTCCGCGCGTCCCCGCGCATACGCGTCGTCGGTCAGCGGGTCTCCGGTCGCCGGCGGCGGGCGTCTACCCCACGCCTCGAGCCCGCGCGCTGCGAGCCGCGGCGAGCGCCGGGCGAGCCACATCACTCGCCGCACGTCGCGCG
>JBAQHS010000064.1:0-12515 GCA_049288455.1 Gaiellaceae bacterium | reverse complement strand
GCGCTGGCCGGGACGGCCGCGGCGCACCGGGCCGAGGCCCTCGCGATCCTGGTTGCGGTTCCGGCCGGACTCGCGCGAGGCGCCGAGACCTTCGGTGACGCCGCCACGGCGGCGGGCCGTGTCCTGGTCGCCCAGGCGCGTCTCCTTCTTCTCGGCCATGCCCGAGTAACCCTGCGGCATGATCTCGCCCTTGTTGATCCAGACCTTCACGCCGATGCGGCCGGTCGGGGTCTTCGCCTCGACGAAGCCATAGTCGATGTCCGCGCGGATCGTGTGCAGCGGCACGCGTCCCTCGGAGTACTGCTCCGAGCGGCTCATCTCGGAGCCGCCGAGGCGGCCCGAGCACTTCACCTTCACGCCGGCTGCGCCACTGCGAATTGCCGACGCGAGGGAACGCTTCATCGCCCTGCGAAATGAAACCCGGTTTTGCAACTGTTCTGCGATCGACTGAGCGACGAGCTTCGCGTCGAGCTCGGGCCGCTTGATCTCGTTGATGTTGATGTGCACGTTCTTCTGGGTCATCGCGTGCACTTCTTTGCGCAGCGCGTCGACCTCGACACCGGACTTGCCGATGACGATGCCGGGGCGCGCGGTGTAGATGTCGATCGTGATCCGCTGCTTGTCCTTGCGGATCAGGATGTCCGACAAACCGGCGTGCGAGAGCTTCCCGAGAATGTGCTCGCGGATCTTGATGTCCTCGATGAGCGCGCCCGCAAATTCCTTGTCGGGGACCATCCAGTTCGACTTCCAGTCGTGGATGACGCCGACGCGCAAGCCGCCCGGGTGAATTTTCTGGCCCACTAGCTCTCCTTCTTCGCGGTCTGCTTGCGCCGCTTCGGCTTGGCCTCGGCCGCCGGAGCGGCAGGCGCAGCCGTCTGCGCGACCTGAATCGTGATGTGGCACGTGCGCTTCTTGATGCGGGCGACCCGGCCGCGGGCGCGTGCGCGCCACCGCTTGATCGTGGGGCCACCGTCGACGAAGACGGCCGCGACGACGAGGTCATCGCCCCGCCACTGCAAGGACGGGTTCGACTCGGCGTTCGCGACGGCCGAGCTCAAGACCTTTTCGATCTCGACGGCAGCGGCGCGCTCGGTGAAGGCGAGGATCGTGCGCGCCTCGGGCACGCTGCGCCCGCGGATGTTGTCCGTGACCAGGCGCGCCTTGCGCGGCGAGATCCGGACGAACTTCGCGACGGCCTGAACCGTCTTCTGCTGTTCGGCGACGGCGGCCATCAGCGCTTCTTCACCTGCGTCTTCTGGTCGCCGGCGTGACCGCGGAAGTGGCGCGTCGGTGCGAACTCGCCGAGCTTGTGCCCGACCATCTGCTCCGAGATGAAGACCGGCACATGCTTGCGCCCGTCGTGGACCGCGATCGTGTGCCCGACCATGTCGGGAAAGACGGTGGACGTCCGCGACCAGGTGCGGATCATGTTCTTGGAGCCCGAGTCGTTCATCTTCTGGATGCGCGCGAGCAGCCGCTCCTCGATGAAAGGCCCCTTCTTCGAGCTACGCGACATTAGCGCTTGTCCTTCCCGCGGCGACGGCCGCGCACGATCAGCTTGTTGGATTCCTTGTGCTTGGAGCGGGTGCGCTTGCCGAGGGTCGGCACGCCCCACGGGGTGACCGGATGCCGGCCGCCCTTCGACTTGCCCTCGCCGCCGCCGTGCGGATGGTCGACGGGGTTCATCGCCGAACCGCGCACGCCGGGACGGATGCCCTTCCAGCGGCTGCGCCCTGCCTTGCCGCCGGTGATGTTGCCGTGCTCGACGTTTCCAACCTGCCCGACGGTGGCGCGGCACGTCATGAGCACGCGGCGCATCTCACCGGAGGGAAGGCGCAGGGTCGCGTGCGCGCCGTCCTTCGCGACGAGCTGGATGCCCGAGCCGGCGGAGCGGGCCATCTGGCCGCCCTTGCCCGGCTTCAACTCGACGTTGTGGACGAGCGTTCCCGTCGGGATGTTCTCGAGCGGGAGCGCGTTGCCCGGCTTGATGTCGGCGTCAGCACCTGACTGAACGAACGAGCCGACACGCAGGCCGGCCGGCGCGAGAATGTAGGCCTTGAACCCGTCTGCGTAATGCAGCAGGGCGATGCGCGCCGAGCGATTCGGGTCGTACTCGATTGCGGCGACCTTCGCCGGCACGCCGTCCTTCGTGCGCTTGAAGTCGACGAGCCGGTAGCGGCGCTTGTGGCCGCCGCCCTGATGGCGCGTCGTGATCCGGCCGGTGTTGTTGCGACCGCCCTTCTTCGTCAGCTTCTCGGTGAGCGCCTTCTCGGGCTTCGACTTCGTGATCTCGGCGAAGTCGGACACCGTCATGTGACGGCGGCCCGGGGAGGTCGGCTTGAACCTACGAACTGGCATTAGTGGTTCGCCTTGTGGCAAGAGTGGATGCCCGGGGTGCTAGCACCAAGCCAGGCAAGGACGCAGGCCTCGTTCGGGCTGGTTTGCCCGGATGAGGCCGAGGACGCGGCATGGCGCAGCGTGATAGCGCGCCGGGCGCCGCTCATTGTCGCGTGGTGGGCCACTACAGTTGTGCTCCTTCGAAGATCTCGATCGTGTCGCCGGCGCGCAGTTGCACGATGGCCTTCTTCCAACCCTGGCGGGTGCCCTTGATCGCGCCACGCCGCTTCGGCTTGGGCTGCACCTTGATCACGTTGACGCGCTGCACCTTGACCTCGAACATCTGCTCGACGGCCTGGCGGATCTGCGTCTTGTGCGCGTCCTGGTGGACCTTGAACGTGTACTGCCCGACCGTCGATGCGGCATAGCTCTTCTCGCTGACGATCGGTGCCAGCAGGACCTGGCTTGCGTGCAGGCTCATGACGTGGCCCTCCCCTCGACGAGCGGCAGCGCCGTCTCGGTGACGAGCAGCGAGCGCGCCCACACGACGGCGGCAACCTCGAGCTCGCTCGGAGCGATCACGACGACCTTCGGGAGATTCCGGAAGCTCTTGAGGAGATTCGTCTCCCCCTCGGTCGCGATGATGACAAGCGGCGTCTTCTGTCCCCACGCCTCGACGAGTGTCTTGCCCTGCTTCGTCGACGGCGCGTCGAACGACGTCGCATCGACGATCGCGAGCGAGCCGTGGTTGACGTGCGAAGCGAGTGCCGAGCGCAGCGCAGCCTTGGCCGCCTTGCGGTTGACCTTCTGGACGAACTCGCGCGGCGTCTTTGCGAACGCGTGACCGCCGCCCGAGAACTGCGGGGCGCGGATCGTGCCCTGGCGCGCGCGGCCGGTGCCCTTCTGGCGCCACGGCTTCGCGCGACCGCCGGAGACGAGCCCGCGGCTCTTCGTCGCGGAGGTGCCCGCACGCTGCGCGTTCATCTCGGAGCGCACGGCCTCGTGCACGAGGTGAGCCTTCACCTCGGCGCCGAACACCGCCTCACCGAGCGAGACGTCCTTCGCTTTCTTGCCCGAGGCATCGAGCATGGGCGCGCTAGGAGTAGCCATTACCCACGCACCTCGACGAAGCCGCTCTTCGGGCCCGGAACGGCGCCCTTCACGAGCAGCAGATTCTGTTCGACGTCGATCGAGTGCACCGTCAGGCCGAGCTGGGTGACGCGCTTGCCGCCCATCAGGCCGGGCATCTTGCGGCCCTTCATCACCCGTGACGGGGTCGCCGACGCGCCGATCGAGCCGGGCTTGCGAATGTTGTGCGAGCCGTGCGAGCGCGGGCCCGAGCTGAAGTTGTGGCGCTTGATCGTGCCCTGGAAGCCCTTGCCGATGCCGATGCCGGCGACCTTGACCTTGTCGCCCGGCTCGAAGAGCTCGACAGTCACCTGCTCGCCTTCGACCGCGCCGTCGATGCCGCCGCGAAACTCGACGAGCTTGCGGTGCGCGCCGACCTTGAACTTCGCGAGGTGGCCGAGCTCCGGACGCGTGAGCTTGCGCTCGGGCACGGCGTCGAACGCGAGCTGCACGGCGTCGTAGCCGTCCTCGGCCTCGAACTTCACCTGCACGACGGGGCACGGGCCGGCCTGGATCACCGTGACAGGGGTGACCCCACCGGTCTCCGGGTCGAAGACCTGCGTCATGCCGAGCTTCCGTCCGAGAATGCCCTTAGCCATTAGAGCTTGATCTCGATGTCGACGCCGGCGGGCAGGTCGAGGCGCATGAGCTGGTCGATCGTCTTGGGTGTGGGGCTCAAGATGTCGATCAGCCGCTTGTGGGTGCGGATCTCGAAGTGCTCGCGTGAGTCCTTGTCCTTGAACGGGCTGCGGATCACGCAGTAGACGTTCTTCTCCGTCGGCAGAGGGACCGGCCCAGTGATCGTCGCACCGCTTCTTTGCGCGGTGTCGACGATCTGCTGGGCCGACCGGTCCAGCTGTTGGTGGTCGTAGCCCTTCAAGCGGATCCGGATTTTTCCCTGTGCCATGTCTGCTGCTCTCTACTTGACGATCAGTTACTTGACGATTTCAGTGACGACACCGGCACCGACGGTCCTGCCGCCCTCGCGGATCGCGAAGCGAAGGCCCTGATCCATGGCGATCGGCTGAATCAGCGTGATCTCCATGTTCGTGTTGTCGCCCGGCATGACCATCTCCTGGCCCTCCGGGAGGCTGACCGCGCCGGTCACGTCCGTTGTGCGGAAGTAGAACTGCGGGCGGTAGTTGTTGAAGAACGGCGTGTGGCGGCCGCCCTCGTCCTTCGACAGCACGTAGACCTCGGCCTTGAAGTGCGTGTGCGGGGTGATCGAGCCCGGCTTCGCGAGCACCTGGCCGCGCTCGACGTCCTCACGCTTGACACCGCGCAGCAGTGCGCCCGCGTTGTCGCCTGCCTGCGCGTAGTCGAGCGACTTCTGGAACATCTCGAGGCCCGTGACGACCGTCTTCTCCACCTTCTCGTGGATGCCGACGATCTCGATCTCGTTGCCGACCTCGATCTTGCCCTGCTCGACGCGGCCGGTGACGACCGTGCCGCGCCCGGTGATCGTGAACACGTCCTCGATCGGCATCAGGAACGGCTTGTCCGACTCGCGCGTCGGCTCCGGGATGTAGGAGTCCACGGCGTCCATCAGCTCGACGATCTTCTCCTCCCAGGCCTCGTCGCCCTCGAGCGCCTTCAGCGCCGAGACGCGGACGATCGGGATGTCGTCGCCGGGGAAGTCGTACTTCGACAGGAGCTCCTGGACTTCGAGCTCGACAAGCTCGAGCAGCTCCTCGTCGTCGACCATGTCAGCCTTGTTCAGCGCGACGACGATGAACGGCACGCCGACCTGGCGGGCGAGCAGGATGTGCTCACGCGTCTGCGGCATCGGGCCATCGGCGGCGCTGACGACGAGGATCGCCCCGTCCATCTGCGCGGCGCCCGTGATCATGTTCTTGATGTAGTCGGCGTGACCAGGGCAGTCGACGTGGGCGTAGTGACGATTCGCCGTCTCGTACTCCACGTGCGACGTGTTGATCGTGATGCCGCGCTGGCGCTCCTCGGGGGCGTTGTCGATCTCGGCGAAGCTCTTCGCCTGGCCGCCGCCCTTCTTCGCGAGCACGTTCGTGATCGCGGCGGTCAGCGTCGTCTTCCCGTGGTCGATGTGCCCGATGGTGCCGACGTTGAGGTGCGGCTTCGTGCGCTCAAACTTCTGCTTGGCCATTCCTTCCCTTCCTTTTTACTTGGATCCCGAGGTCTGCTCGGTGATCTCGGTGGCGATCGACGCCGGCACCTCTTCGTACCGGTCGAACTGCATGGTGAAATCAGCGCGGCCCTGGGACATCGACCGCAAGTCGGTGGCGTAGCCGAACATCTCGCTCAGCGGGACCATCGCCTTGATCACCTGAGCGTTGCCGACCGGCGACATGTCTTCGATCCGGCCGCGGCGGCTGTTCAGGTTGCCCATCACGTCACCGAGGTAGTCCTCCGGTGTCGTGACCTCGACGGCCATCACCGGCTCGAGCAGCTTCGGCTTCGCGCGCTTCATCGCTTCCTTGAAAGCAATCGAGCCCGCGATCTTGAATGCGCGCTCGCTCGAGTCGACGTCGTGGTAGGAGCCGTCGATCAACTCGACCTTCACATCGACGACCGGGTAGCCCGCGAGGACGCCCGAGCTCATCGCCTCGCGAATGCCTTCGTCGATCGGCTTGATGTACTCCTTGGGGATCTTGCCGCCGACGATCTTGTCGACGAACTCGTACCCCTTGCCGGGCTCCTGCGGCAGCAAGTTGATGACCGCGTCGCCGTACTGGCCGGAGCCACCCGTCTGGCGGACGAACTTGCCCTGGATCTTCTCGGCAGGCTTGGAGATGGTCTCGCGATACGCGACCTGCGGACGGCCGACGTTCGCGTCGACGTTGAACTCGCGCTTCAGGCGGTCGATGATGATCTCGAGGTGCAGCTCGCCCATGCCGGCGATCAGCGTCTGGCCAGTCTCCTCGTCCGAGGTGACGCGGAAGGTCGGATCCTCGTCGGAGAGGCGCGCAAGACCGTTGCCGAGCTTGTCCTGGTCGGCCTTCGACTTCGGCTCCACGGCGACGGAGATCACGGGCTCGGGGAAGGTCATCGACTCGAGAATGATGGGTGCGCTGTCGATCGCCAGCGTGTCGCCGGTCGTCGTCGACTTCAGCCCGACGCCGGCGGCGATGTCGCCCGCGCCGATCTCCTCGCGCTCCTCGCGGTGGTTCGCGTGCATCTGCAGGATGCGGCCGATGCGCTCGGTCTTGCCGGTGGTCGTGTTCAGCACGCGGTCGCCGGCCTTGATCTTGCCGGAGTAGACGCGGAAGTAGGTGAGCTTGCCGACGAACGGGTCGGACATCACCTTGAAGGCGAGCGCCGAGAACGGCTGCTCGATCGAGGGCTCGCGCGTGATCTCGGCGCCCGACTTGGGGTCGAGGCCGATCATCGGCGGCACGTCGAGGGGGCTCGGCAGATAGTCGATGACAGCGTCGAGCAGCGGCTGCACGCCCTTGTTCTTGAACGCGGAGCCAAGGATCACCGGGGTGAGCGCGTCGGCGATCGTCGCGGCGCGGAGCGCGCGGCGGATCATCTCGGGCGTCACGAGTGACTCGTCCGTGAGGTAGGTCTCGGTCAGCTCGTCGTCGTGCTCGGCGACGGCGTCGATCAGCTGGTGGTGGTAGGCGTGAGCCTGCTCTGCGAGCTCAGCCGGGATGTCCGTGACATCGAAGTCCTCACCGAGGTCGTCCTTGTAGATGATCGCCTTCATCTCGACGAGGTCGACGACCCCGACGTGCTTCTCCTCCTGCCCGATCGGCAGCTGGATCGGCACGGGGTTCGCGCCGAGGCGATCGATCATCGACTGCACGGACTTGAAGAAGTCGGCGCCGGTGCGGTCCATCTTGTTGATGAACGCGATCCGCGGCACGCGGTACTTGTCGGCCTGGCGCCAGACGGTCTCGGACTGCGGCTGAACCCCTGCAACGGAGTCGAAGACGGCGACGGCGCCGTCGAGCACGCGCAGGCTGCGCTCGACCTCGGCCGTAAAGTCCACGTGCCCGGGCGTATCGATGATGTTGATGCGATGGTCGCGCCAGGTCGCGGTCGTCGCGGCCGATGTGATCGTGATGCCGCGCTCCTGCTCCTGCGCCATCCAGTCCATCGTCGCGGCGCCCTCATGCACCTCACCCATCTTGTGGGTGCGGCCCGTGTAATAGAGGATCCGCTCGGTCGTCGTGGTCTTGCCCGCATCGATGTGGGCCATGATCCCGATGTTCCGGACGCGGTCCAGCGCCACGCGTGTTTCAGTTACAGCCAACTCTCTCCCTTACCAGCGGTAGTGCGCAAAAGCCTTGTTGGCCTGCGCCATCCGGTACATGTCGTCTTTACGCTTGTAGGCGCTCCCCTGTTGCTCGAGCGCGTCGAGGATCTCACCGGCGAGCTTGTCGTCCATGTGCTTCTCGCGGCGGTCGCGAGAGAACGTGACGATCCAGCGCAGCGCAAGTGTGCGCCCACGCCGCTGCGGAACCTCGATCGGAACCTGGTAGTTCGCGCCACCGACGCGGCGCGAGCGAACCTCGAGCACCGGCGTGACGGTCTTCACGGCCTGCTCGAGCACCTCGACCGGCGGCCGGCCCGTCTTCTCGCCGACCTTGTCGAGCGCCGAGTAGACGATCGCCTCGGCGGTCGACTTCTTGCCGTCGCGCATGACGCGGTTCATCAGCTGCGTCACGAGCTGGCTGTCGTAGACCGGGTCGGAGATGACCGGCCGCGGCGTGATCTCTGCGCGGCGGGGCATTAGGAAGCGCTCTTCTTCGCGCCGTACTTCGACCGGCCCTGCTTGCGGTCGGCGACACCGGAGGCGTCGAGCGCCGCGCGGATCACCTTGTACCGGAAGCCCGGGAGGTCGCTCGTGCGGCCGCCACGGACGAGCACGACCGAGTGCTCTTGCAGGTTGTGCCCCTCACCGGGGATGTAGGTACCGACCTCCTGGCCGTTCGTGAGCCGCACGCGCGCGATCTTCCGCAGCGCCGAGTTCGGCTTACGAGGGGTGGTCGTGGAGACGCGCGTGCAGACGCCGCGCCGCTGCGGGGCTCCCGCGAGCGCAGGGGTCTTCACCTTGGCGCGCTTCTTCACGCGGCCCTTGCGAATCAGTTGATTGACGGTCGGCATGCTGAGACTGGGTCTCCTAAAAGGGTCGTATTCAGACAGAAAGCCGGGGGAGCACGCGGCGCCCTCCGACGGCGAGGCATGGTACCGAATCCGCGTGGACGTCGCAAACGCCGCCAACCCGCTTCGTTCCTTGCCTTGCGGCAGGGTAGCGGAAGTCCGCGGGCGTCAGTTTTTCACACTTTTGCGCCATATCTTTCTGCAGGTTCCGCCACTACAGTGCGACGACTTGCGGTGATCGTCTATTTCGCCATCGGGGCAATCTGTCTCGCCTTTCTGACTGCCGTCGCGGCAGCAGTTGCGGTTCGGCGCGCCCGCGCAGCGACCGACGAGCGCGTGGCAGAGGCGGTGCAGACCCTGGCGGCAGGGATGCAGGAGACGATGCGCGACCTGGCGGGGGCGCTCGAGGCGGGCTCGAGGGTGCCGCGGACCGACCGGTTCGTCGTCGAGCTCGCCGCCACCCTCGACCTCGACCAGGTGGCCGGCCGGACACTCGAGGCGGCGGCGACGATCCCCGGCGTCGAAGCGGCGTTCCTCGACGCCGGCGGCCCCGACGGGGCGCGGCTCGCGGCGAGCCTCGGGATCCCGGAGGACGAGGCTGCGAAGACGGCGGTCTCGATCCCCGACAACGACAACCTGCGGGCGGTCGAGGTCTCCTACCGCTACCGGCTCGATGCCGCCGACGAGTCCTCGACGCTCATCCGCTCCGGCGTCGTCCTGCCGCTGCGGGCCGACGGCGAGCCGGTCGGGACGCTGAGCGCGTTCACCCGCTCACCGGTCCGGCAGATCTCCGACGGGGAGATCGACGAGCTCGAAAGCGTCGCATTCAAGGCCGGTGCGGCGCTCGAGAATGCGCGGCGGTACGCAGAGGCTCGCGCTCTTGCCGACCTCGACGCGCTCACTCGGCTGCACAACCGCCGCTACTTCCACGAGACGCTGGCGCGTGAGGTTGCGCGGGCACTGCGCTACGAGCGGCGCCTGGCCGTGATCGTCTTCGACCTCGACGACTTCAAGGCGATCAACGACCGCATCGGCCACCTGGCCGGGGACAGCGTGCTCGCCGAAGCCGCAGAGCGGCTGCTGACCGCGGCGCGGACCGCCGACATCGCCTGCCGCGTGGGCGGCGACGAGTTCGCGGTGATCGTGCCGGAGGGCGGTGTCGAGGACGGCGAGGAACTGGCCGGCCGGATCGCGCAGGCGATCGCAGCCCGCCCGATCGGCAACGCCGGTGTGCTGCAGCTCTCGGCCGGAGTCGCGGAGCTTCGGGCGAGCGACCAGCCGGACGACCTCTTCAAGCGCGCCGACGACGCGCTCTATCGCGCGAAGGAGCTCGGCAAGGCCCGCACCGTCGCAGTCGACGGCGTGTAGGCGAGAGCCTCAGGTCTCGAGCAGCCGCTCGAGCGTCGCCGCCGTCGCGGCAGCCTCGCTCTCGGTGAGCGGTGCGAGTGACTCGACGAGCACCCGCTCGTAGACCGGCCAGATCTGCCGCAGGACAGCCCGGCCCTTGGCCGTCAGCACGGCATCGAAACCACGCCGGTCTGTCGGACACGCCTCACGCACGAGCAGGCCGTCACCCTCGAGCCGGTCGACGAGCTTGGTCAGGCCGCCGCGGCTGATCGTCACGTGCCCGGCAAGCGCACCCATGCGCAGGCGGCCGCGCGGAGCCGATCGAAGCGCCCAGAGCACGTCGTACCACGCGAGCGGCGGCAACCCCGCCTCGGCAAGCGCCGTTTCGACACGCGCGACAACTGCGCTCTGAACGCTCAGGACGGCACGCCAGGCACGCAGATGCTCAGCGGAGATGCCGGTCATGAAACTAGTTTACCCGGAAATATGCGTAATGGAAACAATTTTGGTGGCGTGGTCGTTCTGACCCGCTAACAGCCATTCCAACCGAAAGGGGACCGTCCGGTGTCCGACAACACAATCACTCTCGACGAGCTGCGCGCGAAGCTCGACGCCGGCGAGGCGCTCGTCCTCGTCGAGGCCCTCGGGCCGATGTACTTCGAGCAGGGCCATCTCCCCGGGGCGATCAACATTCCCCACGAGGAAGTCGGCGAGCTCGCACCCGTGCTCCTCGCCGACAAGGACGCGCAGATCGTCGTGTATTGCGCCAACGGCCCGTGTGGGAACTCCGGAATCGCCTCCCGCCGCCTCACGCAGCTCGGCTACACGAACGTCCGCGACTACCACGAGGGCAAAGCCGAGTGGGTCGAAGCCGGCCTTCCGCTCGAGGTCGGCGCCGCGGTCACGGCCGCCTGACCACTTGGAGGTTGCCGTGCCTCAGCCGAGGCTGAGGTACGGCAACCAGTCGGTCAGATCGACAGTCGCCGGCTGCGGCGGCTGATCGTGCTGGCAGGTGAGGCGCGGCAGCGACTGGTTCTGGCGACGGCGCAGCCACACCGCGAACGCCGCGTCCTTCTGCTGGGCGACGAACCCGGCGCGCACGGCGGGAGCGGCCTGGGCGAACGCGAACGTGCCGAGCGGCGCCACCTCGCTCGCGACGGTCACCTTGACGCCGGCGATGACCGCGCTCCTGCCGGTCGCGAGGCCGAACAGCCGCCCGGGTGCCTGTCCGCTGACCGCAACCCCCGAGCGTGCATTCCCGAGCCAGCGCTCCGGCGCGGCGGCTCGGACGAGCCGCGCCCTGGCGGTCGAGTACGTGTCGAACCACTGACGCTGCTGCGCGCCGGTTGGCCCGCTCACGCGCAACGTCGCCTCGACCGAGTGGCGGCGCAGCTCGTCGGCGAGGATCATCCGAGCGAGCGTCGGAGACGCTTTCGCGCGCACGAGCGCGGCCAGGTACGCCGAGCGGCTGCCGCCGAAGTGGTCGAGGATCACACCGCGCTCGGCGCCGGCGACGGCTCCGGCGGCGAGCCGCTGCGCGTCGGCGAGCACGGCATGCTCGAACGCAGCGGAATAGGCGACGTCTCGGTCCCCGGTCAGCCGGTTGAGCGCGGCGACGTCGTTCGCGAGCAGCTTGGTGGCGTCCAGCAGGCAGATCGTTCCGGCGGGAAGCGTCGCGCCGACGTCGAGGGACGTGTCGAGCGCCGCTCCGGCGAGCCCGGGTGCGTCGCACAGCGTGTGGTCTCGCGTCCAGAGCCACGTGCAGGCCGCCATCGGCTTGTCGGGGTCGTTGCCGGCCGGGTTGAACGCCGCCCAGCCCCACGACCACACACTTGCGAGGTCGAGCTCCGAGGCGACCTGCTTGGCAGCGAGCCCCTCCCACTTCACGACGTCGAGCCATTTCGAGAGCGGCGTCAGTCCCTCGCGGCCGCCGGCTTTCGGCGTCGAGCTGAACGTCAGCATCATCCCGAGGCGGTTGGTCGGCACGCCGATCTCAATCAGCTGCTCCAGGCGGTTCCGCATCGTGGCGCGCAACCTGCGGCTTCCGACGACCGCGCCCTGCTTCGAGACCGCGGGGCCTGAGAAGTAGATCTCCGGGACAAGGTCTGCGACCTGCGCGGCCTGCTGCCACCACGCATCGGCGGTCGCGTCATGCGTGTACGGGGCATTCGAAAGCAGCAGGAACGGGCGGGCGCCGCGCTCGGCAAGACGTTGCAGGAAGGCGAGTACGTTCGCGCGGTACTGCGCTGTCGTGGCCGTCCAGGGCGTCGGCAGCTGCGCGCCGAAGAGCTCGTTCTCGGCCATCAACGGGTGGTCGCAGCCCGACGAGGCGACCGCCGCGTCGAAGAGCTTGTCGGCGCGCGCCTGGATCGTCGCCGGGTCGGCGGGCTTCGACGGCGTCCCGACCCGGTTATTGAGATAGAGGTCGAAGTAGACGGTTTGCGCGCCCTTGGCGCGGAGCTGCGGCGGGATCAGCAGGTTCGACGCCGCGCCGACGATTCCGGGGCGGGCAAAGATCGTCGACCAGAACGGCACGCCACCGTCGGCGTAGTCGACCCAGAGCGGCTGCGACGGGGGCAGGCCGCACGGCAGCGGCAGCTGCGCCGCCGGCCCGCCGC
>JBAQHS010000063.1:0-42296 GCA_049288455.1 Gaiellaceae bacterium | reverse complement strand
CCGAAGCGGGTGGCATCACGCAGCACATCGGCGCCTATCAGGCAGATCACAACGGCCGCCGCATCACGTTCCTCGACACGCCAGGCCACGAAGCCTTCACCGCGATGCGTGCGCGCGGTGCGAAGGTGACCGACATCGCGGTGCTGGTCGTCGCAGCCGACGACGGTGTGATGCCGCAGACGAAGGAATCGATCTCACATGCGCGCGCGGCCGACGTACCGATCGTCGTCGCCGTCAACAAGATCGACTTGCCCGACTCGAACCCCGACCGCGTGCTCAGCGAGCTCGCGACGGAAGGCCTGCAGCCGGAAGAGTGGGGCGGCGACGTGCAGATCGCACGCGTGTCGGCCAAGCAGGGTGAGAACCTCGACGATCTGCTCGAGCGCATCCTGCTCGTCGCCGACGCCGAACTCGACCTGCGTGCGAACCCGTCCGCCGACGCTTCAGGCCCGATCATCGAGTCCCGACTCGACGTCGGCCGTGGCCCGGTGACGACAATGCTCGTCCAGCGCGGCACGCTGAAGGTGGGCGACGCGATCGTTGCCGGAGATGCCTGGGGCCGCGTCCGCGCGCTCTACGACTACCGCGGTGAGCGCATCGAGCAGGCGCTGCCCGGCGAGCCCGTCGAGATCCTCGGCTTCGACAAGCCGCCGCCCGCCGGCGAGCTCGGCCGCGTCGTCGAGAACGAGCGCCGTGCGCGCGATCTCGCGCATCAGCGCGGTGAGCGCTTGCGGCGCGAGGCTGTCGCAAAGCAGCGCAGCCGCGGTGTCTCGCTCGACTCGCTCTTCTCGCAGCTGCAGGCCGGCGCCGAAGCCGACCTCAACATCGTGCTGAAGGGCGACGTCCAGGGCTCTGTCGAGGCGATCGTCTCGGAGCTCGGCAAGATCCAGCACCCCGAGGTACGTGTGCAGGTGATCCACACCGGCGTCGGCGGGATCACCGAGAACGACGTCAACCTTGCCGCGGCGTCGAACGCGATGGTCGTCGGCTTCAACGTCCGCCCCTCCGCCGAGGTGCGCCAGGCCGCCGAGCGGCAGGGCATCGAGATCCGCCTCTACCGCGTCATCTACCAGTTGACCGAGGAGATCGAGCAGGCGCTCGTCGGCATGCTCTCGCCGGTCGAGACCGAAGCGATCATCGGCGAGGTCGAGGTGCGTGCGCTCTTCAAGGCCTCCCGTGTCGGAACGATCGCCGGGTGCATGGTCACGAGCGGCCTCGTGCGACGCGGCTCGAACGTGCGTCTCTTCCGCGACGGCACGCGCATCCACGAGACGACGGTCGCCGCCCTGCGTCGCTTCAAGGACGACGTCCGTGAGGTCACGGAGGGCTTCGAGTGCGGTGTGCTGCTCGAGGGATTCAACGACCTGCGCGAAGGCGACGTCTTCGAGGTCTTCGAGACGCGCGAGGTCGAGCGCACCTCGCTCGACGAGCCCGCCGGCAGCTCCGACTCGTAACCGCCAGACTGTGCCTTCGGGCTACGTCGCGATCCTCACGGTCGAGCTGCACTTTCCCGAGGCCGGCTCGCTGAAAGGCAAGCGGCAGCACCTGCGCTCGGCGAAGGACAACCTCCGCAACCGCTTCGCCGCGTCGGTCGCCGAGGTCGACCACCACGACCTCTGGCAGCGCGCGACGCTGCTTGTCGCCTGTGCCGCCCGGAGCGCCCATGACGCCGCGGAACTGGCCGACGGCGCGGAACGATGGCTTGCGTCGGGCGACTGGGTGCTCGTCCGCTGTGAACGGCTCGTCGTCTCGCCCGACGACGACTGAGGAAGCGCCCTCCGGCGGCACGGCGCGCTACCCTCGCGACCGATGTCCGAGCGCATGCGTCGTGTCAACGAATCGGTTCGGGTGGTCGTCGCCGAGGGCGTCGCCGGACTCAAGGATCCGCGGATCGGCATGGTCACCGTCACGGGTGTCCGTGTCTCTCCGGACCTCGGTGACGCAATCGTCTTCGTCTCGGTGCTCGGCAACGAGCGGAAGCGCGAGGCGACGATGGCCGGCCTGAGCTCGGCACACGGCGTTCTGCAAAGTCGGATCGGGCAGCAGCTGAGCCTGCGCCGGACTCCGAGACTGACGTTCGCCTACGATGACTCGGTCGAGCGGGGCGTTCGGATGACCAAGCTGATCGACGACCTGGCAGCCGAACTGCCCGACGAGCCCGTGTCGCTCGAAGTTGAACCTTCCGATGACGAGCGGAACACCGATGACCACTGACGTGACGGGGATCGCGACGGCGATCGACGAGCACGACCACTTCCTCGTCGCCACGCACGAGAACCCGGACGGTGACGCGCTCGGGTCGATGCTCGCGGTGACCCTCGGGCTGCGGGCGCTCGGCAAGGACGCGGTGATGTACTTGACCGGGACGGCGCCCACGCCGGGCGAGTACCGGTTCCTCGACCTGTCGGGGCTCGTCCGCGCACTGCCGACCGACGTCGGTGAGCGCGTCCTGCTTGCGGTCGATTGCGCGAACGAACGACGCATCGGCCCCGAGCCGGATCCCGTCGAGCGCGCGAAGCTCGTGCTGAACGTCGATCACCATCACGACAATTCCCGGTTCGGCGACCTCAGCCTGATCGACGACGACGCATCGTCAACGGCCGAGATCGTGCGCGACATCCTCCGCGCACTCGACGTTCCGCTGACGCCCGACATCGCCGAGGCGCTCTACGTCGGTCTCGTCACCGACACCGGGCGCTTCCAGTACACGAACACCACGCCGAAAGCACTCCGCCTCGCGGCGGAGCTCGTCGAGTCCGGGGCGGACGTTCATGGCGTCTTCCAGCACGTCTACGAGACGGTGCAATTCGCGAAGCTGAAGCTCCTCGCGCGCGCGCTTGAGCGAGCGCAGCTTTTCGAAGGCGGCAGGCTCGTCGTCTCCTACCTTCTCAAGGACGACTTTCCCGCTGTCGGCGCCGAAGAGCCGTACTCCGAGGGGATCATCGATTCGCTCCGCGCCGTCGAGCACTCCGAGATGGTCGCGTTGATCCGCGAGCCGCCGCGCGACGAAGGGCCGTCCCGCCGGGTGTCGCTTCGCTCGAGCCACGACGAGGTCGACGTCTCGGCGATCGCGGCCAAGGCGGGGGGAGGCGGTCACCGGCAGGCAGCGGGCTTCTCGTCGGAGCTTTCGATCGCGGAGATCATCGAGTTCCTGCACCGTGAGTTCGTCCTGGCGACGGCGTCCGGAGCCGGCGTGACCGCCGCGCACAGCGCTGATGCCGCCCAGAGCTCTTAGACCCGCCGGGATCGCACTGCTCGACAAGCCGGCGGGGCCGTCGTCGTTCGCACTCGTCGCCGCGCTGCGCCGGCGCACCCTTGCGCGGACGGGACATACCGGGACGCTCGATCCCTTTGCGACCGGCCTGCTCGTCCTGCTGTCCGGGGCGGCGACCAGGGTCGCGCCGTGCTTCGTCGGCCTCGACAAGCGATACCTGACCGACATCGATCTCACGGCGACAACGACGACCGGTGATCCCGAAGGCGAGATTCGCGAACGCCACGATCCGCCGGCCGAGCCCGAGCTCGAGACACGGCTTGCGGCGCTTCGCGGTGAGATCGAGCTGCCGATTCCGGCTGCCTCTGCGGTGAAGATCGGCGGCGAGCGGTCGTACAAGCTCGCCCGCAGGGGCGTTGCAGTGGAGATGCCGCTGAGGCGCTCGCTCGTGCATGAGCTCGTGGTCGTCGCCTATGGCAACGACTCGGTGCGTCTCGCGTTACACGTGAGCTCGGGCACGTACGTGCGCGCGATCGCCGAGGCGCTCGGCGGCCACTGCACGACCCTTCGCCGCACCGCTGTCGGCGGGTTCACGGTCGAAGAGGCGGCGAACGATCCCGAGACTGTCGAGCTCATGCCCGTCGGCGCGGCGTTTGCCCGGCTTCCGCCCGAGGCGCTCGAGCGGGTGCCGGCGAAGATCCGGTCGGGCGTGCTCGAGTTCGACGCGCCCGTTGGCGGAGCAGCGGCATGATCGCGCACGACGCAGAGCAGCTCGAACGGCGGCCGCGTGCGGTTGCGATCGGGACGTTCGACGGTGTGCACCTCGGGCACCAGGCCGTCGTGCGCGCGGCGGTCGATGCCGGCCTCACCCCGACGGTCGTGACGTTCGACCCACACCCGCGAACCGTGCTCGGCAATCAGGTCGAGTTGCTCGCGACGCTCGAGCGGCGCTTGGAGCTGCTCACAGCCTGCGGCATTGAAGACATTCTTGTCGTCGAGTTCACACCTGAGACGGCTGCGCTCTCGCCCACCGCGTTTGCCGAACGGCATCTGGTCGCAATCGGCACGGAGGTGGTCGTCGCCGGCTCAGGCTTTCGCTTCGGACGCAGGCGCGCCGGCGACCTCGAGCTGCTGCGCTCGCTCGGGATCGACGCGCGGCAGGTGCCGCTCGTCGAGGGGATCTCGTCGAGCCGGATCCGCCGGCTCGCTCATGCCGGAGACATGGGGGGCGCCGCACAGCTGCTCGGACGCCCGCTCGAGGTCGACGGCACGGTCGTCTGGGGAGACCAGCGGGGCGGGACACTCGGGTTCCCGACCGCGAACTTGCAGCTCGCTGCCGACCTGCTCGTGCCCGCGTTCGGCATCTATGCCGGTGCGGTCGGCGATCTGCGCGCGGCGGTCTCGATCGGTGTCAACCCGCACTACGGCGGGACCGAGCGTCGCGTCGAGGCGTATCTCCTCGACTGGGAAGGCGATCTCTACGGCGACCGGCTCGTCGTCGAGCTCTGGCAGCGACTCCGCGACGAGCTCGCGTTCGAGAGCGAGGCGGCGCTGATTGCGCAGATCGCCGCCGACGTCGAGCAAGCTCGGGCCGCTACCCGGCCCCTTTAGAAGAGGCAAAACGCAAGATCGGCGCGCGAACGGCGTCTTCATCTCACATGGACGCCGATGCCACGGTCGTGCATATCGAACGGGTCTGCTGCCTCGAGTGCGGCACGAACTACGTGAGGCCCACCGAGGGAAGCACTGCCCATTGCAACCCGGGCTGCCCGACCTGCGGCTACCTGGGCTGGATCTCTGCGTTCGTCCCGATCGACCCGCCCGTGACGGCGCCTAGCCCTGTGCGACCGCCCCACTACGGCGCGGATCTGCGCCCGACCCTCGCGCTGAGACTGCGCTGACACCACCGAAGTAGTGGTGGCGGGCCGGCCAGCGCCGCACCGTCCGGCCGCGCGCTTCGAGATCGTCGAGCCAGCCGGGATCGACGCCCGGCTCCGCGTTCACGGTCAGCCCCGCCGGATGGAAGCGGCTGCGATCGATCGCAGCCTGCGGTTCGAGCCCTTCGGCGAGCACACCGGCAAGGACGCCCACGAGTGCGGTGCGCAGGCGCGTGCCACCCGCCGCTCCGATCGCGAGCTCGAGTGGGCCGCTGCCGTTCTCGAAGACGAGCGTCGGCGCCATCATGCTCTCCATGCGCGCCCCGGGGCGGAGCGGCTCGCGCACGAGGTCGCGCTCACCGAGCATGCTGTTCAGGTGCAGGTCGAGCCCCGGCAGCCAGTCGCCCGACCCGAGGCCGAGGCTCGTCGTCACGACACACGCGTTCCCGTCTGTGTCGACCACCGTGATGTTGGTCGTGTGGCCCTCGATCGGCACCGGCTCGTCGAGCACGGCGAGTAGCCCGTCGGCGCCGAGCTCCGGGTCGAAGCGCTGAAGCGTCTCCGGCACGCGTGAGAGGCCCGCGCGCGTCACGACGCGTCGCCCAGCAAACGGAACCGACACCGGCTCCGACCAGAGCGGGGCGTAGGAGGCGAGATCACCCGGCCGAAACGCGCCGCCGCGCTCAGCAAGAAGCTGCTCGAGCTGACGGCCGATCGTTCCGGTGTATACGGCCTGAGCGCCCTCATCACGCACGAGCTCGAGCGCCCGGACGAGCCCCGGCTGCTGCATCATCTCGCCGGCTTCGAGCAGCTTGCCGCCGGGTGCGTAGATCGCTGCACCCTCGCGCATCGTCATCACCGGCGCGAGCATCTGAAGGCAGCTCACGTGGGCAGGCGGCATTGCCACTCCCGACCGAGCGAGCTCGAGCGCGGGCTCGACTAGGCGGCGCCACGGCAGGCGCCCGTTCGACCGCCAGAGTGCGTCGAGCAGAAGCGGAACGCCGGGCACGCCGCACGAGGACGCACCGACGGCGTAGTCGACGAGCTCGGCGCCGAACGGCACCCGCAGATGCTCCATCGGCCCGCCCTTGCCGGACGGGACGGCGACGAAGCAATCGAGGTTGCGCACCGTGCCGCTCGCGGCGTCGAAGCTGATCGCATGCCCACCGCCGAGCAGGCCTGTCATCACGGTCTCGGCGACGCACGAGGCGAGCGCCGCGCCGACGGCCGCGTCGGCGGCGCTGCCGCCGTCCGCGAGGATCTCGGCGCCTGCTTCTGCGGTCGCCGGATGGCCGGCTGCGACGGTGCCGCGCAGTTCCGCGCCGCCTACTCGACGCGCTCGGCGAGCCGGCTGCCGAAGCGGCCGAAGCCTTCGAGCGGGAAGTCGAAGCGCTCATGGATGTGCTCGCCAGTCGTGATCTCGAAGGCGTTCTCATCGACCGCCTGCGCCGCGAACTCGCCCTCGTCGAGGGTGACGGTGAGCCCCGTCTCCGCGAGCGCCACCTCGATCCAGCCGTCGCTGTTCGCGAACGAGCCGGTGAACGCCTCACGGGCCTCGACGGGCAACTCGATCACCTCGGGCACTCGCCGGCGTGCACCGAGCAGGCGTTCGAAGAACTCGTCCTCGATCGTTCGCAGTGCCTTACCGCCGCGACTCGCGTTCGTCAGCCCGGCGAAGACCGCGTCACGATTGGGCACGACGAGCAGCGAGCTCTCGAAGCCGCCGTACGACCCGCCGTGGCCCCAGACCTCGACCTCGCCGACGCGCTCGCCGAACATCCCGAGGCCATAGACGCCCGCGGTCGGCTTGCCATGGACGATCCGCATCTGCGCCGAGCGAGGCTGCGCGAGGTGCCATGCACCGAACCGCAGCAGGTCCGGAACATTCGAGACGAGACCGCCCGAGGGGCGGCGTGCACGCGGATAGGGGCCGTCGATGACCTTTGCACCACTGCCCGCGAGCTCAGGCTCACGAAACGACGTCGACTCGAGACCCGCAGGCGCGAGCACATACCGCGCGAGCGCGTCCTCGAACGACGAGCCTGCCTGCTCTGCGGCGAGCCAGCCCGCCAGCCAGAAGCCGGTGTTCGCGTACGACCAGCATTGCTCGACGCCGACGAAACGGCGTACCCCAGGCAACTCCTTGATCTGCGCGCCGAGTGCATCGTCGTCGCCGCCGAAGCGGGTCTGATCGCCGGTTCGCAGCTCGCAGTCGTAGCCGCTCATGTGCGCGAGCAGGTGCCGGACACGAACGTCGCCCGGCCAGACGCCGGTCGCCGCCTGCGGGTCGAGCAACTCGAGCGCGAGCGTCGCCGTGAACGGCTTTGTGACCGAGGCAACCCGGAAAAGCGTCTCGACCGCGCAGCCGGCCGCGAACGTCTCGGCCTGCCCTCCGACCGACACGCCGACCGCGAGCGCGGGGACGTCCCACTCGATCGCAGCGGCCTCGCAGGCCTGGAAAAACCTCGAATCCAGCACAGATCCGCTACCCTACTGACCGACCCGGCCTCGGCTGTACGCGTCTTCCTTCGCGGCGTGCTGAGACCAGAGAGGCGACCTTGCCTCCGGGTGACACCTACAGACCAGAGGAGATCGAATGCCCCTCACCAAGGAAGAGAAGCTGGAGCACGTCGGCAAGTTCGGCAAGCACGAGACGGACACGGGCTCGCCCGAGGTCCAGATCGCGATGCTGACCCAGCGAATCAGCGAGCTGACCGAGCACCTGCGCACGCACAAGCACGATCACTACTCGCGCCGCGGCCTGCTGAAGCTCGTCGGACGGCGCCGCAGGTTCCTGAACTACCTGCAGCGGAAGGATCTCGAGGGCTATCGCGCCCTCATCAAGGAGCTAGGGCTCAGGCGCTAACGCGTCGGGCACCGGCCAGTCACGGAGGGTGGAGTTTGGGCGAGCGCCCCACGCGGAGCGTTGACCCAAACTTCCACCCTTCAACCTATGCCTGTAAAGGCAATGCACAGTGGAGGAAGGAAATAGATGAGCATCGTTGAGGCTGAGCACCCCGCCGGGGTGCCGGTTTCCGTTTCCGTCGAAATCGGCGGCAAGGAAATCTCGTTCGAGACGGGCAAGCTCGCCAAGCAGGCAGACGGCGCAGTCGTCGTCAGAAGCGGCGACACCGTCGTGATGGGCACGGCGCAGGGCCGGACGGAGGCGCGCGAAGGCGCGGACTTCTTCCCCCTCACCGTGGACGTCGAAGAGCGCATGTACGCAGCCGGGAAGATCCCCGGTGGATTCTTCAAGCGGGAAGGGCGCCCCACGGAGCGCGCAATCCTCACCGCCCGTATGACCGATCGCCCCGTCCGGCCGCTCTGGCCGAAGGGCTATCGCAACGAGACGCAGTGCGTCGCCACCGTCTTCTCGGCGGACATGGTCACCGCGCACGACATTCTCGCGATCAACGCCGTCTCGGCCGCACTGGTCGTGTCGCCGCTCCCGTTCCTCGGCCCGATCGGCGCCGTGCGGATGGGGATCCTCGAGGGCGAGCTGGTCGTCAACCCGACGCTCCAGGAGACCGCAGAGTCCGACCTCGACCTGATCGTCGTCGGCACGAAGGACGGCCTCACGATGGTCGAGGCCGGCGCGAAGCAGGTGCCCGAGGCGAAGCTCCTCGAGGCGCTCGAGATCGCGCACCGCGAGATCGTGAAGATCTGCCAGGCGCAGGAAGACCTGCGCGCGAAGGCCGGCAAGCCGAAGTGGCTCGACCCGTCGACGACGGAGCGGCTCGAGGCGGAGTACGGCCATCAGATCTGGACGCGGATCCAGGAGGTCGGCCTGCGTGACGCAGCCGGCATCGTCGAGGAGATCGTCGAGAAGGAAGCCGGCACGCTCTCGATGGACTCGACGCAGGATCAGGTCTTCAAGGAGCTGCAGACCCGCATGTCGCTGGCACAGATCCTCGAGAAGCAGCGTTCCGTCGCCGTCGAGGTGCCGGTGCGTGAGCAGTTCGAGAACGACCTGCGCGGTCTCACCGAGGCTGAGCAGGACTCCAAGGATCTGAAGTCCGCGAAGCGCAACCTGCTCTTCACGCGCATCGTCGAGACGGCGACCCTGGCGTTCCCGGTCGGCGACGGCGAGTCGAGCGAGAAGGACTCGCTCACGAAGAGCTACATCAAGAAGGCGTGCGAGGCGATCTACAAGAGCCTCGTCCGCCAGAAGATCGCGGTCGACAAGCGTCGCCCGGACGGCCGGTCGGCTGCGCAGATCCGCCCGATCGAGATCCAGGTCGGCGTGATGCCCCGCACCCACGGGTCGGGCCTCTTCACGCGCGGCCAGACGCAGATCATGACGCTGCTCACCCTTGGCACCGCCAAGGAGGGCCAGCGCATCGACGACCTGTCGCTCGAGCGGGATCGCCGCTACATGCACCACTACAACTTCCCGCCCTATTCGGTCGGGGAGACGGGTCGCATGGGCTCGCCCAAGCGGCGCGACATCGGCCACGGAGCACTCGCACAACGGGCGCTCGAAGCGGTCATCCCGCCGGCCGAGGACTTCCCGTACACGATCCGCCTCGTCTCGGAGACGCTCGAGTCGAACGGCTCCTCGTCGATGGGCTCGGTCTGCGGCTCGACGCTCGCACTGATGGACGCGGGCGTCCCGATCACGGCGCCGGTCTCCGGCATCGCGATGGGCCTTGTCAAGGAGGGCGACGACTACGTCATCCTCACCGACATCCAGGGCGCCGAGGATCACCTCGGTGACATGGACTTCAAGGTCGCAGGCACGAAGGACGGGATCACCGCCCTGCAGATGGACATCAAGATCACCGGTGTCAGCGCGCAGATCATGGAGGAGGCGCTCGCGCAGGCGAAGGACGCCCGCATCGCCATCCTCGGCAAGATGCACGAGGCGATCTCGGAGCCGCGCACTGCGCTCGCCGAGCATGCCCCGCGGATCTCGTCGATCCAGATCAACCCGGAGTTCATCGGCATGGTCATCGGCAAGGGCGGCGAGACGATCCGCTCGCTCGAGTCCGAGTACGAGGTGCAGATCGACATCGAGGAAGACGGGACGATCCTCGTGTACGCCACCGAGGGCACCAAGGGCGACGCAGCGATCGCAGCCATCGCAGCGCTCACCAAGGAGCCCGAGGTCGGCGACACCTACACGGGTCGCGTCGTCAAGACGACCGACTTCGGCGCGTTCGTCGAGCTGAAGAAGGGCACCGACGGCCTGCTCCACGTCTCGAACGTCGGGCCTGGCCGTGTCAACCACATCGAGGACGTCATCGCACGCGGCGACATCCTCGACGTGCTCGTGCAGGAAGTGGACAAGGCGCGCGGCCGCATCGGCCTCAAGCTCGTCTCCAAGCACGAGGGCGACACCATGGTCTCCCCCGAGGAGCTCGTCGAGCGGGCGAAGGATGCCCCGCCGCGCGAGCCCCGCGAGGACCGTGGCCCGCGCCGTGACGGGCCTCGCGGCGGTGGCCGTGGCGGTCCGCGTCGCGAGCGTGAAGGGTCGCGCTCCGAGTAGATAGGTTCGGCGGCATGCAGCCGCCGGCCACGCTCTCAGACGGCGTGGTCGTCCTCCGCGAATTGCGTGAGGACGACCGCGCCGTCGTCCTTTCGACGATGCGCGATCCGCTCGTCGCAGCCTGGTTGAACATGCCGGCTGAGCCCGGCGACGGGGACTTCGACGCCTTGCTCCGCGTGACGAGGCAGGGGCGTGCGTCGGGTGACCGCATCGATTACACGGTCACGGAGGCACCCGCCGACCGAGCGCTCGGGGCGGTGATCGCGACCCGGCGTCACCGCGACAACTACGAGATCGCCTACCTCGCGGCACCGGCCGGACGGGGACGCGGGCTGATGACGCGCGCCGTGCGGATCCTCTGCGACTGGCTCTTCGCAAACGGCGTGGGCCGCCTCGAGCTTCGCACGCATCCCGGCAACGAGCCCTCCCAGGAGCTCGCTCGCCGTGTGGGCTTCCAGCGCGAAGGGCTCGAGCGGCACTCGATCTGGCTGCACGGCGAACGGGCCGATGCGCTCCTCTGGTCGCTCCTGCCGGGCGACCCACGTTGATCGTGCGGGTAGCGTCCCGCGCATGAGCACCACCGGCATCCTCGCAGCCGTCGCAGCCACGTGGGGCGTCGCGATGGCCGTCTCGCCGCTCCTGCAGATCCGCGCGATCCGGGCGCATCGCTCGTCACGCGGGGTCTCGGTCGGCTACCAGCAGGTGCTGCTCGTCGGGTTCATTCTCTGGCTGTCATACGGCCTTGCGCTCCACAACATCGCGATCATCGTCCCGAACATCGTCGCGGCGGTCGTCTCCGTCATGACGATCGCGGTGTCGCTGCACTACCGCGACGACCGCCCGTTGTAGGCGTTTTCGCCGTCTGCCTCTAGCATGGGCGCGTGCAGAACTGGAGGCTGACCGAGCTCGACTCGGGCGAGCGGGTGATCTCCGAGCGCCTCGACCACGTTCGCTCGGCCGCCGTCGGCTACTGGATCGGCGCAGGCTCGCGCGACGAGGAGCCTGCAGAGGCAGGGGTGACGCACTTCATCGAGCACCTGCTCTTCAAGGGGACCGAGCGCTTCAGCGCCCTCGAGATCGCGGAGATCTTCGATGGCCTCGGCGGGGAGTTGAACGCGGCGACGTCGCGGGAGCACACGCTCGTCTACGCGCGGATCCCCGACCATCACCTCGCGACTGCAGTCGATGTGATGAGCGACATGGTCTTCGCTCCGGCCTTTGCCGAGCTCGACTCCGAGCGTGAGGTCGTGCTCGAGGAGATCGCCATGTACGACGACGCTCCGCAGGAGCTCGTGCACGATCTGATCGCGGACGCGGTGTTCGGCGACCATCCACTGGGGCGGCCGGTGATCGGTACGTCCGAAGTGATCTCGTCGATTCCGCGCGAATCGATCGCGCGCTATCACGACACGATGTACGTCCCCGGGAACATCGTCGTCGCTGCGGCCGGGAACATCGACCACGACCAGGTCGTCGAGCTCGTCTCGCGAGCGCTCGAGCGGCGCACCGTGGTCGCAGGCGAGCGCCCCAACGTGCGGCCGGCGCTCGTGCAAGCACCGCCGCCACGACTGCGCTTTCAGCAGAAGGACACCGAGCAGTACCACGTCTGCCTCGCCGCGCCCGGCATCTCGCGCTCCGATCGCCGCCGCTTCGCCGCGTCGCTGCTCGACGCGATCCTCGGCGGCTCGGCGTCATCGCGCCTCTTTCAGGAGATCCGTGAGAAGCGCGGGATGGCATACGCGGTGTACTCATTCGTCTCGCAGTACACGGACACCGGTCAGATCGGGGTCTACCTCGGAACGCGCGAGGACAACCTCGCCGATGCCCTCGCGATCACAGCCGAGCAGATCGCCGATATCGCCGGCGGGAACTTGCCGGCGCGCGAGCTCGAGCGTGCGAAGGAGAACATCAAGGGACGCGTCCTACTTTCGATGGAATCAACGTCGACCCGGATGAACCGCCTTGGCAAGTCACTGATCACCGACTCGGAGCTGCTCTCGGTCGACCGGATCGTCGCCGAGATCGACGCGGTCGATGCAGAGTCGGTCTGTGAGCTCGCAGCGGCGCTGCTCGCGCCCGAGCGGCTCTCGGCGGCCTGCATCGGCCCGAGCCAGGAGCGGTTCATCGCCGCACTCGAGCGCGTGACGCCGTCGCTCGCCCACGCGGCGTGAAGATCCTCCTGAACGGCCGACGCGGCAAGGTCGGCACCGTGCTCGCGCCGGCGCTCGAAGCGGCGGGGCATACGCTGGTCGATTCCCTCGATGCCGCCGACGCGATGGTCGACTTCACCCGCCCCGACGCGGTAGTCGCCAATGTGCAGGCAGCCGTCGCGGCCGGCGTTCCGTCGGTCGTCGGCACCACGGGCTGGGATCCGTCGGAGCTCGAGAACGCAAGCGTGCCCATCTTCTATGCGCCGAACTTCTCGATCGGGGCGGTGCTGATGATGCGCTTCGCCGCCGAGGCGCTCCGGTATCTCGAGCGTGGCGAGATCATCGAGCTCCACCATGCGACGAAGATCGATGCGCCCTCCGGGACAGCGAAGCTGACGGCCGAGCGCATGGGCGGCGACGTGCCGATCCATTCCGTCCGGCTGCCCGGCCTCCTCGCCCACCAGGAGGTGCTGATCGGCGGCCCGGGTGAGGTGCTGACACTCAGGCACGACGCCACGTCCCGCGCTGCCTATGCACCAGGCGTCCTGCTGGCGCTCGAGAAGCTCTCGGAGCTCCCGGCCGGCGTGACGGTCGGGCTCGACGCGCTGCTCTGAGCGGCGCTGTGGTCGAGCTTCGTGAGGAGACAGTGCGCGCCGGCGGGGTGGCGCTGCAGCTGCTGCGTCCCGTCGCACCGGACGCGCTGATCGACGAGGAGGCGTTCGCACGGGATGAGTTCCTGCCCTACTGGGCGGAGCTCTGGCCGGCCGCGCGTGCACTCGCGGCGGCGCTGCCGGAGCCAGTCGACGGCGTGCGGATCATCGAGGTCGGCTGCGGGCTCGGCGTGCCGTCGCTTGTTGCAGCCGCGCGAGGCGCGGTGGTCACGGCGACCGACTGGGCCGAGGACGCGATCGTCCTGCTCCGCCGGAATGCAGCGCTGAACGAGCTCGAGCTACGGGCGGAGGTGCGCGACTGGCGCGACCCGTGGCCCGAAGAGTTCGATCTCGCGCTCGCGGCCGATGTCCTTTACGAGGAGCGCAACGTGCAACCACTCCTGTCGGCGTTGCGCAAGCTCGCGCCGGTCTCGCTCGTCGCGCTCGCGGGACGGCCCTACGAGGCCGAGTTCCTCCGACTGGCCGCGCCGGTGACCGAGATCGCCGAACGGGTGGTACGGCTCACGCATTGATCAGGCGAGGGACGAGAGGAGCCCCGCGAGCTCGGCGGGCTGGGTGAGAAAGGGCGAGTGGCCGGCGTCAAGCTCGAGCACCCGGAGGCCGTGCTCGTTCGCTACCTGCACCTGCCAGGCAAAGCTGATCGCCGCGTCGTGAGCAGTCGCGACGACGACATCACCGGGCGCAAACGGCCGCACCATGCCGGCGATGCGGGCCTGCGGGCGAAGCTGCGCGAACGCCCGATCCGACTGCTCGCGCGTGCAGTCGGGATACATCTTTGCCGCGGCCGAATCGGCGTCGGGCCAGTATGAGCGGTCGAACTCGTCGCGCACGAAACCGCCGAACGTCTCGACGAATGCGCCGTCGTAGCCGTCTGCGACGGGGAGGAGCGCGGCGAGATAGACGTGCCGCATCGCCTCGACGTGCACGATCGTCTGCGCTCCGAGCGAATGGCCGACGACAATCGCGTCACGACAGTCGCCGAGGAGCGCTGCGTAGTCCAGCTGATCCTTCGTGACGTCCTCACAGGGCAGGTCTGGCGCAAGAGCCGTGTGCCCAAGTGCCTCGAGCTCGCGAACGACGTCCGTAAAGCACCAGCCGCCGTGCCAGGCCCCGTGAACGAGCACGAACCGCGCCATCCGACCACTATCGCTCCTCGGGCCCCCGGGGACAAAACGTCACGCTTCCGTGATCTTTGGTCTGACCAAGGGTCGTGGCCCGCGTGGACGTGAACGAGCACGAAATCCCCCCATCCGACGACATCACTCCTCACGCTCCGGGGAGAAAACGTCACGCTTTCGTGATCTTTGGCCTGACCAAGGGTCGTGGCCCGCGTGGACAGGCTCGTCTGAGAATGGCGCGGCTGGGCTTTCCGTGGCTGGGCTTGCCGTGGCTGGGCTGGCCGTGGCCTAGGCGTACAATTCGGCGATGCTCGGCCGCGTCCTCACTGCGATCGTCACGCCGTTCCAGGAGGACGGGGCGGTCGACGTCGAGTCCTTCCAGCGCCTCGCACGGCACCTCGTCGACCACGGGTCGGACGGGATCGTCGTCGCCGGGACGACGGGCGAGAGCCCGAACCTCTCCGACGAGGAACGGCTCGGCCTTTTTCGCGCCGCGATCGACGCCGTGGGCGCCGACGCGACCGTGGTCGCCGGCACCGGCACGTACTCGACCGCGCATTCGGTCCACCTGACCGAGCAGGCGCACGAGCTCGGCGTCGATGCCTTCCTCGTCGTGACGCCGTACTACAACAGACCGCCGCAGCGCGGGATCGTCGCGCACTTCGAGGCGATCGCCGCCGCCAGCGACAAACCGATCGTCGCCTACAACATCCCTGCGCGTACGGTGATCAACATCGAGCCCGAGACGATCTCTCGGCTCGCAGAGATCGAAACCGTGCGAGCGGTGAAGCAGGCGAACGACGATCTCGACCAGGCGCGCCACATCGTCGCGAGTGGGCTGACGCTCTACGCCGGCGACGACAACCTGATCCAGCCGTTCCTCGAGCTCGGCGGGGTCGGGGGCATCTGCGTGCATACCCACATCGTCGGGCCACAGGTGGCCGAGCAGGTGAAGGCGATGGAAGCGGGGGACACCGAACGCGCGCGAGAGATCGACCGCGCCCTCGAACCGGCCTACGACCTCCTGAAGGTCGTGTCGAACCCGATCGCGATCAAGGCCGCCCTCAACCTCCTCGGGCACGAGGTCGGCGGGCACAGGCTCCCACTCGTTTCGGCAACGAGCGAAGAGCTCGCCGACGTGCGCAGCTGCCTGGACCGCCTGGGCCTCCTGGTTCCCGCCTAGACTGCCTGCCTCATGACTGACGTATTGCGTGTGATCCCACTGGGCGGGCTCGGTGAGGTCGGGAAGAACATGACCGTCTACGAGCAGGGCGACGAGCTGATCGTCGTCGATGCCGGGATGGCCTTCCCGCGCGACGAGCATCTCGGCGTCGATCTGATCCTTCCCGACTTCGGCTACCTGCGCGACAAGAAGATCCGGGCGGTCGTTCTCACGCACGCCCATGAGGATCACGTCGGCTCGCTGCCCTACCTCATGCGCGAGGTGACGGTGCGCGAGATCTGGGCGACGCGCCTGACGCTTGGGCTCGTCAAGTCGAAACTCGACGAGCACGGACTGCTGCGAGCGGCCGAGCTGCGGGAGATCGACCCCGAGGGTGACCCGATCGATCTCGGCCCGTTCCGTCTCGAGTTCGTGCGCATGGCGCACTCGGTGCCCGACGCTGTCGGCATCTGCATCGAGACGACTGCGGGTCGCGTCTTCCATACGGGCGACTGGAAGCTCGACCACACTCCCGTCGACGGGTTGCGCACCGACGTCGGGCGGCTCGCGACGCTCGGCAACCGGGGCATCGACCTGCTGTGCGGTGACTCGACGAACGCGGAGCGGCCCGGGTTCACGCGGTCGGAGCGCGTCGTCGGTGAGGCATTCCGGCAGATCATCCCGTCACGCAAGGGGCGCATCCTGGTCTCGAGCTTCGCGTCGAACATCCACCGCATGCAGCAGGCGATCGACGTAGCGGTCTCGTCAGGCCGCAAGGTCGCGGTCGTCGGACGCTCGATGCGGCGCAACATGAACGTCGCCCGCAACCTCGGCTACGTCGAGGTCGCCGACGACGTGATCGTCCGCGCGCAGGATCTCGACAACATCCCGCCCGGCGAGCAGCTGATCGTCTGCACCGGTTCGCAGGGCGAGCCGCTCTCCGCCCTGACGCGAATCGCCTACAACGACCACCCGGCGATCAAGGTCGAGCGCGGTGACACGGTGATCATCTCCGCGCGCCCGGTGCCGGGGAACGAGTTGCGCGTGCACGATGCGATCAACCGGCTGACCCGCAATGGCGCAGAGGTGCTGCACGAGGAGAATGCCGACGTGCACGTCTCCGGCCACGCACGCGCCGAAGAGCTACGGACGCTGCTCAGCTTGATCCGCCCGAAGGCGGTGATGCCGATTCACGGCGAGTACCGGATGCAGGCCGCGCACGGACGACTCGCCCAGGAGTCCGGCGTCCCCGCGTCGTCGATCGTGATCGCCGAGAACGGCGACGTCGTCGAGTTGTCGCAAGCCGGCGTTCGGATCGCAGATCGCGTCGAATCGGGGGTCACTTTCGTCGACGGGCTCGGCGTCGGTGACATCTCTGACGTGGCGATCCGCGATCGCCGCCATATGTCGGAAGACGGGGTGCTGATCGTGGTGACGACGCTGACGGGTGACGGTGCCTCGCATCCCGAGCTGATCACCCGCGGTTTCGCCGAGAGCGAGGAGCTGCTGGCCGAGATGCGGCAGGAAGCGCACGAGATCGTCAGCGGGCTTCTGGCCGACGACATCCGTGAGATCAAGTTGCTCCAGGAGCACATCCACGACGGCATCGGGCAGCTGATCTACGACCGCACCCATCGGCGCCCGATGATCCTGCCTGTGGTCGTCGAGGTATGAGCACGCCACTCGGCACGCGCCCGGAATGGGCGGCGGTGATCGTCGACCACGCGGTCGAGGAGGCGACGGCGCGCCGGCTCGTCTCGCAGCTCGTCGCGGTAGAGGTCGCGTCGCTCGCGTTCTGCCGGCTGCTCGAACGCTGGGCGCGCGGCGAGCCCGATCCGAGCACTCCTGGGCGCCGCCAGGCGGCACTCCGCCGCGCCGCCGACCGGGTCGAGACCGCGCTTGCCGGGCTCGAGCAGCCAATCGGCCGGTACCTGCTCGAGCTCGAGGCCGACCTCGCCGAAGGGCAGTCGTGGTTCGGTGAGCCTTCGAGCGCCGAGCTCGTCGACTGGGAGCCGGTGTTGGACCGCGCGGGCGTGAAGGTCGGCCCGCATCGCGTCGCCGCCGCCTACCTCGAGCTGGCCGTCCTCGTCCGCGCACTCGAAGGCCTCGCGTCGACCGTGCGCTGGCATTCGACGATCGACGCGGGCTCGCTCTGGGCCGGGCTGTTCGACCTACGCGAGAACCTGCTCGGCCGCGCGCTCGATGATTTGCGCGCGATCGCCGCGTAGAGGCGTCACAAGCCCGCCGCGAGACACGTCCCCGGGCGGCACGGCCGGTGTCAGACACAGGAACAAATCGTCCACAGGGCAGGTGCGTCTGTGGCCTGGATTCGCGTCGATTGGGCTCGGGTTGCACGCCGGACGTGGACTGGTCCCTGTGGAGAAACGACAACGCCTGGCCATGTCCCGACGCCGTGTCACGAAGTCGCGCCTCTCCGTAAGCTTGCTCGCGTGCCGGTGGAGCTGACCGTTGTCGGATCGATCAACCTCGACCTCGTCGCGCGCGTCGAGCGGCTGCCGCGGGCGGGGGAGACCGTCTCCGCGGCCTCGTTCGAGCGGATTCCCGGCGGCAAGGGGGCGAACCAGGCTGTCGCTGCCGCGCGGCTCGGCGCATCCGTGCGCATGGTCGGCGCCGTCGGCGACGATGCGCTCGCAGCCGAGGCGCTCGCCGAGCTCGAAGGCGCAGGCGTCGAGCTCGAGCTGGAACGCGACGGCGCGACCGGCATTGCGCTGATCCTTGTCTCCGACGACGGCGAGAACCAGATCGTCGTGGTGCCGGGCGCGAACGCCACCGTCACACCACGTGCTCACACCGGCGCTGTGCTGTGCCAGCTCGAGGTTCCCGACGACGTCGTACACGCAGCCGCACGCGAGGCGAGCTTCTTCGCGTTGAACGCGGCACCCGCCCGCCCGATCGAGATCGAGCCCGACCTCCTGATCGTCAACCAGCTCGAGCACGAGATCGTCACGCGCGGCAAGCTCGTCGCGATCACCTACGGCGCCGAGGGTGCAGCGTTGTACCAGGACGGCGTCGAGATCGAGCGCGCCGCGCCGCCGGTGGTCGTCGCGGTCGACGGCACCGCGGCGGGTGATGCCTTCGCTGCATGCCTCGTCGTCTCGCTGCTCGAGGGCCGCGAGCGAGGTGAAGCACTCCGTCGTGCCTGCGCCGCCGGAGCGGTTGCCGCCTCGCGACACGGCGCACAACCTTCCCTGCCCACCGCAGCAGACGTTGACGCGATACTCACCGAATGACGCCGACGCCGATCATCCTCGATTGCGACCCCGGGCACGACGACGCGATCGCGATCCTGCTCGCGCTGGCGTCGCCCGAGATCGACCTCGTCGGAGTCACGACCGTCTCGGGGAACCAGACACTCGACAAGACGACCGCGAACGCATTGCGCGTCCTCGAGTTCGCCGGCCGCGGCGACATCCCGGTCTACGCGGGCGCCGACCGGCCGTTCTTGCGCGCGCGAGATGTCGCCGCGCACGTGCACGGCGAATCCGGCCTCGACGGGCCCGACCTCCCGCCTCCGGCCGGAGCCGTCCAGGAGCAGCACGCTGTCGACTTCATCGCCGACGAGTTGCGGGCACGCGCGGGCAAGCTCACGCTCGTCCCGACCGGCCCGTTGACGAATATCGGGCTGCTGCTCGCACTGCACCCGGATGTCCGGCCGGAGCGCATCGTCCTGATGGGCGGCGCGATCGGTGAAGGAAACCGGACGCCTGCGGCCGAGTTCAACATCTGGGCCGACCCCGAGGCGGCGCAGCGGGTGTTCGCCGCCGGCTTCGATACGACAATGGTCGGGCTCGACGTCACCCACCGCGCCCTGATCAAGGACGAGCACACCGAGCGGCTGCGTGCGTCGGGCCGCATCGGTTCGATGGTCGCGGAGCTGATGGACTTCTACGCACGCTTCCACCGGTCGCGCTATCCCGACCTCGAGGGCTCGCCGATGCATGATCCGGTCTGCATCGCCCACCTGGTCGATCCGAGCCTGATGATAGTGCGCGACGCGTTCATCGAGGTCGACTGCAGTGCCGGCCCGAGTTGGGGCCGGACGAACGTCGACTGGCGCGGGCGCGAGCACTTCGGCGCACCGAACGCGAAGGTGGGGCTGGACATCGACGGCGACGCGTTCGCCGAGCTCGTCGTCGGGCGCGTCACCTCACTCGACGGCTGACGCTCGCCGCGTTCGCTCCGGCGCCGAGTCGCAGGAAGGAGGAGGGGCGCCGGGCGCGAAGGGCACCCGCATGCCGGCGCGCAAGAAGAAGCGGGTCCACAAGGCGTCCCCAAAGACCCCCTCGCGCATCAAGAAGCGCCGCGGGAAGGGCAAAGCCCGTTCTCACGCGCATCACCATCCCGAACTGATCGGCCTTGGGCTCGCCGGGCTCGGCGTCTTCCTGGCCGCGATCCTCTGGTTCGGCTTCAGCGGCGGCCCGGTCGCCGACCTCGCGCGCGGCGCGATCGGCGCGGCGGCGTACCTGATGCCGGTCGTGCTGGTGCCGCTCGGGGCACTGATGATCGCGAAGAGCGCGCTCGTCGACGTTCGCCCCTTCCGTCTCGGTCTCGTCGTCGCGCTCACCGGGCTGCTGCTGACGCTTGGCCACGCACACGGAGGCCTCGCCGGCGACGGACTCGCACGCCTGGTCGCGCTCGGCCTCGGCTCGTCGGGAGCGACGATCCTCGGCGTTCTCCTCGTCATCGCCGGCGTCCTCTTCCTCACGGGAGCGAGCCTGGGAGCAATCCTGCGGCGTTCGGGGGGCGCGATGCGCGCCGCCCACACACGTGTCGCAGAACGCCGGGAGCGGCTGGCACGAGAGCCGGCCGCCGCCCCGGCACTCGACCCGCCGTCATGGCATGAGCCCCCGATTGACGTGAAGCAGGACTACCCCGATCTCGTCTCGGACTCCGTCTCGGCGCCCGCACCCCTGCTCTTCAACCGCGACCCGGATCCGTACGACGCCCAGACGAACGAGACGCAGGAGACGCTCTTCGACGTCGGCAAGCCGGTCGTCGAGTACAAGCTCCCCGATCGCGCGCTTCTGAACGTGTCGAAGCCTGGCACAGGCCCGAACGCCGAGGCGAACGCCCGTGTTGCCGAGGCGCTCGTCACGTGCCTCGCGCACTTCGGCGTCGACGCGACGGTGATCGGCCAGATCGCAGGCCCGCGGGTGACGCGCTACGAGCTGCAACTCGCGCCCGGAACGAAGGTCGGCAAGGTCGCGAACCTGAAGGACGACCTGAGCTATGCCCTCGCGACGACCGAGATCCGCATCCTCGCGCCGATTCCCGGCAAGCAGGCGGTGGGAGTCGAGGTGCCGAACCTGAGCCCGAACCTCGTCACGCTCGGAGACATCTACGACGACCTGCCTGCGACCGCGAGCCCGCTCTCCGTCTGGCTCGGCAAGGACATCTCCGGCGCGTCGGTCTGGGCGGACCTGGCACGGATGCCGCACATCTTGATTGCCGGCACGACCGGCTCGGGCAAGTCGGGTTGCATCAACGCGATCCTGACGTCGATCCTCCTGCGCGCCACACCGGACGAGGCGCGGATGATCCTGATCGACCCGAAGAAGATCGAGCTCAACTACTACGAGTCGATTCCGCACCTCCTGACGCCCGTCGTCTCGAGCCCGAAGGAAGCGGCTGCAGTGCTCCTGAACGTCGTCACCGAGATGGAGCGCCGCTACGAGCGGTTGAGCCAGGTCCGCGCCCGAAACCTGCCGGAAGCGAACCGCGCGTTCCGCAAGCGCGGGGAGGAGGAGCTGCCGTACTTGCTCGTCGTGATCGACGAGCTCGCCGACCTGATGATGGTGAGCCCGCAAGGCGTGGAGGACTGCATCATCCGGCTTGCGCAGAAGTCGCGCGCGGTCGGCATCCATCTCGTGCTTGCGACGCAGCGTCCGTCGGTCGACGTGATCACCGGCATGATCAAGGCGAACGTGCCGTCGCGGATCGCCTTCGCGGTCTCGTCGCAGACGGACTCGCGCGTCATCCTCGACGCGAACGGCGCCGAAAGCCTCCTCGGGCAGGGCGACATGCTCTTCAAGCCGCTCGGCACCTCGCGGCTGCAACGTGTCCAGGGGGCCTACGTGACCGAGGACGAGGTCGCGCTCGTCGTCGAGCAGGCCCGCGCCCAGCGTGAGCAGGTGATCGACGAGACCTTCCTCGAGACCCCGGTGGTGTTTGCCGAGGACGCCGACTCCGACGACGGCGAGTTCGACCCGGACGAAGATCCGCTGCTCGACAAGGCGATCGAGGTCGTCGTGACAGCCCAGACCGCCAGTGTTTCCCTGCTCCAGCGCCGTTTGCGGGTCGGCTACACCCGTGCGGGACGACTGATCGACATGCTCGAGCGCCGCGGGATCATCTCGCCCTATGAGGGCTCGAAGCCGCGTCGCGTCCTGATCGGCGAGGGCGATCTCGAGCGCGTGGCCGCCCTGCCCGCCGGCGACTGACTAACCGCCGGGACTGGTCGCCGTCTGTAAGAGGGGTTAGGGTACCCCCGCTAGTCAGTACCCCTGTCAAGTCCCCCGGTCGAAAAAATCAAATCAGGGAGGGTTCATCCAAGTGAGGAAGCGTTGGCTCATGCTCGCGGCTCTTGCAGTCGCGACCGTGCTTCTTGCGTCCATGTTCGCCGCATTGCGCGGCGGCTCGGCGTCTGCGGCGCACAAGGCCACCTTCTCCGCCTGTCTCGTCACTGACATCGGCGGTCTGAACGACAAGTCGTTCAACCACCTCGCGTATGTCGGTCTCTTGAACGCGGAGAAGCACGGCATCAAGGGACGTGTCATCCAGTCGCACTCGGGCTCGGACTACATCCCGAACCTCCAGGCCTGTGTGAAGTCGGGTGCCGGGATCACAATCGGCGTCGGCTTCCTGATGGACAAGGCAATGGACACGATCGCGACGTCGTTCCCGAACAGTAAGTTCGCGATCGTCGACGACGACGTCACGTTCATGAAGCACAAGCCGAAGAACGTCTCCGGCCTGCTCTTCAAGGAGCAGGAGGCGGGCTACCTCGTCGGCTACGCCGCGGGCCTGTACGTGAAGGCAACGGGTGGCACGGCGGTCGGTTCCGTCGGTGGGCTCAAGATCCCGCCGGTCGACCGCTACATCGCCGGGTTCCAGTTCGGCGCGAAGAAGGCCGACCCCGGTATCCAGGTCTTCAACGACTACTCGAACGACTTCGTCAAGCAGGCGAGCTGCAAGGAGAAAGCACTGAACCAGATCGCCCAGGGCTCGACGGTCGAGTTCCAGGTCGCCGGTCAGTGCGGCCTCGGTGTCCTCGACGCCGCCAAGGAGAAGAAGGTCTTCGGGATCGGCGTCGACGCCGACCAGGGCTACCTCGGCTCGCAGGTCATGACGAGCGCCTTGAAGAAGGTCGACGTCGCGGTCTACTCCGCGATCACCAATGCGAAGGCAGGCAAGCTCGCGGGCGGCAAGAACGCCGTCTTCAACGCGAAGGTGAACGGCGTCGGGTACGGCAAGTGGAGCCCCAAGGTCTCCGCCAAGATCAAGTCGGCCGTCGCGGCGCAGTTCGCGCTCCTGAAGGCAGGCAAGATCAAGGGCATTCCGGCGACGGTCAAGTAGCAACGCCGGTCGCACGATTGAACGGGGCGGGCCGCGTGGCCCGCCCCGTTTCTCCGAACTGATGTCATGCGGATAGCACTTGCGCTCGTCGTGCTCGCTGCAGGCGCGGCAGCCGGCTGCGGCGGCGCCAAGCACGTCGCGGCGACGACGACCACGCCCGTCGTGACGCAGCCCGCCACCGTCAACCCTCTCCAGGTCGGCGTGGTCGGGCGATTCGAGCTCCACGTCGCCGGTGCGGCCGTGACGCACGGGACGCTCGACCGGCTCGCCGGAACCGTCCCACTCGTGATCGTCTCGGCCGCGACGACCACGCTGCCGGCCGTTGCCGCTGCGGCGGCGACGCATCCGGACGCCCACTTCGCCTACGTGGGCGGCTCGACGCACGGCGCAAAACGAGCGAACCTCACCGGCGTCGTGCTTCGTGACGACCAGGCCGCGTTTCTCGGAGGCGTCGTCGCCGCACTCGTCGCGCGCGACGACGGTGGGACGAAGCGCCGGGTCGCCTGGGTCGGGCCACAGGAGCGGCGCCTCGCCGCGGCTTTCTCGCGCGGCGCGCACGCGATCGACTCGGCGGTCGAGATCCTCGTGGTGCCTGCCAGGAACGTACCGGCCGCGTGCAAGGAGGCGGCACTCAGCGCGACTGCGCGGGGCGCAGTCGCCGTCATGGCGCACGGTGACGGCTGCGCCGCCGCTGCGGTTGCCGGCTCGCACCAGACGAATCATGTGGGCCTGCGGCTCTCCGACTTCGAACTGCCCGGCGTCGCGGCGACCCAGATCGTCCATGAGGCGATCGGTGGCGTCTTCCACGGCGGTGAGGACGTCGTGTTCGGCGCTGCGAGCGGCGCGATCGGGGTCGCCCGCCTCGATCCCCGCATTGCGCCGACGACAGCCATTGCGGCGCGCACTGCGGCGCAGCAGGTCGCGAGTGGGTTGCGCCCTTCCGGTTAGGATCGCGTCGCATGGCTGAGGCGCCCCTCCTCGAGCTGCGCGGGATCACGAAGCGATTCCCGGGCGTGCTTGCGAACGACGACGTGAACCTCGACCTGCGCGCGGGTGAGGTGCACGCACTCCTCGGCGAGAACGGCGCGGGGAAGTCGACCCTGATGAACATCCTCTACGGCCTCTACACGCCGGACGAGGGCGAGATCCTCCTGCACGGCAAGTCGATCGAGCTCGGCTCGACCAAGGCGGCGATCGAACACGGGATCGGGATGGTCCACCAGCACTTCATGTTGATCCCGGTGATGACCGTCGCCGAGAACATCGTGCTCGCGACGGAGCCGCGGCGGGCCGGGCTGCTGATGGACTACGACGCTGCCACGAGGCGCGTGCGCGAGCTCTCGACGCGCTATGGCCTGATCGTCGACCCGAACGCCCGCGTCGACCGAACGACGGTCGGGCAGCAGCAGCGGGTCGAGATCTTGAAGGCGCTCTATCGCGGCGCCGAGATCCTCATCCTCGACGAGCCGACAGCCGTCCTCACCCCGCAGGAGGCGAAGGAGCTCTTCGAGATCATCCGGTCGCTGACGACGCAGGGCAAATCGATCATCTTCATCACCCACAAGCTGAACGAGGTGCTCGAGATCGCCGACCGGATCACGACGCTGCGTCGCGGTGTCGTCGTCGACACGGTTCCCGGCGAAGGTGCGACCGAGGCGGGGCTCGCACGGATGATGGTGGGCCGCGAAGTGCTGCTGCGCGTCGACAAGCAGGTCGCGAAACCGGGTGAGCCCCTGCTCGGCGTCGAGGGTCTCACGGTGTTCGACGATCGCGGTCTCGAGACCGTGCACGACGTCAGCTTCCAGGTGCGCGCCGGCGAGATTCTCGGGCTGGCCGGCGTCGACGCCAACGGACAGAGCGAGCTGATCGACGCCATCGCGGGCCTGCGGCCGGTCGCCGACGGCCGCATCGTCGTCGACGGCCACGACCTCACCGGTGCGCACGCGAAGGAGACGCTCGACGCCGGTGTCGGTCACATCCCCGAAGACCGCCATCGCCGCGGCCTCGTGCTGCCGTTCTCGCTCACCGAGAACCTCGCGTTGCACGCCTACCGGCAGCCACCGAACTCGAAGCGCGGGCTTCTGAACCTCCGGGCGATGGTCGCCCGCGCACGGAAGCTGCTGCAGGAGTTCGACGTGCGCGGCGGCACACCGGCCACACCCGCGTATGCCCTGTCGGGCGGGAACCAGCAGAAGGTCGTGCTCGCACGCGAGATCGACGGCGATCCGAAGGTGCTGATCGCAGCGCAGCCCACGCGCGGGCTCGACGTCGGCGCAATCGAGTTCGTCCACCGCCGGCTGATCGAGCAGCGCGACAGCGGCCGCGCGGTGCTGCTCGTGTCGCTCGAGCTCGAGGAGATCCTCTCGCTGTCGGATCGCATCCTCGTCATCTACGAAGGCAGGATCGTCGGGGAGTTCCCGCCGAGCGCGACCGAGGAAGAGCTCGGCCTCGCGATGACGGGCGGCGGCCAGAGCGGGGCGGAGGCGGCATGAGCGACGAGCTCCTGTCCGAGGATCTCGAAGAGCCGCCGCCCCCGGAGACGCCGCAGCCGTCGCAGCACTTCGCGTCGCGGTTCCGCGGCCTCTCGGGCGCCATCGGCCCCCTGATCACCACGATCATCGCGTTCTTCATGGGCGGGCTCGTCGTCGCGCTCACCGGCAAGAACCCCTTCAAGGTCTACAAGGCGGTCTTCGAAGGCACCGGGCTGAACTGGTTCTTCCACGTCGGCCACCATTCGATTCGCATCCCATTCGCGACGCAGCACATCTTCTTCCCCTGGGACACCGCGTCGAACGCCGCACAGAACCTGCAGCAAACCCTCCTGCTGACGACGCCGATCGCGCTCACGGCGCTCGCTGTCGCGTTCGCCTTCCGCTGCGGCATGTTCAACATCGGCGGCCAGGGCCAGTACTTCGCCGGAACGATCTTCGCCGTCTGGCTCGGCTCGTCGCTGCACGGCCTGGACCCCTTCACGCACGTCGTCCTCTGCCTGATCGTGGGCACGATCGCCGGTGCCGTGTACGCAGGGATCGCCGGGATCCTGAAGGCCACGGTCGGAGCGCATGAGGTGATCTCGACGATCATGTTGAACTGGATCTCGATCTGGGTCGGCTCGTACCTCGTCGGTCAGGGCGGACCGTTGCAGAATTCCGAGCAGGTCTCGATCCCGATCTCGAACGACATCGTCGACGCGGCGAAGCTGCCGGTCTTCTGGGGGCCGAAGCTGCTCCAGGGGCTGTCGATCGGGATCTTCATCGCGCTCGCGATGTTGTTCGTCTACTGGGTGATCATCAACCGCACGACGCTCGGCTTCGAGGTGCGCGCCGTCGGCTTCAACCCCGAGGCCGCGCGCTATGGCGGCATCTCGGTCGCGCGCAACTACTTCCTCGCGATGGCGATCTCCGGCGCATTCGCCGGGCTCGCGGGTGCGGTCGACGTCACGGGGTGGGAGTACCGGATCGGTGAGAACGACATCCAGGCAAACCAGATCGGGTTCATCGGGCTCGCGGCGGCACTGCTCGGGCGCAACACCGCGGTCGGCGTCGGCTTCGCGTCGCTTCTCTTCGGTGCGCTCATCAACGGCACCTCCGGCCGGCAGCTCGATCCGTCGATCTTCCGACCCGACCTCGCCGGCAACCTGACGACGATCATCCAGGGCCTCGTGATTCTCTTCGTCGGGCTGAACCTCGGCGGTGTCGCTGTGTGGCTGCGACGGCGGCGGGGGAGGACAGCGTGACCGCGCTCGCAGCACGCGTCGGCGGGATTCGCTGGACGCATCCAAAGACGATCGGGATCCTCGGGATCCTGCTCGGGGCATTCGCCTTCTGGCTTGCGCTGCCGCCGCTCGTGGCCCGTTCGCAGGCGTTGCCGCTCGTGTTCGGCATCCTCGCTGTCGCCGCGGGCATCTGGTCGTGGTCCCGCGGTGAGCGGCGGGTCGGTGGAGGGGCGATCGCCGCAGGCATCCTCGGCATCGTCTTCGGCATCCTTGCGACGCGCTCGTCGTCGGAGCACCTGAACCAGGTCGTCGTCTGGAGCGCGCTCGGCGCCGCGACGTTGCGGTACGCGACCCCGTTGACCTACGCGGCGATCGGCGGCCTCTATTGCGAGCGCAGCGGCGTGATCAACGTCGCGCTCGAGGGGATGCTGCTCACCGGCGCGTTCTTCGGCCTGCTCGGTGTCGATCTCTCACACAACTGGGCGGGAGGAGCCGCCTGGGTCGTCGGGCTCGGCGTCGCCGCGCTCGCCGGCATGGCGCTCGCCACGATCCATGCGATCTGGGCGATCCACCTCAAGGTCGATCAGATCATCTCGGGGGTCGCACTCAACTTCCTCGCGCTCGGGATCACCGGCTATCTCTTCATCGACAAGTACGGCGACAGCGGCACGCCGGGGAACATCTCGAGCTTCGGCATTCCGGACATCCACATCGGCTTCGTCCGGAACTGGTACTTCATCGGCCCGATCATCGGCCAGATGAACCTCATGATCTGGCTCTCGTTCGTGCTGCTGATCGGGACGTGGGTGATCGTGTTCCGTACGCCGTTCGGACTGCGGCTGCGCGCAGTCGGCGAGCATCCGCGCGCGGCCGACACGGTGGGAATCTCGGTGTACAAGACGCGCTACATCGCGGTCATCGCCTCGGGCGCGATCGCCGCAATGGGAGGTGCGTACCTGTCGATCGGCTTCGTCCATTCGTTCAACGAGGGGATGACGAACGGCACCGGGTTCATCGGCCTCGCCGCGCTCGTCTTCGGCAAGTGGAAGCCGTTCAACGCCTGGGGCGCCGCCCTCCTGTTCGGCTTCTCGAGCGCACTCGCCGACCGGTTGCCGACCGCGTACGGCAACCAGTGGGGAACGCTCTTCCAGGCGCTGCCGTACCTCCTGACCCTGATCGCCGTCGCCGGCGTGATCGGTCGCTCGATCGGGCCAGCCGCAGCGGGCCGGCCGTATGTCAAGCAGTAACGGCGCCGCCCGCGCTGCCGGTTTCTTCGGTGCGCTGGCGGTGCTTGCAAACCCGGCCGGCGTCGCCGCCGCGCAGGTCCTGAAAGGCGTCGCGCTCATCCGTGCGCTCTATGTCAGCGTCCCGGTCGCGGTCCTCCTCGCGCTGATCGCGGTCGTCGCGGCGCGGCGGGCCCGCTTCGCCCGCGCGCGCAGCGTCTTTGCCGAGGCGCAGGGCCGCGGCCGGCCGAGCCGCTTCCTCGCCTGGGCTGGGCTCTACGCAGCGGTCACGGGCGCTCTCGCCCTCGGCATCTACGGCGCGCTCCGCTGGGCCGGCTCGTAGCCGGAACGCATTTCCACGCAGGGGCAGCGGTGCCGCTACCCTGACGCGGCCGTGTTCGAGATCGGCAACAGCCTCCGTGAGGCCCGCATGCGCCGGGGCGTCGACTTCGCCCAGGCGGAGCTGGGGACCAAGATCCGCGGCAAGTACCTGCGCGCGCTCGAGGACGAGCAGTTCGAGGTGCTGCCGGCCCAGACCTACGTCAAGGGCTTCCTGCGCACCTATGCCGAGTACCTCGGCCTCGACGGACAGCTGTACGTCGACGAGTACAACTCGCGGTTCGTCGCCGGTGAGGACCACGAGCCTCGAGCCGCTCGCCGCTCGGCAGCCCGCCCGCAACGGCGCAACCGGCGTCTCGAGACGGGCGTCGTCCTCATGGTGCTCGCCCTGATCGCGATCGTCACGATCGTCGTCATCTCGGCCTGGAAGACGAGCGGCGGCGGCACCCCGCCGCTCCCGAAGCGCCCGGCGGTCAAGAAGCCGGTGCGGACGCGTCCCTCGGGCCCGCTCCTGACGGTGGTCGCCGTACGCGGCTCGACGCATGTGACTGCTCGGCGCGGGAACGCTTCCGGCAACGTCGCCTTCGACGGCACGGTGCAGAAGGGCGCGGCGGCGGTTGCGATCCGCGGCAAGCGCCTCTGGGTTCAGATCGACTCACCGGAGAACCTCAAGATCCTCGTGCGCGGACGGCTCGTGCACGTGCCCGGCCTGCAGCCGCGCGTGATCATCATCACGCCGACCGGTTGGCGCCCGGCCTGACCGAGGCGACGCGAGTCCGCGCCGCCATCGTCGCCTCGGGGTCCGAGCTTGTCCGCGGGGATCGTCACGACCGGAACGGCCCGTTCCTCGCCGCGGAGCTCCTGCGGCTCGGCGTCGATCCAGCCCGAATCACGGTCGTCGGGGACGATCCGGGCGATCTTGAGTCGGCGCTGCGGGAAGGGCTCACCTACGACCTGCTCTGCATCTCAGGTGGGCTTGGTCCCACACATGACGACCGCACGATCGAGCTGCTTGCACGAGCAGCCGGGGTCGACCTCGAGGTCTCGAGCGAGCTCGAAGCCGCGATCGGCGAGCTTTCGCGCCGCGTCGCCGAACGGCTGAGGCGCCCGTATTCCGACTTCGCGCACGGTGTCCGCAAGCAGGCGACGCTGCCAGTCGGCGCCACGTGGATCGGCCTCGTCGGCACTGCTCCGGCCGTCGTCCTCGACGTCGGTGGCTGCACGGTCGTAGCGCTGCCCGGGCCGCCACGCGAGCTGCAGCAGCTCTGGCCACGCGTGCTCGAAACGGCGTCGCTGCAGGCTCTGCTCGGCCAGGCGATCGCTCCCGCGCGCACTGTGCTCCGCTTCTACGGGATCTCCGAATCGGCGGTCGCCCAGGCCCTCGCAGCGGCGGGCGGGGACGGCGACGGCGTAGAGGTGACGATCTGTGCCCGCGACTTCGAGCTCCATGTCGACCTGTTCGCGGCGCCCGGCGCCGAGGGTCGCGCGGCAGAGCTCGGAAACGCGCTGGTCGCGCCGAACGAGCGGTTCCTGTTCAGTCGATCGGAGACGTCGACGGCAAACGTCGTCCTCGATCTGCTCCGCTCCCGCGGCCTGACCGTCGCGACCGCCGAATCGTGCACCGGCGGCCTTGTTGCGGGCCGCCTCACCGATCCCCCCGGCTCGAGCGATGCATTCCTCGGCTCGATCGTCGCCTACTCGAACGACGTCAAGACGAACGAGCTGGGTGTTCCGGCCGAGCTGCTCGCTTCGCACGGCGCCGTCTCGGCGGAGGTCGCGGCGGCGATGGCGAGCGGTGCGCGAATGCGGCTCGGCGCCGACGTGGCGGTGGCGGTGACCGGCATCGCGGGCCCCGGCGGAGGCACCCCCGAGAAGCCGGTGGGGCTCGTCTTCCTGCACGCCTCAGGACCGATGGGCGAGCGGAGCCTGCGGCTCGACTTCCCGGCCGACCGCGAGACGATCCGTGGCCGCGCGACCGTCGCGGCACTCCATCTCGTGCGCCAACTCGTCACAGAGAAGTGACAGACGCGTCACACCGGTCGCGCTAGCGTGGCAGGCGGTGAGAAGCTCCGGCTCTTCTGCGCATATCCGCTGCCGCCCGCAAGCGTGGCGGAGATCGCGGCCTGGCAGCACGAGCATCTGCGCGGGCCGGCCGGCCAGGGCGCTCGCCTCGTCCCGCCGGAGAACCTGCACGTCACGCTCGCGTTCCTCGGCTCGCGTCCAGCCGGCGACGTGCCGGCGATCGGGAGGGCACTGGCCGACGCCGCCGCGGGCAGCGGGCCTTCCGCGCTGCAACCGGTTTCCTTCCGGCAGGGACGGGGGGTCGGCATGATCGTCTGCAACGACGCCGCCGGCACTGCGGGCGCCTTTGCGGCCGAGGTCGCGGAGCGGCTGGAGGCGCTCGGCGTCTACCGCCGCGAGGCGCGCGCCTGGCTGCCGCACGTGACCGTCCTCCGCTCGAAACGGGGAGGAGGAGCCTCTCTCCCGGTGGCGAACATACGTTCGATCAATGTCGTCCGGGCGGCTCTCTACGCTTCGGCTCTGCGGCCTACGGGCGCGCACTACGACGTACTCGAAACGGTGGCATTAGGAGGTCGGTAGACGTGGATCGCGAGCAAGCACTCGATACGGCGCTGGGACAGATCGAGCGCCAGTTTGGCAAGGGCGCCGTCATGAAGATGAACGACCAGGCGCAGGTCGCGATCGGCGCCGTCTCGACCGGGTCGCTGTCGCTCGACATCGCGCTCGGCGTGGGCGGGCTGCCGCGCGGCCGGGTGATCGAGGTCTACGGGCCCGAGTCGTCGGGCAAGACGACGCTCGTCTACCACGTAATCGCCGAGGCGCAGCGCCGTGGCGGCATCTGCGCCTTCATCGACGCGGAGCACGCGATGGATCCGGCGTACGCCAAGCGGATCGGCGTCAACATCGACGAGCTGCTCGTCTCCCAGCCCGACACGGGGGAGCAGGCGCTCGAGATCTGCGAGCTCCTCGTCCGCTCGGGGGCGCTCGCCGTCGTCGCGATCGACTCGGTCGCCGCGCTGACGCCGAAGGCCGAGATCGAGGGTGAGATGGGCGACTCGCACGTCGGTCTCCAGGCGCGACTGATGAGCCAGGCGCTCCGAAAGCTGAACGGCACACTGCACCAGACCGACACGATCTGCTTCTTCACGAATCAGCTGCGCGAGAAGATCGGCGTCATGTTCGGGAGCAACGAGACCACGTCGGGCGGCCGAGCCCTTCGCTTCTACGCGTCGATCAGGCTCGACATCCGCCGCATCGAGACGCTGAAGGAAGGCGTCGAGGCGATCGGCAACCGGGTACGTGTGAAGGTCGTGAAGAACAAGGTCGCGCCGCCGTTCAAGCAGGCCGAGTTCGACATCATCTACGGCACCGGTATCTCCTGGGAAGGCACGGTTCTCGAGGTCGGCCTCGAGCGCAAGGTCGTGCAGAAGTCCGGGTCGTACTTCTCCTTCGGCGACGAGCGCCTCGGGCAGGGTCGCCAGAACGCGACAGCGTTCCTGCGCGAGCACCCCGACATCGTCCAGTCGATCCTCCAGGGGATCCAGGCCCAGGCAGCCGAGGGTCAGGTCATCTCGGCCCGCCTGCTGCCCACGACCGGCGAGCCCACCGAGGTGACGCCGGTGCGCGACGAAGAGGACGTCGAGGCCGAGCCGGCGGCTGTCTAGACGTTTCGGCGAACGAGGAGCGTCCGTGCCGGCTGATCCGGATCCGATCGAGCTCGCCGCACGGGCGCTCCAGCACCGCGACCGCTCACGGCGGCAGCTCGACGAGCGGCTGGCACGCGCCGGCGTCGATGACGCCGGGCGGGCCGAGGCGCTCGAGACGCTCGAGCGAGTGGGCTACGTCGACGACGCGCGCTACGCGCTCGCCCGAGCCACTGAGCTCGCGAACCGGGGGTACGGAGACGACGGCATACGGCACCTCCTCGAGGCCGACGGCATCGGCGCGGAGGTCGTGACCGGCGCGCTCGCCGCGCTCGAGCCCGAAGGGCAACGGGCGGCTGAGGTCGTCGCTCGCCTCGGTCCGGGCGCGAAAACGGCGGCGAGCCTGGCCCGCAAAGGGTTCGGCGACGACGCGGTCGAGGCGGCGGCCGGCGAAGCTGGCGGAGGCGCGGGCTGAGTTGTAGAGTGCAAGCACTTCATTCCTTTTTGCCTGCACAACGCACATTCCACTGATTCGCCTTCGAGCTCTCTTGAAACCGACCTTTCCAACCTCCGATCCCCTGGCAGATTCAGGGCTCCGACACCAGGCAGAGATCTGAGCTGAGATCGTCTGGCACGCGCTGCAGCGTGCCCTCGAACGCCGATCGGCGACTGAGCGTCGTGCGGGCACGAGCCCGTAGGGAGCGCCCATGCTCGTCGTCGCGATCGCCATCGGAGTTGCAGTCGGAGCGGGCATCACCCTGCTCGCGCTTCGGTTGCTCGCCGGCTCGCGGCTCGATGCCGCGCGCCGCACACGCACGCTGATCCTCGAGCAGGCGCGCGGCGAAGCCGACGCGACGCGTCGCGAGGCCGCGATTGAGGCGCGTGAGCAGGCGGTCAAGCTCCGGTCCGAGCTCGAGTCCGAGATGCGTGAACGCCGAGACGAGGTGCTGAAGATCGAGGAGCGCGTGATCGCGAAGGAGGACGACATCGACCGGAAGCTGACCGAGCTGACCCGGCGGGAGCAGGGGGTCGCCGACCGTGAGGTGCACCTGCGGCAGCTCCAGGAGGACGTCAAGGCGATCAAGGACAACGAGCGGAAGGAGCTCGAGCGCATCGGCTCACTGACCACCGGTGAGGCGCAGAAGCGCATCCTCGCCGAGTCGGAGCAGCAGGTTCGCCATGAGCTCGCCGGGCGGGTCCGCCAGCTCGAGGAGGAGGCCGCGACCGAGGCCAAGCGGCGCGCTCGGAACCTCGTCGCCGATGCATTGCAGCGCGTCGCTGCGAGCGCCGCCGCCGAGACGACCGTCACACTGGTCGAACTGCCCTCCGATGACATGAAGGGGCGCATCATCGGGCGCGAGGGCCGAAACATCCGCACGCTCGAGCACCTCACGGGCGTCGACTTCATCATCGACGACACGCCGAACGCCGTCGTTCTCTCGTCGTTCGACGGCATCCGCCGAGAGATTGCGCGCATGACCCTGTTGAAGCTGATCGAGGACGGGCGCATCCACCCGACCCGCATCGAGGAGATGTACTACCTCTCGAAGGCCGAGCTCGACGAGCACGTCCGGCAGGCGGGTGAGCAGGCGGTCTTCGAGGCGAACTGCGGTGATTTCAACGAGGAGCTCGTGAAGATTCTCGGGCGTCTCCGTTATCGGACGAGCTACGGGCAGAACGTCCTCAAGCACACGCTGGAGGTCGTGCAACTCGCGGGAATCATGGCTTCCGAGGTCGAGGCGTCGTCGAAGACGGCGAAACGAGCTGCGCTGCTGCACGACCTCGGCAAGGCGATGACGCACGAGGTGGAGGGGTCACACGCGGCAATCTCGACGCAGCTCGCCAAGCGCTACGGCGAGAGCCCGGCGGTCTGCCACGCGATCGAGGCCCACCACTACGAGGTGCAGCCGCAAACCGTCGAGGCGGTGCTGCTGATCGCAGCCGATGCGATCTCGGCGTCACGGCCGGGCGCGCGCGGGGAAGGGCTCGAGCACTACATCAAGCGCCTCGAGTCGCTCGAGAAGCTGGCCGCCAACCATCCGGGAGTCGAGAAGGTCTACGCGCTGCAGGCCGGCCGCGAGATTCGCGTGCTCGTGAAGCCACACGAGATCGACGATGACGGGGCGGTATTGCTGTCGCACGAGATCGCACGCGAGATCGAAAACCATCTCGAGTACCCGGGCCAGATCAAGGTCACGGTGATCCGTGAGAGCCGGGCCGTCGACGTCGCGTCGAACAAGATCGAGACGCGCCGCGGCATCGAGCGCGTCGACGCCGCCTGAATCGCAGCGCGAACGATCTGCTCCACGAGCGCGACCGGCTCTCGATGGGCCGGTGGCGCCGTTCGTTCACGTTCGCGCCGCCGTCCGCGGCCGTCGCCTCGACTACGCGGCCGGCTGGACGACGATCAGCGAGTTCGCGTCCGGGTCACGGAGCCAGAACATGGGCGGCACAGGCCCGCCCCAGCGTGTGACGTCGTCGTCGACGTCCACACCGGCAGACTTCAGCGTCGCGTGGTCGGCATCGACGTCGGACGTGTCGAGGCAGATGCCCGTCTGGCCGCCTCCTGCCTCGGCTCCGGGCGGCGGCGGTGCGAGAGCGATCGTCGTCGGAGTGCCGGCGACCGCCACTTCGACCCAGCGCCCTGCATCGCCCATCGGGACGTCGACCACCTTCTCGAAGCCGAGGGTGTTGACGTAGAAGTCGATCGCGCGATCGGTGTCCGCAACAGTGACGCAAACACGGCCAACCTGCGCGAGATTGAGCTTGGACATTTCGAGCCTCCTTCTCGTCGGTATCTGCTGGTTGGACGGCCTAGCCGGTGAGAACTCATCGGTGAGCGAGCCGCAGTTCTCATCCGTCTAACGAGTCGGCTGTCACTCAGGTGGAAACGCCGGGAGACGATCTCCTGTTCTTCCCGGGACCGCGGAGACTGAGGCGGTGAGGACCGGCGGCTCGACCGTCTCACCGCCCGCCTGAAGCGCCACGGCGCCGATGACAACCGCTCCACCGGCGAGCGTGGTGGTGCTCGGGCGCTCGGAGAGAGCGAGCCACACCCACAAGGGGCCGAGGACGACCTCGAGGAGCGTGATGAGGGCAACCTCCGCCGCCGGGATCAGGCGGGCGCCCATCGTGAGGAACGCCAGGCCGAGGCCGATCTGGCCGACACCGAGCAGGACGATCAGGAGCGTGTCGGTGAGGCCAACGGCCCCTGGATGAGCGAACGGGCCTACTGCCAGCAAGACGAGCACTTGCGAAAGGCAGATGGCCGGGGCCATCGAGATGTCGCGCCGGTGTCGTGTGATCACGACGCTCAGAGCAAACGAGAGCGTCATGACGACCGAAAGCAGAAGGCCGATGCCCTGCGCTCCACCCGGCCCGCCGACCATCAAGCCGACACCACCGAGCGCAACCGCCATCGCGATCGCGCTCCTCCCGGAGACCGACTCGTGCAGGCCGACCCAGGCGATCAGCGCGGCGGCAATCGGTGCCACCGCCTGCATGAACAGAACATTCGCGACCGTGGTGTGATTGAGCGCAACGATGAACGCCGACGACGCGACGGCAGTACAGACCGCGACGGCGAGCTCGGCGCGACCGATCGACGCGAACACCCGGCCGACACCGCGGCGCTCGGAGACGGCGACGAATCCGAGCAGCGCGAGCGAAGCGAAGAACGCGCGGCCCGCGACCTGCGTGGCAGTCCCGACTGACAGCTCACGCTGCAAGACCCCCGCGCTCGACCACGCGAGGGCCGCGAGGCCGACGTAGACCTGGCCGCGACGCCGAACCCGCTGCGCCTCCGTGAGAACCGCTCCAGAAACCACCTTCACAGTCAACCTGACTGCTTTCACCCCGCGAGCGGACAAGGATGCCGCCATGAAGAATGGCGCCATGCTCCGGCTCGCTCCCCTCGCTGCAGTACCGCTCGTCCTTGTGCCGGCCCTCGGGGCGGTGCAAGGAGGGTTCGCGCCGGATGCCTGGGTGTGGTCGGCGACGCTGGCAGCGTGGGCCGCTGCGCTGGGGCTCGTGCTCGGCGGCACGGGGCGGCTCCGGCGGGAAGGCCCGTGGGTGGTCGCCACGGCTGCGCTTGTGCTCTGGACGCTCGCGTCGGCGCTGTGGTCGGCGGTACCTGCGCAGTCGCTCCTCGAGGCACGGCGAGCACTCCTGTATGGCGCTGTGGTGCTCGCACTCGTCGTGCTCGCGCGCCGCCATGCAGCTCCCGTTCTGCTCGCAGCCACGCACATCGCCGTCTCGGGTCTCGTCGTCTACGCCCTCGTCCGGTACCTCGCCGGACCTCGGCCAATCCAGGAGTTCGAGGGCCGCTACCTCAGTGAGCCGCTCGGGTACGCGAACGCGGTCGGCATCCTCGCCGCGATGGCGGTGATCCTGTCGGTCGGCCGGGCAGCGAGCGCAACCTCGGCCGTCATGCGCATCGCTTCCGGTTCGGTCGTGCCGCTCCTCGCGCTCGCCCTCGATTTGACGGGAAGCAATGCATCGTGGCTCGCGCTCACGCTCGGGTTGGCGACGATGGCGCTGTTGCAACCCAGCAGACGGTCCCTCGCGCGCACGGCTGCGGCGCTTGCGCCGGCTGCCATCGCTGCAGCCGCGGTGGGCCACTACAGCGAGCTCACCTCGTCATCGTCCGCGCGGCTGACCGCCGCTCCGGTCGCCGCCGTCGCAGCCCTGTGTGTCATCGCGGCCGCGGTCATGCTCACGTTTCTGACGTCGCGCGGATCGCAGCCGGTGCCTCCGGAGAGCGACCGGTGGCGACGGCGTCTCGTGTTCGCCACGGTGCTTGCCGTCGCCGGCGCAGGAGCACTTGTTGTCTTCTTCGGCGGTGCGACCGAGCCGCGCAGCTCGTACTACCACGTCGCCTGGCACGAATACGTCAGTCACCCGCTGCTCGGCTCGGGCGCCGGCACCTTCGGCCACTACTGGCTGCAATCAGGCCGCGTCACGCAGTGGGGCGGGGCTCTCGATGCCCACTCGCTCTACCTCGAGACGCTCGGCGAGCTCGGTCCGATCGGCCTCTGCCTGGTGCTGGGGGTCTTTCTCTATCCGTTGCGTCACGTCATCGCTCGACGAGGCCTGCCGGCGGTTCCGACAGCCGCCGGCGCAGCGGTCGCCTTCCTCGTGCACGCCGGCCTCGACTGGGATTGGGAGCTGCCCGCGGTCGTCGTCGCCGGCCTTGCGTGCTGCGCCGTTGTCGCGTTCGCAGAACCGGAGAGCGGCGTCGAGGCCTCACGTGCCACCCGCGCCCTTGCGCTGGCCGCTGCGCTCGTGGCCGGTGCAGCGTCGATCGCCGGCGCCCGCAGCTCGACCATCCCCTCCGCGGCCCCCTCTACGAACGAGGCCCCGCAAAGCGGGGCCCTGTTCCAACACGATTCGTTCCCGAGGAACCGTTACTTGCCGTCGTGACCCTTCGCGTGCTCATTGCCGTGAGCGGTGCTCGTGCTCGCGGCGGGCTTCGCGTCGTGCCCGTTACCGTGCTTCCCCTTGCGCGTCTCGAGCCCGGTGCACGCGCCCAGGTGGTCGCCGTGGCGCAGATGCGCGCGAACCGCATGCGAGGAAACGGTGATCGTGTGCCCCGGGTGCTTCTTCGACCCCGTCAAATGGCAGATCGTCACCCGGTACTGGTACTGCGACGACCCCGAGCCGTACTCGTACTGGGATGACGCGGCGGCGCCGCTGCGCGCGAGCGCGGGCGCTCCGAAAACTGCAAGCGGTACGAGCAGTGCCCCCGACACGGCTGCGGCCGCGGTCGCCCTGCCCTTCATGTTGTTGATGTTCATCAGTGATCAGCCTCCAGGAAACGCATTGTGGCGGATGCCCGTTACTGGGTAAGACGCGACCGGGCAACAAACCTTGCACTGAGTTTCCCGCTTTCCGTCCTCGTAGTGCAAAGCCAACGTAATGCGACGGTAAAACGTCAGCTCTTTTCACGCCAACGTCACCCATTTGGCGCGGCCATGTACCCCGAAGAGGGCACGGCGAGGCTATGGCCGTGCGGCGCTACCGCGTTCATGCGTGTCTAGAAGGTATTTCGTCACTACCTGATCAGCGCTCACAGACGAACGCTCCAGGCGATGCACGCCGTAGCCACGTCGTGCCGCTCCCGACCGCGGCGAGCGCCGCTGCGCAGGCGACCAGCAGGCCACCCACACGGACAATGTCAACCGACCCGGCGAGCGAACCGACTGCAAGTAACTCGACGCCGACGGCGAAGATGATTGCCTCGATCAACCAAACCTTGCGCGGGTAGAGCGCGTCCTGTTTCGGTCGCGGCCCAGGCGGCCACCAAACCCACAGTGATAGCGAGAGCAACTTGCCGAGGTGGCCGAGCGTCACACCGCCCGCCCAACCGAGCATCAAGAAGACCACGTACGCAACAATCGCCCGCTGCGGCGAGACGAAACCGAGCAGCATCGCCCCTCCGAGCACAGCGGCCTGTGCGAGGAACAGCACCCCGGCGAGCAGGTGGGCGAGCGGCGCCTCGATTGGAATACGCCGTCCGCGCGCGACACGGATCATGATCCGAGCGAATGAGGCCAGCGTCGCCACGATGACGACACCGCCCGTCAGCGCGACCGCGTTGGAGGAGATGGCGATTCCGGTGACGAGTGTCCAGGTGCCGAGTGCGAGTGCGAGTTCGGTGAGCGGTCGGCGACGGTTTGGAGCGGTCGGTGCGGCAGCGAGCATCGGCCCGAGCGTTCTCCCAACGGTCACGATCAACATCACCAACCAGCCGAGCACGGCCACGTGTAGGTGCACGAGCAGCCAGCGGACATGGGTGACACCAGCCACTCGGTCATCGCCGCGGGAGAACACAAGCGCACCGAGCGCCAGGGCAACGACGACGTTCAGGCACGACAACGTCACACCGACACGGCTCGCGACCAACGGTCGCCCGGTCGGGGCGTGTCGGACGAGACCAAGCAGCTCCGTCACCACTATCCCGAGCCCAGTTGCAAGTAGCGCAGCTCCTGGCCAGAGCAGCCCGGGCAGAGCCCACGCGATCCCGGGAGCAACCAGAAAGCCGCCGAGCAGAGATAGCAACGCCAGCCGCAGCGCGCGTGGATGCCTGACATCGTTGCGGAGCATGACCGGCAACAAGTGAAACGACGCACCAGTCACCGCGAACGGCAGGAACCCGAGAGCGAGCAAGTGGACTGCCAAGACGGGGCGCAGTGCCAGCGGGTCACGCGCCGCCAGATCGGGAGCGGCCAGTAGCAACACGACTGCCGTTGCCGCGAACCCGACTAGGGCGAAGGCGAAGAACGCTGCGAGCAGCCCGAGTGCAATCGGGCCACCAACCGCTCGACCGCCGCCCATGAGCGGTAGTGCCTTCGTTCCTGGACGGCCGCGCATGCTCAACGCCGTGAGCGTAGCCACACCTCGCTGGCCGCCCTCCCGAGTCTCCAAATCCGCCTCGGCCGACACCATCTAGGCTTCCCTGCATGTCGAGAACGTATTTCGTGACGACGTTCGGCTGCCAGATGAACGCGCACGATTCCGAGCGCATCAAGGGAATGCTCGAGGAGCTCGGGCTCGGGGAGGCGCCGACGCCTGCGGAGGCCGACGTGGTCATCTTCAACACGTGCACGATCCGCGAGAAGCCCGACATCAAGCTCGCCGCGTACATGGGCGAGGCGGCGGCGCGCAAACGCGAGGATCCGGACCGGATCATCGCGGTCGGTGGCTGCTACGCCGAAGCGCAGCGCGAGCGGATCTTCGAGCTCTACCCGGCTGTCGACGTTGCGTTCGGTCCCGGCTCGATCGCCCACCTGGGTGAGTGGCTCGGCGCGGGCGGGATGGGCGTCGCGCGCGGACGGTTCGGCCTCGACGACCGCGACTTCGCGGCCGAGCTGCCGATGCATCGCGAGCGCTCGTTCCAGGCCTGGGTGCAGGTGTCGATGGGCTGCAACTCCAAATGCGCGTACTGCATCGTGCCGGCGGTGCGAGGGCGCGAGGTTTCACGCCGGCCGGGCGAGATCATCGCCGAGGTGACGCGCCTCGCTGGCGACGGAGTGCGGGAGCTGACACTCCTCGGTCAGAACGTGAACTCGTGGGGCCGTGATTTGCTGCCAGACATCCGCACCGACTTCGGCGAGCTTCTCCGCGCGTGCGATGCCGTCGACGGGATCGCACGCGTTCGCTTCACGAGCCCGCACCCGAAGGACTTCCGCCGGCCGGTGATCGATGCGATCGCCGAGTGCGACTCAGTTTGCGAGCACGTGCATCTACCGCTCCAGTCCGGCTCGTCACGCGTGTTGAAGGCGATGCGGCGCACCTATACGCGGGAGCGTTACCTCGCCCTGGCCGAGACGATGCGGTCGGCGATCCCTGACCTGGCATTCGGCACCGACATCATCGTCGGGTTCCCGGGCGAGACCGAGGCCGATTTCGCACAGACACTCGAGGTCGTCGAGGAGATGCGATACGACAGCGCCTACACCTTCGTGTACTCACCTCGCGCGGGCACCGAGGCGGCCGCTATGCCAGACCCCGTTCCACACGAGGTGAAGATCGAGCGGATGGAACGGCTCGTCGAGGTCACACAGCGGCTCGCGCGGGAGAACAACGAGTCACGTGTCGGCCGGGTCGAGGAAGTGCTCGTGGAAGGCCCGTCGCGGACTGATCCGTCGGTGCTTCGCGGACGGACGCGGCGGAACACCACGGTCGTCTTCGCGGGCGAGGCTGCGGCCGGTGAGCTCGTCGATGTGCTGATCGACGGCGCAACCTCGACAACGCTTCGCGGCAGGCAGCACGCTCTGGTTCCCGCCTAACGCGGCCCTTACAGCGGTTCATTAGGCTCCTCCCGATGCGGATCCTCGTCACCGGCTCATCCGGCCAGATCGGAACGAACCTCGCTCTGCGCCTGCTCGCCGACGGGCACGAGGTCTTCGGAGTCGACAAGCGCCCGAATGCCTGGATCGGCGCGACGTTCCCGACGCTGCTCCAGGACCTCGCCGGGCACTACTCGGCGTTCCCGGGCGGCATCAACGGCGTCGAGTATCCGGAGGTCGATCTCGTCGTTCACATGGCCGCGCACGCGAAGGTCCACCAACTGGTGCGGCAGCCGCATCGCGCCCTCGAGAACGCGATCATGACGTTCAACGTGCTCGAGTTCGCGCGCGGAATGAACCTACCGATCGTGTTCTCCTCGACCCGTGAGGTCTACGGCGACGTCCATCGGTTCGAGGAGTACGCGGAGGAGGCCGCCGACTTCGCATTCACAGAGAGCCCGTACTCGGCATCGAAGATCGCAAGCGAAGCATTCATCTACTCCTATGCGCGGTGCTACGGCCTGCGGTACATCGTCTTCCGGTTCTCGAATGTGTACGGTCGCTACGACTCCGACCTCTGGCGCATGGACCGCGTGCTGCCGCTCTGGATGCATCAACTGTCGCGCGGCGAGGCGATCACCATCTTCGGTGGCGACACCAAAGTGCTCGACTTCACCTACGTTGATGACTGCGTCGACGGGATCGCGCGCGGCGTCTACGCGTTGCTCGACGGCTCCGCCGGCAACCAGACGATCAACCTCGCCTACGGCCAGGGCAACACCCTCGTCCGTGCTGCGGAGCTGATCGCCGAAGAGCTCGGTGTCGAGCCGACCATGACGATCGCTCCGTCCCTGCTCGGTGAGGTGACCCACTACATCGCTGACGTCCGCAAGGCGCACGATGTGCTCGGCTGGGCTCCGCGGACCCCGCTCGAAGAAGGCATCCCGCACGCCGTGAAGTGGTTCAAGGAATGGCGCTCGGCTCACCCCGAGGAGGATCGCGCGTTCACGCGCCCCGAGACCGCCGACGGCATCGAGCATGGGTTCAAGCAGCCCGCGAGCACCGGTGCCTGACGCGCTCGCCGGCTTCGACGACCTCGGCCTGACCGTGGTTCGCCGCGATGACGACGGCGCGGAATGGACGACATCCGGGGTGGTGGTCACGATCGCGCGAGACTCGGACGGCGAGTTGATCGGCACGATCCGCCGCCGCGGCTCGCGCGTCGCCGTCGCGCTCGACGAGCTCGCGGGGGCGGAGACGCCGGCTGCCTGGGCGGCGTACCTGCGCAC
>JBAQHS010000062.1:0-12718 GCA_049288455.1 Gaiellaceae bacterium | reverse complement strand
CCGGTGCACCTCTTCGGCCGTCCCGCGCCCGATCTCGGTGGCCTCGGCCCGCCCGTGATCGAGGACGCCGCGCAGGCGTTCGGCGCAGCGGGCATCGCTACGAGCATTGCTTCGACGTTCAGCTTCTTTCCGACGAAGAACCTCTTCGCTCTCGGTGACGGCGGTCTGATCGCCGTCAACGATCCGGAGCTCGCGCAGCGCATCCGGATGCTCCGCTTCCACGGCTCGGCGGCGAAGAAGGAGTTCTTCTACGTCGGCTACAACTCGCGGCTCGATGCGATGCAGGCCTCGTTCCTGCGCATCTTCCTGCGGCACATCGAAGACTGGAATCGAGAGCGGCGTGAGGCAGCCGCGCGCTACACGGAGTTGTTGGCCGGTCTCGTCGAGACACCGGTCGACGAGCCCGGCCACGTCTACCACGTGTACTGCGTCCGGTCGCCCGAGCGGGACCGGCTCGGCGAGGCGCTGCAGGCGGCCGGGATCGGGTTCGCCGCCTACTACCAGCCGCCGCTGCACCTGCAGCCCGCGTTGCGGTACCTCGGCTACTCGGAGGGCGATTTCCCGGAGACCGAGCAGGCGTCGCGCGAGAACCTCTGTCTGCCGCTGTGGGCCGGGATCACCGAGGAGCAGCAGGCGGAGGTCGTCTCCGTCCTCAAGCGCGCTTCCGGTCTCGTCCGGTCCTGATGCGCTTCCCGGTCAACAGACACCGGGTCTGGCAGCTTGCGTTCGATGCGGTCCTGATCGTCGCCGCGTGGCAGCTGACGTTCTTCCTGCGCTTTGACAAGACAACGCCGGTCTTCTACCGGCATTTGCTCGACTGGGAGGTGGTCTCGCTCGTCGTCGCGATCAACCTCTCGACCTTCGTGCTCTTCGGCTTTTACAACCGCTGGTGGCGCTACGTGTCGACGCGCGACATGTGGGGCGCCTTTCGCGGTGTCACCGCCGCCTCCGCCATCACCTACCTCGTGCTCTATGCGTTCCCGCCGGCGCACACGTCGCGTCTCCCGCGCAGTGTCGCGGCCCTCGACTACCTCCTGTTGCTCGCCTTCGTCGCCGGCTCGCGCCTGCTGGCGCGCACGCTCATCGAGCGGCCGCCGGCAGGCCTCGTCGCGCACGGCAAGGAGGTGCTGATCGTCGGCGCCGGCGATGCCGGGCAGTTGATGGTCCGCGAGCTGCAGCGCAACCACCAGTTGCACTACACGCCGATCGGCTTCGTCGACGACGACCCGCGCAAGCGCGGCGACCGGATCAACGGCGTCAAGGTGCTCGGCACGACCGACGAGCTCCAGCATCTCCTGCGCGACAACAAACCGGACGAGGTGCTGATCGCGATCCCGTCGGCGCCCGGGCGCGTGCGCCAGAAGATCGTCGAGACGTGCCTCGCCGAACAGGTCGCGGTCAAGACGCTGCCGGGCCTGCACGAGCTGATCGCCGGTGACCTCAACCTGGGCGCGCAGATCCGGCCGGTTCAGGTCGAGGACGTTCTCGGTCGCCAGCAGGTCGAGGTCGACCTCGCGCTCGTCGCGTCCTACGTCAAGGACAAGACGGTGCTCGTCACGGGTGCCGGCGGCTCGATCGGCTCGGAGCTCTGCCGCCAGCTGGCCCGGCTCGGCTCGGCGCGCCTGGTGCTCCTCGACAAGGGCGAGTCGGCGCTGTTCGAGATCGAGCGGGAGCTCGTCGACGAGCGCGATTACACCGCCGCGATCCCGGTGCTCGCCGAAACCGGCGACCGGGCGAAGCTGCGCCAGGTGTTCGAGCGCTACCGCCCGCAGGTGATCTTCCACGCAGCGGCGTACAAGCACGTCGGCATGCTCGAGGCGAACCCCTCGCAGGCCGTGTCGAACAACGTGCTCGCGACGCGCACGCTCGCCGAGGTCGCGGTCGAGTTCGGTGTCGAGCGCTTCGTGCTGATCTCCACCGATAAGGCCGCCAACCCGAAGAACGTGATGGGGCAGTCGAAGGCCGTGTGCGAGTGGATCATCGAGTCGTTCGCGCTGCACCCCGAGGTCGACACCCGCTTCGTCGCAGTTCGCTTCGGCAACGTGCTCGGTTCGTCTGGCTCCGTGATCCCGATCTTCCGCAAGCAGATCGAGCGCGGCGGGCCCGTCACGGTCACGAATCCGGAGATGACGCGCTTCTTCATGACGATCCCCGAGGCATCCTCGCTCGTCGTGCAGGCGGGGGCGATGGGCGGGCGCGGGCAGGTCTACGTGCTCGACATGGGCGAGCCGGTGAAGATCCTCGATCTCGCAAAGCAGATGATCCGCCTCTCGGGCCGAAACGAGTCCGACATCCCGATCATCTTCACCGGCGCTCGCGCGGGCGAGAAGGTGCACGAGGTCCTCTGGAACGAAGGCGAGGCGGTCGGTCCGACCTCGCACCCGAAGATCATGCGGGCCGCGCGCCAGCAGATCGACCCGGCGTGGCTCGAAGAGAACCTCGGCGCGCTCGAGCAGCTCGTCGACGAGGGCAACACGCTCGGCGTGGTCACGCGGCTCGCTGCGATGGTCAAAGAGCCTTTGCGCACCGGCCGTGCGGCGATGCTCGAAGACACATTGCACTGAGACCGTTTAGCTTTCCCTCCGGACAATCCAACGAGGGGGGAACGACCATGGAACACCGCCTGGTGCGCGGGGTTTTCTGCATCGCCCTGCTGGCGCTCGCGCTCGGCGCCGGAGCGGCGGGCGCGGCGACATTCACGCCTGGCTCGTCAGGCCTCGGCGACCCGATGTTCCCGAACGCCGGGAACGGCGGCTACGACGTCAAGAACTACAACCTTGCGCTCGACTACACGCCGGGAGGCAACCAGCTCGCGGGCACTGCGACGATCACGGCGGCCGCGACCCAGGACCTGTCGAGCTTCAACCTCGACCTGCGTGGGTTCGCGATCACGCGGCTGCTCGTGAACGGCCGCGCTGCAACGTTCACACGAGACGGCGGGCAAGAGCTGACGGTGGTACCGAAGTCCGGGCTCTCGAGTGGCTCGACATTCACGGTCACGATCGACTATGCGGGAACGCCCAGCGTCGTCACCGACCCGGACGGCTCGATCGAGGGCTGGGTGCCGACCGACGACGGTGCGTTCGTCGTCAACGAGCCGCAGGGCTCGCCGGCGTGGTTCCCATGCAACGACAATCCACGCGACAAGGCGACCTACGACTTCAGCGTCGCCGTCCCCGACGGCCTCACCGTTATGGCGAACGGCGTTCTCGTCTCGAACGCCTCGAGCGGCGGCAAGACGACCTGGGTCTGGAAAGAGACGGACCCGATGGCGACGTATCTCGCGACGACGACGCTCGGGAAGTTCGACCTGACGATCTCGAAGATCGGGAACATCCCCTCCTACGTCGCGGTCGACCCGCAGCTCGCGAAGGGGCAGGTGCTCGCGACGCTCCCCGACGCCGTGCAGTTCTACACGTCGATCTACGGCCCGTATCCGTTCAACTCGGTGGGGGCGATCGTCGACTCCGCGAAGAGCGTCGGCTACTCGCTGGAGACGCAGACGAAGCCGAACTTCCCGGGGATGCCGGACGAGGCGACGCTCGTGCACGAGTTGTCGCACCAGTGGTTCGGAGACTCGGTGACGCTCACGAAGTGGCCGGACATCTGGCTGCACGAGGGCTTCGCGACGTGGTCGGAGTGGATCTGGAGCGAGCACGAGGGGAACAAGTCCGCGGCGCAGTCGTTCAAGGGCCTCTACGACAGCCACCCTGCCTCCGACACGGGGTTCTGGGGCCCGGCGGTCGACAACTTCACCGACCCGGCACTGCTCTTCAACGGCACCGTCTACTACCGCGGCGGCATGACGCTCGAGGCGCTGCGGGAGAAGATCGGCGATCTCGCCTTCTTCCAGCTGATCAAGGACTGGGCCACACAGAACCGGTACGGCAACGTGTCCACGCCGCAGTTCATCGCGCTGGCCGAGAAGTGGTCGGGGATGAACCTGACGCAGTTCTTCGACGTCTGGATCTTCCAGGACGCAAAACCGACGACCTGGTAGCCCGTTTGCCTCCTCTCCCGGTCCGGCCCTCGCGCCGGGCCGGGAGGAGAGTTTTTGCCTTTGGTCACAGTAGGGCGCCGACGTCCTCGGTACCGTGGCGTGGTGGACCCGCTCGACGGCCTGAACCCCGAGCAGCGTCGCGCTGCCGAAGCGGTGCGCGGCCCGGTCTGCATCCTCGCGGGTGCAGGATCGGGGAAGACGACGACGATCACGCGTCGCATCGCGCAGCAGGTCGCGGCGGCCGCCTTCGCGCCGACGGAGATCATGGCCGTGACGTTCACCGACAAGGCTGCCGGCGAGCTGCGGGCGCGCCTCGCAGCCCTTGGAGTCCAGCGCGTCCGTGCCGGCACGTTCCACTCGGCCGCGTTACGGCAGCTCCGGCATTTCGCGCCGGAGACGCTCGGCAAGATCCTGCCGTCCAAGGCGCTCGTGCTTCGCCAGATCGCAAACGGCCTGCCGGCGCCGTTCAAGTTCCGGCCTGCAGGCGACCTCGCGACGGAGATCGAGTGGGCGAAGAACCGGCGGATTCCCGTTTCCCGCTACCGCGCCGAGGCCGAGGGGCGCGAGCCGCCGATTCCCGCCGACCTGATGCACCGCGTCTACCGCGACTACGAGCAGCGTAAGCAGGCGGACGGCGCCGTCGACTTCGAGGATCTGCTCGAGCTCGCGGTGCAGCTCTTCGAACGCGACGCGCGTGCGTGCGAGACCTTCCGCGCGCAGTATCGGGCGTTCACGGTCGACGAGTATCAGGACGTCAACCTGCTGCAGCAGGAGTTGCTCGAGCACTGGCTCGGCGACCGCGACGATCTGTGCGTCGTCGGTGACGACTACCAGTCGATCTACGCGTTCACCGGCGCCGGCCCGGAGCATCTGCTCGACGTGCCGAAGCGCTATCCGAACGCGCTCGTCGTGCGATTGGAGGAGAACTACCGCTCGACGCCGCAGGTCCTCGAGCTCGCGAACAGGCTCGTCCCGAAGCTCGGCGGCGCGGAGAAGGTGCTGCGCCCGACGCTCGCGGACGGCCCCGAGCCGGTCGTTCGTCCGTACGTGACGCCGGAGGCTGAAGGTCGCGACATCGTCAAGGCGATCCGCGCGCTCGGCGTTCCGCTGGAGGAGATCGCGATTCTCTGCCGCACGAACGCACGGCTGACCGACTTCGAGGAGCTGCTGCACGACGCGCACATCCCGTTTCAGGGCGCCTCGCTGCTGCAGCGCGACGCGGCGCGGCGCATCGTGCGGCGGCTCGAGCGGCTGCCGGGCGTCGATGCGGAGGAGGCGGTGCGCTCTGCGGCTGACGAGGCCGGTTGGCTGCCACAGCTGCCCGACAAGCTCGGCGATCGCGAGCTCGTTCGTCAGACGGACCTTTCACGCCTCGTCGCGTTGGCCGAGGTCTTCGACGGAGACGCGGTCGCGTTCGTCGAGGATCTCCGCCGCCGTTTCGACCCTGGCGGCGACTCGGCGAAGGGCGTCCAGCTGCTGACGCTGCACCGCGCGAAGGGCCTCGAGTTCGAGGCCGTGTTCCTGCCCCGCCTCGAGGAGAAGGAGTTGCCTTCGCGGCAGGCGCGGAGCGCGGCGGAGATCGCCGAGGAGCGGCGCCTGCTCTATGTCGGCATGACGCGCGCGAAACGCGTGCTCTGGCTGACGTGGTCAGCGACGGCGAGCCGCTTCCTCGGAGATCTCGACGTGACGGTGGCAAGGCCGGCGGGCCAACCGGCGCCGAAGTCCGCGAAGGCCAAGTTCGTGCCGACGCCCGGATCCGACGGGCTCTACCACGAGCTCGCCGTGTGGCGCCGCGCGCGCGCCGAAGAGGACGAGGTGCCGCCGTATGTCGTGTTTGACAACAAGACGCTCGATGCGATCGCGCGCACACGCCCGCAGACCTTGCGTGACCTATCCGCGCTCCCGGGCGTCGGCCCGGTGAAGCTCGAGCGCTACGGCGACGCCGTGCTCGCCCTCGTGCGGGGCTAATCACCCGACTCGATCGCCGACCCTGTGGTCGCCGGGCCGCGATCGATCGCCCCCGCCGGTGGTCTCACTTCCGTCACGACGGCTGCCGACAGACGTGCCGGTTCGGCTACGCCCACATCGGAGGGGCACGCTTGTCGCGGCGGCGGCCGTCAACGACCGCCGGGGACGTTGATCCGAAGCGGTTCGTCGCCCGAAGGGTCGCGGCGATCGTCCGAAACGGCAAGCCCGCGACTGCATATCGGCACACACTTGTTGCACTTCCGTCACGACGGCTGCCGTTGACGTGGTGGCGCGTGTCCCCTCGGGACTTATGCGTCGAGAGCGCTCAGCAGCAGGTCGAGCATGAGGCGCGGGTCGCGGCGCTCGCGGTCGTCGGGGCCGCGAACGCGCTTCGAGAGGTCGAGCGCGCGCGGGTCCGAGAGCGGCCGCAGCCGTTCCTGCCGAATCAGCTCCTCGTCGACCCCGCCCAGACGGCCGCCGTAGGTGGTGTACACCGGCACGCCGAGCGCGGCGGCCTCCCGATTCATGGTGCCGCCGGCCGAGACGACGAGGTCTGAAAGCGCGATCAGGCTCTGTGCATCGACCGCTTCGTCCGGGACGATCACCGACGGTAGTTCGAGCGACCGAACATAGTCGCGCTGTTCGTCTGTGCGCGGGATGACGAACGCGTGGACGTCGTCGAGGTTGCCGAGATGCTGCAGCGTCATCGGGAAGAGCGGATTTGCGTGGCGGTGATACAGCGACACGTCGGGAGGTGGGCGGAGCACGACGAGAACGCGCGCCGGATCAAGCCCCCAGTCGGTGAGCACTGCGTCGTTCGGCTCGAAGTCCGAGAGGTAGTACTCCTCCTTCAGCCCGGGGTACTGCTGCAGCTTCGGAGGCCTGGCGCCGTAGGTCGCGAGTCGTTCGGGTGGAATCGAGTCGGGCACGACCACGCGTGTCGCCGCACGGCAGCCGAGCTGATGCTGCAACCAGGCCCACTCGTAGTCGAAGGTCGTTGCGCTCGGGATGCCAAGGCGTCGCGCCGTCATCGTCAGCTCATGTGAGCCGTGCGCGAGTGCCAGATCGAAGTCGCGACCGCGCGCCCACGCGCGCAGCGCGCGGAGCCGGACGCGCATCTGGCGCGCTTTGCCGCCGGCCGAGCGACCGCCGTGGTGCCCGATGACCGTGGCCGTCATGCCGTGCGACTCGATCAGCTGCAGCGTCTGTGCGTAGTCGCGTGCGGTGATCTCGATCTCATGACCGTCGGCCCGCAGAAGCTCGACGAGGGGGCGAAAAACGAGCGGATGCGCGGACGCCGTGAAATCGATCCAGACTTTCATGCGACGACCGTCTCGAGTGACGTCTCACGCCGGATGTTCTCGACGTGGCGTTCGTACCAGAGCGTGAACGCAAGCAGGCCCCACAGCTGGCGCGAGAGATCGGCGCGCCGCTCGACGTGATCGTCGATCAACTGGCTGACAACTGCTGGTTGGAGGAAGCCCTGCCGGCGCAGCGTGTCGGTCGAAAGTGTCTCGCGTGCGAACGGCTCGAGCTCGCCGCGCAGCCAGGCCGCTGCCGGAATCGAGAAGCCTCGCTTGCGCCCGTTCACCACCTCCGGCGGCAGGAGCGGCTCGACGGCCTTGCGCAGGAGTCGTTTCTTCGAGAAGCCCCGCACCTTGTGGCGCACAGGCAGCGAGAACGCGAAGTTCGAGACGACGGTGTCCATGAACGGAACGCGGGCCTCGAGCGACCAGGCCATTGAGGCGCGGTCGGTCTTCGTCAGCAGATCGTCGACGAGATAGAGACCGAAGTCGACGTCCTGCAGCCGCGTCAGCAGCTCGCTGCCCTCCGTTGCCGCGAAGCGCTCGCGATAACCGGCCAGTGGATCGAAGCTGCTCGTGGTGCCGGTCAGCTCCGCCCGCATGTCGGCGCTGAAGATCTCCTTGAAGGTGTGATGACGCTCGAGCGGTGGCAGGTGCGCTGCCTGCGCGAAGCGCTTCAGCTTGTAGTCGAGGCTCACGCGTTTGCTCGAGGAAGGAAGCCGCTCGATCAGCGGGCGTGCGCGGGCAGCGAGCGGGCCGACGCGCTCGGCGAGCAGGTCTGCGACGTAGGTGTAGTACCCGCCGAAGAGCTCGTCGCCTCCCTCACCCGACAGTGCAACCTTGACATCCTCGGCCGCGAGCTTCGACACGAGGAACGTCGGCAGCGCGGACGAGTCTGCAAACGGCTCGTCGAACGCCTCGGCGAGCGCCGGGAGCAGGAGCGCTGCATCCGGCCGCAGCGTCAGCTCGCGGTGCACCGTCCCGTAGCGTTCGGCGACGAGGCGCGCGCCGGAGAGCTCGTCGAACGATGCTTCCTCGAAGCCGATCGAGAACGTGCGCACCGGCTCGGACGATTCCTCGGCGGCGAGCGCGGCGAGCGCTCCCGAGTCCACGCCGCCGGAGAGCAGGACACCAACGGGCACATCGGCGATCAGATGTGCGCGTACCGAGTCGCGGAGCCGCGCGCGGCATTCCTCGACCAACTCGCCTTCGTCATCGTCGCGCGCCGGCAGCGGGCCGGTGCGCGCGTACCGCTCGATCGTCGCGCGTCCCTCCTCCCAGGTCAACGCGTGCCCCGGAAGCAGCTTGCGGATCTCTTTGAAGATCGAGAGCGGTGCCGGTACGACATTGAAGGTGAGGAAGCCCTGCAGTGCGTCCAGGTCGATCTCGCCCTTGGGCAGCGCGTCGAGCTCCGATGCGAACGACAGCTCGCCGTCGACGTCGCGGTAGTACAGCGGCTTGATCCCGAAGCGATCGCGCGCCAGGACGAGGCGCTGGACTCGCGCGTCCCAGACGGCGACGGCGAACATCCCGCGGAGTCGTTCCCACAACTTGTCGCCCCACTGTTCGTAGCCGTGGACGAGTACCTCGGTGTCGCAGTGGCTGCGAAACCGATGCCCGGCGCGCTCGAGCTCGCTCATCAGCTCGCGGTAGTTGTAGATCTCGCCGTTCTGGATCACGACGACGCTTCCGTCCTCGTTTGCGATCGGTTGATCGCCGCCGGTCACGTCGATGATCGCGAGCCGCCGTGCGGCGATCCCGACCGGGCCGTCGATGTGCGTGCCCTCGGAATCCGGGCCGCGATGGTGGAGCGTCGACGACATCCGCGCGAGCCGCTCGGGATCGACGGCGCCGCGGGTGCTGGCGATTCCGCAGATCCCGCACATGCCGCGAGTGTAGAGGGGTCGCTACGAACGGTGGCCGAGCGACTGCCGCAGGACGCGTGCGCCGGTGACGACGAGCGTGCGCAGGTACATCCGCACGGAGCGGTCGGCGATCCACTCGAGGTCGTGCGCGAGCTTCTCAGCCATCGAGGTCTCGTAGCCCCGCCGAACCTGCGCAAGCCCGGTCAGCCCGGGCCGGACGACGAGCCGCTGCCAGTACGACGGCAGCTCGTGCGCGAGCTCGCCGAAGAAGCGCGGCCTGATCGGGCGAGGGCCGACGAACGACATGTCGCCTGTGAGGACGTTCCAGAGTTGTGGGATCTCGTCGAGCTGCGAGGCCTTCAGCCAGCGGCCGATCCGGGTCAGCTCCTCTTGCGTGCGCAGCACGAGCTCCTCGCCGAGGTACTGCCCGATGCGCTCTTCCGCTCCGCGCTTCAGCGTCCGGAACTTCAGCATGCGAAAGAAGTGGCCGCGGCGGCCGACACGCTCGCCGCGGTAGAGGATCGGCCGTCCGCTCGTCACGAGGACGACGAGCGCGATCAGGAGCGCGATCGGAGCGAGCAGGAGGCCGAAGAGCCCCGAGAAGAGGATGTCGAGGACGCGCAACTCGAGGTCGATGCGGCGGTGCGGAGCGTCGGATGCGAGCCGCGTGTAGCCGCTGACGAGCGTGTCCTCGAGCGGCGGCGGCGCGGATGTCACGCGGTCGATGGTAGACAGTCGGGCATGACGATCACGGGAATCGATCACGTCCAGGTCGCAGCGCCTGCAGGGTGCGAGAGCGCGGCGCGTGCGTTCTACGGCGCGCTGCTCGGTCTTGAGGAGCTCAGCAAGCCGGAGCCGCTCCGTGAGCGTGGTGGCTGCTGGTTTCGCGCCGGTGACCAACAGCTGCACGTGGGCGTCGAAGCGCCGTTCGCGCCGGCGCTGAAGGCGCATCCGGGCTTCGTCGTCGCCGATCTCGACGGCCTGCACGACCGTCTGAACGCCGCGGGGATAGCAACAGAGGCCGACGACTCGATCCCCGGCTTCCGCCGGTTCTTCGCCGCCGACCCGTTCGGCAACCGGCTCGAATTCCGCCAGGCCTGAGTCTGTCTCGTATAAGCTTCTGTTATGGACACGCGGCAACTGCACGCGTTTTGTGAGGTGGTCGAGCGCAAGTCGTTCTCGCTCGCGGCCGAACGGCTCGGGGTGACTCAGCCGGCTGTCTCGCTGCAGGTGCGGGCACTCGAGAAGCGGCTTGGCACGCAGCTCCTCGACCGCTCCGGCCGACGGGTCGAGCCGACCGAGGCGGGCCTGCGCCTCTACCGCGGCGCGCAGCGGCTGCTCGCGCTCGAGGCCGAGATCACGAGCGAGCTTGCCGAGGAGGCGACCGGGGCGCTCGCCGGCACCTTCGAGATCGGCGCGTCCACCGGGCCCGGAGGCGTCGTCCTCTCCCAGCTCCTGTGCCAGTTCGCCGAGCTGCACGATGAGCTGCATGTCGCACTCAGCGTCTTCGACACCCAGACCGTCGTCGAGCGGGTCGCCGACCGCACCCTCGAACTCGGCGTCGTCGGCGCCGCCCCGCGCCACCGGGGCGTCGAGTACGAGCCGTTCTTCCATGACACGGTGATCCTCGCCTGCCCGCCCGGCCACGCGTTTGCCGGTCGCACCGTTTCGCTCGACGACCTGCGCGGCGAGACGCTGATCGTGATGCAGGACGGCGCCGGCGTCCGGCAGATGATCGAGGACGAGCTGCGCCGCGTCGGCACGCGGCTGCGCGATCTTGACGTGCGGCTCGAGCTCGGGCTGCAGGAGTCGGTGACGAGTGCGGTGCGTGGCGGCTACGGCGTCACCTTCATCTCACGCTCGTCGGTCGAGAACGACCTTGCTGCAGGGACACTCGTCGAAGCGCGCGTCTCGGGCCTCGAGCTCGAACGCGAGATCCATCTCGTGCGGGCGAGCGGGCGCGCCGAGACGCGCGCCGCGCGGGCGTTTCTGGAGTTTGCGCGCGAGCGCCTCGCGTGATCGTCCGCTGGGGCCTGGACGAGCTCCCGACGCTGCTCGACGAAGTGCACGTCGAGCGCCCGTTCGTGATTGCGAGCCCGCGTTGGCGCGACCTCGCGCTGCCGGCGCGCGTGGGACTGTGGACCGAAGTGCCGTCCGAGCGCATCGAGGTGCCGGCCGACGCCGACGGCGTGCTCGCGGTCGGAGGCGGCTCCGCGATCGATCTCGGCAAGTACGCGTCGGCTCAGAGCGGCCTACCGGTCGTCCACGTCCCGACGACGTATTCGGGAGCGGAGTGGACGACGTTCTATGGCATCAGGTCGCCCGACCGCCGCATGAAGGGTGGCGGCGCGGGCGCGCACCCGGCGGGGATCCTCTACGACGTCGGCCTGACGCTCGAACTCCCATTCGCGGAGACTGCCGGCACGGCGCTGAACGCCCTCGCGCACTGCGCCGAGGCGCTGTATGTCAAGGGTCATTCGGCCGCGGGCGACGAGCAGGCGCTTGCGGGTGCCGCGCTGATCAGCGCAGCGCTCCCGCGCGTTCTCGCCGACGGAACGGATCGACTCGCCCGCGAGGAGCTCCTGCGTGGTGCGATGCACGCCGGCCATGCGCTCGGCATCGCCGGCCTCGCGCTCGCCCACGCGATGGCGCAGGCGCTCGGTGGCACCTACGGCTTGCCGCACGGGGCGATGAACGCGCTCTGTCTCCCACCCGCGCTCGCGTTCAACCGCGAGCTCGTGCCGGCTGCGATCGAGCGCTTCGGCCTGGCGATCGGCGGGGACGCGGTGGAGCGCACGCGCTCGCTCGCGCTGCTCGGCGGGTTCGACCGGCTGCGCGACTTCGGCGTGCCCGAAGAGGACCTGCCGCGTGTCGCCGAAGCTGCCTCGGCGAGAGCGGGGAACCAGGCGAATCCCCGCCCCGCGACCGCCGCGGAGATCCTCGAGCTACTCCGCACGATCTGGTGAGTGCGCCGAGGAGGGCCTGAAGGAGCCGGAGAAGAGCCCCCTTTTCCGACCTGATCAGTGAACAAAGCATAAGAACTCCTAATCTCAGGTATTGTTCGAGCGTGGACGCGCCCGCCCAAGCTTTCGACGTGCTCGTGATTGGCAGCGGCGCCTCCGGGCTCGCTGCGGCAGTCTCCGCCGAGCGCTCCGGCGCCCGCGTCGCGCTCGCGACGAAAGGCTCGCTGCAGGCGAACAACTCCTCGAAGGCCCAGGGCGGCATCCAGGCGGCCTTTGCCGAGGACGACTCGCCCGAGATCCACGCCGAGGACGTCTGGCGGTCGTCACACGAGACCGCCAACCGGCGCCTTGTCGAGGTGCTGACGACCGAGGCACCCGGAGCGATCCACTGGCTCGAGGAGCTCGGCGTCGAGTTCACCCGCGAGCACGGCGGCTACCGCCTTGCCCGCTGCGGTGGCGCCACGCGCAAGCGCCTGCTCCAGGTCGGCGACCGCACGGGTCATGCGATCACCAAGGGGCTCCGCGACGCATGGGAGGCGGGGAGCGGAACGAGCTTGACGAACGCGCCGCTCCAGGAGCTCGTGCAGTCGAACGGCGGCTGGCGTGCGCACGTCGGCG
>JBAQHS010000061.1:0-23684 GCA_049288455.1 Gaiellaceae bacterium | reverse complement strand
TCATGCAGTACATTCCGGCCGAGTGACACCCTCTCCCTCGGCCGACGATGCACAGTGGGCGGTTCCGCTCGCCGACATCCAACTGGAACCGGGACTCGCGGCACTCATCCAGGAGGTCGTCGAGTCGGGTTGGTGGAGCATGGGCCCGAGGGTCCTCGAGTTCGAGGCAGTCTTCGCCGAATTCTGCGACGTGGCGCACGTGTTCGCGGTCGCGAGCGGCACGGCGGCGCTGCAACTCGCGATCGCTGCGATCGACTGTTCTGCCGGCGATGAAGTCATCCTGCCGTCGCTCAACTTCGTCGCAGCAGCAAATGCCGTGAGGCTTGCCGGCGCGACCCCGGTCTTCTGCGACATCACGAGTGAGTACGACTTGAATATGGATCCGAAGAGCGTCGAGGCCAAGCTCACGCCGCGGACCAAGGCGATCATCGCACTCCACTACGGCGGTCTTCCCTGCGACCTCTCCGCGCTGCAGGCTTTGGCCGCCGGCCGCGGTATCCGGCTGATCGAGGATGCGGCGCACGCGCCGGGGGCGGTGTATCACGGGAGGAATGCAGGGTCGATCGGAGACATCGGCTGCTTCAGCTTGTTCTCCAACAAGAACCTTCCCGTCGGAGAGGGCGGCGTGGTGGTGACGAATGATCCCGACTTGGCCGAGCGGATTCGACTGCTGCGCTCGCACGGCATGACGACGCTGACGTGGGACCGTCACCGGGGCCACGCACAGAGCTACGACGTCCTGGTCCCCGGCTTCAACTTCCGCCTCGACGAGATCCGAGCCGCGATGGCGAGCGTCCAGGTGCCGACCCTACGACAGAGGAATCAGGAACGCGGAGCGCTCGTCGCTCGGTATCGCGAGGCATTTGAACGCTCGGATCGCCTGATCATGCCGATGGCGGGAGCACCGTCGCTCACGTCGGCACATCATCTGGCGGTGCTCGTTCTCCCTTCGGGTGACCTTCGTGAGCGGGTGCGCGCGGAACTCGCCGGGCGCAGGATTCAAACCAGCGTTCACTATCCGCCGATCCACCAGTTCACGGCGTATGCGGGGGCGGACTCCGACCACCTGGTGAGGACGAACGACCTCGCCCCCCGAATCGTGACACTTCCGCTCTTCCCGCACATGAGTGCCTCCCAGGCGGACGCGGTCGTCGACGGCGTGTTCGCGGCGCTCGACTCTGTCGCCTGAAGCGGCGCGAGAGAGCCCTCGCCTTCCCGGCGCAACGGCGACGAGCGGATATCGTGTGACGCGGTGACCACGGTGTTGCGCCAGCCCGGGCTTCTGCCCTCGAAGTTCGGGCCGGTCGCGATCAACGGTGCCGCAGCGGTCGTCGCGCTCGGAATCGGCGCTGAGGCGGCCGGCAACGCTCATCTCGCCCTCGAAGCCACCCTTGCGCTGTGCTTCGCGATCATTCTGGTGCGCTCGCCGCGGGTGATCCTCGTGATCCTCCTCGCATCTGTCTTCCTGGAGATCATCACGGTCGGTGGATTGACGATCAACCGCGTCGTCGCTCCGTTCGCTCTGATCATTGCGATCGGTGCGATCGCGGGTGGACGCGCCGTCGCGCCGACGGGCGGACCCGTGAAATGGGCCGTTGCCTACGCTATCTGGGCAATTGCGAGCGCTTTGTGGAGCATTAGCTTCGGCGGGACCGTCTATCTGCTCGCGTCGCTGCTCATCGCAGTCGCGTACGCGCTCGCTTTCGCAACTCTCATTCGCAACCTCGAGGAGCTCCAGCGCGCGTTCTTTGCGCTCGCCGTGATTGCGCTGCCGATCAGCTTGTACGCGATGGCGACGTTCTTCGCCGGCAGCGCGTCCCGTGCCTCCGGCGGGAAAGGCGACCCAAATTCGTTCGCGGCGTACGAATTGATCGCGCTGCCGCTCGTGATTGCCGCCGCGACAATGGCCCACGACCGGCGACGACGCGTCTTCCTCTGGGTGACATCTGTCGCGATCATCGGAGCTGCGATCACCTCTCTTTCGCGAGGCGGGCTGATCACACTCTTCGTCTTGGTGCTCGCAGTGGTCATTGCGCCCGCATCCTCGATCTTTCGCTCAAGACGGCAGAAGGTCGTCGTGATCGTGACCATGGTCGTTGGTGGGATGATCGCGTTCTCGGCGACCGGCGCCGCGTTCTCGCAGCGACTGGATTCGACCTTCACCTCGAGTGGCAGCTCCGGTTCCGGGCGCTTGAACATGTGGAAGGGCGCAGTGACTTCGATTCGTGAGCGTCCCTTCCTCGGCATCGGCTATGGCACGTTCGCCTCGGTCTCGACGTCGTTGCTCGAGCGCACGCCGGGCGTCGATCTCGTCAACTTCACGCCGAGCCCGGAGGGCGATCTCGTCCACGACACCTACCTGGAGACCTTGGCCGAGCTGGGGATTCCCGGGCTGTTCCTCTTTCTCGGTCTCGTCGTGGCAACGGCCAGAAGCCTGCGCGAAAGCGCACTTGCGGCGCGGCGCGCCGGGGCAGCGCAGCTCGAGCGTGCGACGAACGCGCTCCTTCTTGCGGTCCTCGCCTGGGCGGTGGCCGCGGTGTTCCTGTCGCTCGAGACATCGCGCCCACTTTGGATCCTGATCGGGTTCGCGCTGGCTGTCAGTCGAATCGACCGAACCTCGCCGAGCACGACGTAGGAGGCAGAAGACGCCTCTACTCTTGGCAGCGTTCTTATGGAGTCTCCGGCAGACAGGCGTCCAGTCCCCCCAGCGTTTCTCGGCGCCGTCGATGCGCTCGACCAGGCGGGTGTCCTCTTCACGATTCGCAAGCCACCCAAGGAGCGCGAGCTCGACCTTTTCGTAGAGGCTGGCTCGCGACACGCCGCTGGGGACGCACTCGTACGCTCGGGTTTCGCTGAGGTCGCAGCACGCGGTCAACGCCGGCATCGGTTCTACCTCACGTACTCGGCGGGGATCTGGCAGAAGATCGACGTGAAGCTGACACCCGGGCGAACATGGCTGCCGGCGCCGAACCGCGTCGCACGCGTCTTCGCTCGCGTTGCCGCGCAGGTTCCGCCGACTCGGCGACGATCGGGCCTCGTGATTGTCTTCCTCGGGCCTGACGGCGCAGGTAAGAGCACGGTCATCAACGCGATTTCTGAACGCACCCCCGTGGCCTGTCATGTCTGGTCTGCCGGATCGGGTGGATCGCGAGGTTCGCGCGCGGGCCGGCCGCGCGGCCCGACGATGCGATTGAAGGTTCGCGAGCCCCTTGCCGTCCTGAAGAAGCTTCTCCGCAGCGCGCCGGCCCTCGTCCGGATCTACGCAGCCGCGTGGCGCGGAGGCATCGTGCTCTGCGAGGGTCACCCGCGAGAGGCACTCGCCACTCGGCTGCGGATCACGCCGCTCGCGGTTCGCCTGGAGCGGTTCCTCCTGCGCCGCGTCATCCCCACGCCCGACCTGACCGTGGTGCTCGACGCACCCACGGCTGTGCTGCTCGGACGCAAGGACGAGCACCCCGCTGCGGACCTCGACCGCTGGCGCTCGGGTTATCACGAGGAATTCCCGGAAGGACAGCGCGTCCATCACGTCGGCACCGATCGTCCACTCGACGACACCGTTGCCGACATCCAGGGCAGGATCTGGGCTGCGCTCCAGGCTCGGCGTGGATCGGCCTGAGACCCGCTGATGCGCTGGTGACACGTCTCCGTCGCTCTCCCTGCGGGTCCCCGGTCCTGGTGCTGCGGCTGGCGCCGAACCCAATGCATCACGGCGCGGTCGCGGTCGCGAGAAGCCTCGGCCGTATCGGCGCCCAGGTCCACGGAGTCGTCGAAGGGGCGCGCACACCGTTCGCGCGGTCGCGCTACTGCGCAGGAGAGCTTCGGCTCGACCTCGGTGTCGTGGAGGCGGATGAGCTTTGCGCGCGGCTGCTCGCATGGGCTGAGGAAACGGGTCGCCAACCGGTGCTGATTCCGATCGACGACGCGGGCGCAGTGTTCGTGGCTGACCGCGCCGGAGACCTCGCCCGATCCTTTCGGTTCCCGCGCCAGCCCGAGGGGCTCGTGCGTCGCCTATCGAGCAAGCTCGAGCTGTATCGGCTGTGCCTGGAGCACGCGATTCCTACGCCGGCGCTCCACTCTCCGAACGGCGAGGACGAACTCTCCGCCATCGGCGAGACGGTGAGATACCCCGTGATGATCAAGCGAATCTCGGAATGGACACCGACGCGCCAACGAGGCCCGCGGATTGCCATTGCCGCCACCGTGGACGAGCTTCATGCGACCTTCTCGGCGATGCGCGACGACGGCGCGCCGAACCTCCTCATCCAGGAGTACATCCCGGAGGGCGACGACTGGTTGTTCAACGGCTACTTCGACGAACAGTCGCGGTGCCTCTTCGGCGCGACGGGTCGCGCGATACGCCAGTACCCGCTCGGCAGCGGCCCGACGACGCTCGGCGAGACTCGTCGAAATGAGGTCGTTCGGCGCCGAATCGTCGAGCTGCTGAGCACGCTTGGTTACCGTGGCATCGTCGACGTCGATTTCCGGTTCGATCCGCGGGACGGCGAGTACAAGCTTCTCGATGTCAATCCGCGAATTGGCAGCACGTTCCGCCTTTTTGCAACCCGCGCGGGGACCGACGTGGCCCGAGCGCTCTATTTCGATTTGCTCGGCGAATCCTTCGACCAGGCCGATCCAGAAGACGGGCGAAGATGGGTCGTCGAGAACTACGACCTCGCCGCGTCGCTCGCGTGCCGTCGGGCCGGGGGCTTGTCGGCAGCTGCCTGGGTCAGGTCGTTTCGTGGCGTCCGAGAGCTTGCGTGGGCGAGTCTGGATGATCCGGTGCCGGCGGCAGTCGCGTTTGCGACGTCCGTCGTGACGGCAACGAGACGCGTTCGAACGACCCGGGCCGCCGCGCAGTGACCGCGGTAGTCTGAGCCCGGCGCTCGACGGTCAGACGCGCACAGGGTTGAGTCTCTCTAGATTCAATGTCTCGTTGTTTCGACGATCGTCCCCCGGAGACCGCTACTCGTGCGCATTCTCATCTGCTCCGAATACGTGCCGCTTCTACCGAACAACGGCGCACGACTCGTACTCAGGGCATTGCTGGCCGAACTGAGCCCGCGTCACGAGGTTCGGTTGCTCTGCCTTGCCAGTCCGGACGAAGCAAGCCGTTGCGACCCCGAGGCGACCCGGACCGTGATCGTCAAACCCTCGAGGTGGAGTCTGCCGGTCGGGTTGGTTCGGTCCACCCTCAGCGGGCGGCCGCTCCGGCTCGATGGGATCGCCGCGGCGATCGAGAAGCCATTGAGCGAGGAGATCGACTCGTTCAAGCCCGACGTCCTCCTGGCGTTGAGCGGCGGCCTCGCGGGTCTTCGGCGGGAAGTGCACGGGCTGCCGAGCGTTCTGCTCGCCCTCGATGCGTCCTATCGAAACTGGCAGGCCCGGGCGCAGGGCGAGGGCGCCTTCCGGCGGCCCTTCGTCGAGCGGGAGGCTGAGCGCGTTCGCACGTTCGAGCAGAAGGAGTACGTCAACTACGACCGCGTCGTGGTCGTCAGCGAGGGAGACCGCGAGGCGCTCGCAGCGATCAATCGGCAAATCCAGCTTGTCGTGATCCCGAACGGAGTCGATTCCGAGTACTTCGCGCCTGATGGGACGGAGCCTGACTCGTCGACCGTCGCCTTCCATGGGACCATGAACTTCGCTCCGAACGTCAGTGCCGCGTTGCACCTCGCTGATCACATCTGGCCCCTCGTGCTCGAGCAGGTTCCGGATGCGCGTCTCGTCCTTGTCGGCCGAGACCCCTTGCCTGCCGTCCAGGCCCTCGGTGATCGGCCCTCGATTACGGTGACAGGCAGTGTCGTCGACGTTCGGCCGCTGCTGCGGGGGGCCGCCGCGTACGCGTGTCCGATGGTCAGCGGCACGGGTATCAAGAACAAGCTGCTCGAAGCCATGGCGCTCGAGCGTGCATGCGTGGCGACTCCCAAGGCGCTCGGGGGCATTGCGGCCGTAAATGGGAAGCAGCTCGTCGTCGCGTCCGAACCGCGTGAGTTCGCATCCTCACTCGTGAGCTTGCTGCGGGACGCCGAACGCCGGAGCGCCCTCGGGAGCGCCGCGCGGGAGTATGTCCTCGCCGAGCATTCATGGCGCCGGGTCGGCAACGCCTACGAGGCCGTGTGCCGGGAGGTGGTTTCCGAGTGGCGAGGCGCGAGACTCGGCGAACTACGACCGCCGCAGCACGGCGAGGTAGTCGACGCGCAGGGCCGGTAGCACGTCGAGGACGGGCGCGACCCGTGAGGTCAAGCTTCCGAGGCGGCGAACGACGGGCGGTAGCGGTGCGACACTCCTCGTTCTGATCCGGAATCCCGGGAACAGCCGTTGCAGGTCGCGCCGCGAATAGTGTCGTACCGCGCCGTTCCGTGGATTCGGGTAGCGATGCTCGTGCCACAGGATGGATCCGGCCGGAGCGAGCATCCGGCACATCTCTGCGGCGATCTCGTGGGCGACCTCAGCCGCGAGGATCGAGCCGAAGACCATGTTGGCGCAGACGAGCTCGAATGACCCTGGCTCAAATGGCACGTGCCGGGCGTCGCATAGCTCGAACGTGATGCCGGAGCTCTCCCGGCGGGCGCGCTCGATCCGGTCGGGAAGCAAATCGACTCCGTAACAATCCGACGGCAGGGCGCCGAGCTCACAGACAGATCGCAGGAATTCACCGGTCCCGCAGCCGACATCCAGGATGCGCTTGCCGGCCAAGGGAAGCACGCCCTCCTGCGTGAGGAGGGCGTGGAGCGCGCCTTCTCGACGTTCGTTCAGGAAGCGGTTGCCTGGATTGTCTCGGGCCCACTTTCGATTGATCTGCGACACCTCGTCGTAGGTGCGGTAGACATCCCGCAGGCGCGTCTGTTCGTTGTCCGATTCCTCGCCGCTCGACATCTCTTCTCTTTCCGTTGTGGGCTTTCGGGCTGTCGGTTGGCCCTTCCGCAACTCGAAGCTCTCGAGCCTCGGTTCTGGCCGTTCGGTCAGGTCAGTCCACCCCTCAGTTGAGGGCATGGCCAGGTCAGGAAGGCGACTCTTGGTTCAAGGCGTGAACGAGTTTAGGGCCAACTCGGTTCTGGACAAGCGCACCGGCAAAGGGGAGAGTCGAATTCATGGTCGGATCGGTCGCTACGAGGACCCGGAGCGCTTGGTTTCGCGATTTTTCAGGTTGGGCTTTCGCGAGGAGAATGCTCGATCTGGGCCTGACAGTCGTTGTCATTCTTGCGCTCGCCCCAGTCCTCGTTCTCATCGCAGTCGCGATCAAGATCGACAGCCCCGGGCCTGTCCTCTTCCGCTGCCCACGCGTCGGATACAAGGGGCGCACCTTCTACATGCTCAAGTTTCGAAAGATGCTCGACGGCGCTCGCGGCGCGCCGCTCACTTCGTCGGACGACGCGCGCTTCACGCGGATCGGCCGGTTCCTCGCGGGCGCCAAGCTCGACGAGCTTCCCCAACTCTGGAACATCCTCAAGGGCGAGATGACCTTCGTCGGACCCCGGCCTGAGGATGCGGTCTTCGTGCAGCTCTACGAGGCGGAGTATCGAGAGATTCTCGAGGTTCGGCCGGGGATCACGGGCCTCTCGCAGCTGGCCTTCGCACGGGAGAGCGTCCTGCTTGCCCGGCCCGACAGCCTGTCGTATTACTCCGAGCGCCTCTTGCCGCTCAAGGTTTCCATGGACAAGCTCTACGCCGGCCGGAAGAGTCTTCTTCTCGACCTTCGGATCGTCTTGTGGACGGTAGTCGCCGTGTTCGGACATACCGACGTCGCCGTCCACCGGGAGACCGCCGCGCTGAGCCGTCGGCTGGCCCGCAACGCCGAGGGGTCTGCTCGTTCCCGTCTCGGTTCGGAAGTCACGCCGGTCACCCAGGGCCTCGAAGCGTGAAGGCCGTGATCCTCGCGGGGGGCCGTGGCCAGCGGATGCTGCCGCATACCTCGGTGCTTCCCAAGCCGCTCATGCCCATCGGGGACAGATCAGTCCTGGAGATCGTGATCGAACAGCTCTCCCGCTCCGGGTTGACGGATATCACCCTGAGCGTGGGCTACCTCTCGCATCTGATCCGCGCTGTGCTCGAGGGAGGGGAGCGGACCCCTGGCGTGACGTTCCAGTTCGTGCAGGAGCCGTTCCCGCTTGGCACGGTCGGCCCGTTGCGGTTGATCGAGGATCTCGGTGAGACGTTCCTCGCGACCAACGGAGATGTTCTGACGTCTTTGGACATCGGCGACCTCATCGACCACCACGAGCGGAGTGGAAATATCGTCACGATCGCCACCCATCACCGCGTCGAGAAGATCGACTTCGGGATCTTGAAGCTGACCGGCCAGTCCGATGACGGGCCGCTCGCGCAGGTGGTCGGGTATGACGAAAAGCCTGAGCTGTCGCTCAACGTGAGCATGGGCGTCTACGTGATCGAGCGCCGTGCCCTCGAGTGGGTGCCGGACGGTTACTTCGACTTCCCGGATCTCGTGCACGCGCTCCTGGAAGCCGGCGAACAGGTCGGCGCGTATGTGTTTGACGGTTACTGGCTCGACATCGGCCGTCATGACGACTTCGAGCAGGCAGTCCTCGACTGGACGCATTCGAAAGCGGCCGAGCTGCACCCAGTCCCGGAGATCGAGAACGGCGACGCGCTGGTTGCAGACCTCGATCCTCTCCGTAATTCCTGAGCTCCGTTCGACGTTCGTGCGAGGCGTCGCACCGCTTATCCTCTGTTACCACGGCGTGAGCTCCGAATGGACGAACCCGACCTCGGTCTCGCCCGGTGTCATGGCGAGACAACTTGCCCTTCTCCGCGCGCGTGGCTACGTCGGGTTCACGCTGAGCGAGTTGGTCTCGCGGGGCGCTGAAGGGACGCTCCCCAAGCGGTCGCTGGCTGTGACGTTTGACGATGGGTACGCGTCGACGGTGAACGCAAAGCCGGTTCTCGACGACGTCGGCTATCCGGCGACCGTCTTCGTCGTCACCGATTTCGTCGAGAGCGGCGAATTGCTGAGCTGGCCTGGGATCGAGCAGTGGCGCACCGGCGCGCAATCGCGCGAGCTCGCCTCGTTGCGCCAGGCGGATCTCGAGCTGCTCACGGAGGCGGGTTGGGAGATCGGTTCGCACACGCGGACACATCCAAGTCTCCCGACTCTCAACCGCGAGCAACTCGCGGACGAGATCGGTGGGTCACGGGAGGAGCTGATTCGGCGTCTCGGCCGGTGCGACACCTTGGCCTACCCCTACGGCTTGACGTCGGCGGCTGCGATCGATGTGGTGGAGTCGAGTGGATATTCGGCCGCGTGTGTCGTGAGGCCGCGCAAAGGAGAGCAAGGCCGATTCTGCGTTCCTCGGATCGGGCTTTACGGCAACGACACGGGGTTGCGTCTCCGGGCAAAGCTCTCTCCTCGTGTGTATGCGGTGAGTCGGCATCGGACCCGTGCCCTGCGCGGGGGCGCCGGCGATGCTGTCTGAGATGCCCCCATCGCTCGTTCGAGCTCACGGTCTGTAGCAGCGTGCGGATCGTCTACGTCACCGCGACGCTTCCGTTCGGACGGGAGGAGTCGTTCGTGCTGCCCGAGATCGCCTCAATGCTGCGCCGCGGACACGAGGTTCGAGTCGTCCCGATTCGGCCACGCGGGGAAATCATTCATCGCGAGATCGATGCGGTGGTGAAGAGCACGGTTTCGGCGCCACTCGTTTCCGGGTCAGTGCTGGCCGGCGCCGGCCGCGCCGTCTCACTTTTCGGTCGGCACGCGGTGAGGGAGGTGGTCGACCTGGTCGGCCACGGGACATCGCGGTCTCGCGTGAAGAACGCCGCCGTCCTACCGAAGGCGCTCTGGCTCGCTGCCTTCGTCGAGACGTGGAAGCCGGACCATATCCATGCGCACTGGGGGTCGACCACCGCCTCGGCAGCCATGGTGGCATCGTCCCTGACAGGTGTCCCATGGAGCTTCACCGCCCATCGTTGGGACATTGCCGAGAACAACAGGCTCGACGCAAAGGTCAGTCGCGCCGCGTTCGTTCGGGCGATCAGCGCCGACGGGCAGCGTGACATCCTGAGCCGCGTTCGAGGTGCCGAGAATCTCGTCACGCTGCACATGGGGGTGACGGTGCCGGCGGTTTCATCCCCGCCTCCGGATCGGACGCCGCTCACCGTTCTTGTTCCGGCGTCACTCGTCGCTGTGAAGGGGCACGATGTCCTGTTGCGAGCAATGGCCCGGCCCGAGCCGACCGAGTTGGGGATCAGGGTCGTCCTGGCCGGAGACGGCCCGCTCCGCCCGGCACTTCAGGAGTTGGCGGTCCAGCTCGGCATTGCGGAGCGTGTGCAGTTCCTGGGGCACGTCGCGCATGTCGACCTCCTCGCTGACCTTGAGAAGGGGACGTACGATCTCGTCGCACTCACGAGCAATTCCTCTTCCGGCGAGAAGGAGGGGATCCCTGTCGCGCTGATGGAGGCAATGGCCCATACGATGCCGGTGCTGGCGACGGACACTGGTGGTGTCGCGGAGCTCGTAGGCGGCGGAGCGGGCTTGCTGATCGAGGCTGCGAACGATGAGGCGATCGCTCGCGCGCTCTGTGAGCTCGCCCGCAACCCGGAGCTCCGCAACTCGCTCGCCATCGCCGGCCGCCAACGCATCGAAGGTGCGTTCGACGTCGAATCCGTGGTCGATGAGCTCGTCCGGCTGTTCGCCGATTCCGGCGGTCGCGGACAGACCCGATGAGCGAGCTTTCCGCCGAGACGGCGGCACGCCACATGATTGCGACGTTCGGGTCCAATCTCGGCGTCGCAGTCCTCTCGTTCGTCAACGTGATCATCATCACGCGCGCTCTGGGCGCGACCGGTCGAGGGCAATTCGTCTTCCTCATCGCGATCGCGAACTTGACCCACTACGCGTGCACGTTCGGGCTCCAGGAGGCGAACGCGAACCTCGCAAGTCGTGACCCTGAGATCCGAGGCAACCTCGCGTCGAATTCGGCGATCGCTGCGCTCGCATTTGGTGTCATTGGGATCGGGATCGTCGAGCTACTGATCGCGGTCTTCCCGGCCGTTGGCGGCGGCTCGGCTCAGAGCTGGCGGCTCGTTGCCCTGACGGCAGTGCCAATCCTCATCTTGCAGAACTACTTCCGGGCGCTGAGTCAGGCGGCGTCCCGCTTCAACGTCACCAATCTCACGTGGATGCTCGGGCCGATGCTGAATGCAGTTCTCAACGGAGCGCTTGCCGCGGCGGGTGTTCTCACGGTTCACCGCGCGCTCCTCGTCTGGATCCTCGGCCAGACGGTCGCGACGGTCATCCTCGTCGCCTACCACGGCCTGCGAATCGCTCCGTTTGGGCGCCCGAGCCCCGGGCTCGCCCGTTCCGCCATTTTCTTTGGCGTGAGGAGCCATCCCGCCGACGTCATGATGCTGGGCAACTATCGCCTCGACCAGTGGATCCTCGGCGCGACGAGATCCAAAGCGGAGCTCGGTATCTACAGCGTGGCGGTCTCGCTCGCCGAGACGCTCTTCTACCTGCCGGAGGCGGTCAAGCAGGTTGCTCGTCCCCGTCTGGCTCGGGCAACACGAAAGCGGGCTGCGGTGGAAGGAGCGACCGTCTTCAGGATCACGACCGTGGCGACCTTCGCGAGCGCACTCGTCCTCATCGTCTTTGCTCCGCTCATCGTTCGCGTCGTGTTTGGCTCGGCGTTCATCCACGCAGCGCCGCAACTTCGCATCCTCGCGCTGGGCGCGTTCGGAGTCATCGGCATGAAGATCCTCGGCAACGCGCTGACCGCCCAGAGGCGGCCGGGGTTGGAGAGCATCGTCGTGGGCGTCGCGTTCATTGCGACAGTCGGGCTCGACATCGCACTCATTCCCGCGTATGGCGGTGTGGGCGCCGCGTTGGCTTCGACACTGTCGTATCTCGTCGGGGGAGCCGCCGTTGCTGCTGTCTTCGTCCGTGTGCTCGAGATTCCCGCCGGAGCGCTCGTGCCACGGCGTCGAGAGACGATCGAGCTTGCGCGGCGCGGACGCTCTGCGCTGCGCCCACGCCGGAGGCGCCGTGCGTCAGACGTCGATGAGCGAGACGAGGAGCCGTTCGAGCCGGTCGACGCTGGCTTCGAGCCCGAACCGTGACATCCCGTAGCGGAACGCCTGCTCGTTGAGCGGGGCGCGCTCGACGGCCGACAAACCCGCCCAGCGCTTGCTCTCGGCCGCCAAGGCTTCCGCAGTGGGCGCAAACGAGCCGCCGCTGGCATCGGCGAGCGCTCGCGGCACCCCGTCGACCGTCGTGATGAAGGGGCGGTGAGCGCCGAAGTACTCGAGCACCTTCGTCGGTTGTGCTCCCTCGAAGATCGGATCTGGGCGCAGGACGTGAAGGCACACGTCGCTCGCCGCGAGGAGCTCGGGCACCTGGCTCTTGGGCACGGCTCCGAGCATCGTGACGTTCGAGATTCGCTCGCCGGCAACGCGTTGCTCGAGACGCGCCCGGTCGCTGCCATCACCGACGAGCAGGAACGCGATTCGAGGATCTGGGAGAACCAGCTTGGCGGCGTCGAGGACGACGTCGAGTCCGTTGGCGATCCCCAGCGCGCCGACATAGGCAAGGAGACAGGTATCTGGAGCGACGCCGAGGCTCTCTCGGACCTGCGGACGCGCCGCCTCGGCATTCGCATCGAGGACGATGCCGGGTACGACGTGCACGGTCTTCGCTCCGTGCGCATACGCGTCGCGCTCGAGTCCTGGTGTCGGAACGACGACACAGTTCGCCCGCGACGCGGCACGGTGCGAGAGCCATTCGAGCGTTCGGTAGAGCATCGATTCCTGCTGCAGCCAACCGATGGATGCCGCCGACTCGGGCCACAGATCCCGGATCTCAAAGATCCAGGGGACACCGAATCGTCGTGCGAGAACTTCCCCGACCGCGCCGACCGGAAGTGGCGGAGAAGACGCCCACACCAAATCGGGGCGTCGCAACGTGACGCCTCGAAACGCTGACATCGCTGCGAACGAGGCGTAGTTGGCGGCGCGATGAGCCCGCGAACGATGAATCCCCGACGCTGCCCACGCCCAGTGGTGCTCGATGCCATCGATCTCTTCATGGGTGAACAGGCGCTTCGCGTAACCCGCAGGAAAGGTGCCCGTCAGGTAGTCGACTGGGGTCGAGACGACGTCGACCTCCCAGCCGCGTCGTACGAGCTCGGAGAAGTAGTGACGATGGCGGTAGAACCCCGGCGCATCTCGGGTCGGAGCATGTTGGTACACGCAGAGCAGACGGCGCGCGTTCTGTCGTCTGGAGGTGCCGGACACGGGCGCGTAGTGTATTGCGAGGTGCAGGCACCGCCTTCGCCCGTTCCTCGCGGCTCAGGGGCTCGCCGACCAAGCAGGTCGCCACTTCACCGGATGATCGATCTTCATTCTCATGTCCTCCCGGCCGTCGACGACGGCGCCGAGAACCTGGCCATGAGCCTTGCACTCCTCCGGGCATCGGCAGACGGCGGGATCACCCAAATCGCTGCCACCCCGCACGTCCGCGCCGATTACCCCACGACCCCCGAGACCATGGAGCGCGGGGTGGCCGAGCTGAACGCGGCTGCGCGCGAGGCGGGGATCCCCGTCGTCGTGCTGGCAGGCGGAGAACTGGACATCGAGGAAATGGCTCGTTTCGACGACAGCACCCTGGCGCGGTTCGGGCTCGGAGGGAACCCAAGTGCGCTGCTCATCGAGTGTCCGTATGTCGGCTGGCCGCCGGGATTGCGCATCCTCACCTCGAGCCTTGCGGCGAGGGGCTTCGCCGTCGTACTGGCGCACCCCGAGCGCAACCCAGTCGTTCAGGCGAACCCGGCCGTCCTGCGTCCGCTCGTCGACGACGGGGTGCTCGTCCAACTCACCGCATCCTCGGTCGACGGCCGGCTCGGGTCGTCTTCGAAGCGAGCATCCCGAGCACTGCTCGACGGCGGTCTCGCCCATCTTGTTGCAAGCGACGCCCACTCGACTGTGGTGCGTCCTGCAGGGTTGGCCGCGGCCGTGGCCAGCCTCGAAGATCCAGAGCTCGCGCGATGGCTCACCGAGGACGTCCCCGGCGCGATCGTCCACGGGGCCGACCTACCGCCGCGGCCGGGACGCGTGCGACGCAGTCGGCTCCGCCTTCGGCGGCCCTGGTAGGGCGGGACGCGTCGATCCCGAGCGACCTTTTCAGGCCAGATCGAAGGTATCGTGAGGGGGGCGCTCCTCCTGGCTCTCAGCGAGCTGGGCGCGAGCGGGAGATCTCGGGCAGCTGCCCGCGAAGCGGATTGAGAGGGGTAAAGGTGAAACTCGAGGCACTTCGCGTCGGAATAGACCTGGTCGAGGTGCAGGCGGTTGCCTCTGCGCTCGATGCCCGCTCGGCGGAGCGCTACCTCGAGCTCGTCTACACCCGCAGTGAAGTCCAGGACTGCACGACTCCCGGTGGGACGGTGGACGCGGCGCGCCTGGCGGCGCGGTTCGCTGCCAAGGAGGCCACGATGAAGGCTCTGCGCGTTGGCGATCGGCCGCTGCCATGGAGATCGATCGAGGTCAGGCGGGAGCCTGATGGAAGCCCAACCCTCGTTCTGTCCGGACCCGCTTCTGAGCTGGCCGGCGAGGCCCAAATTTCCGAATTCGCGGTCAGCTTGACGCACGAACGCGACTACGCTTCCGCTGTCGTAGTTGCAATCCGATGAACGAAAGGATCCGACTGATCATCAAGGAGCACGCCCGGCTTCCCGTCGACATCGCGACGCTCCCTGACGACGCGAATCTCTACGCCGCCGGTCTCACATCGCATGCGAGCGTGAACTTGATGCTTGCGCTCGAAGAGGGGTTCGATGTCGAGTTCCCCGACGAGATGCTCACGCGCGGGGCTTTCGAAAGCGTGTCGTCGATCCAGACCGCGCTTTCGACCCTGGGAGCGCCTGAGTGACGGTGACACCGGACACGCAGCGCGCGGCCGTTCGAGCTCTTCTCGATGAGATCGAACGGATAGCGACCGAGATCGCCGGCCCGAACGCCGACGACGTCGACCAGAAAGCGCGGTTTCCGCACGAAGCCATTGCCGCGCTGAAGGAGGTGGGCGCCCTGTCGGCGTTGGTTCCCACGACGTACGGCGGCGGAGGCGCATCAGTCGAGGATGTCGCGGCCGCGTGCCTTGCGCTCGGCCGTCGCTGCGCCGCAGCCGGAATGGTGTTCGCGATGCACCAGATCCAGGTCGCGTGTCTCGTGCGCCATGGAACGGGCAGCGCATGGTTCGAGGACTACCTGAGGGAACTCAGCGTCAGCCAGCGCCTGATCGCCTCGGCGACCTCGGAAGTCGGGACGGGCGGCGATATGAGCCGGTCGGTTGCTGCCGTCGTCGAGCTCGACAATGGCGCCTGCTCGTTCGAGAAGCAGGCGCCGACCGTCAGTTATGGCGCGCATGCGGATGACCTCCTGACCACGCTACGGCGATCTCCCGATGCCGATGGCGGCGATCAGGTCGTCGCCCTGACCAGCCGCGATCAGACACAACTCGAACAGTCGGGGACCTGGGATCCGTTCGGCATGCGCGGCACCTGCTCTCCAGGGTTCACGATTCGTGCGACCTTCGCAGGCGAGCAAATCCTGCCGCACCCGTTCTCGACGGTCAGCGCCCAGTCGATGGTGCCGCTGTCCCATATTTTCTGGTCGCACCTCTGGCTTGGGATCGCGACTGACGCATTCGATCGGGCTCGCGCCTTCGTTCGTGCCTCGAGCCGTCAAAAACCTGGTGAGCCCGTTCCAGCCGCCATCCGCCTCTCACATCTGCTGGTCGAGCTTTCCCTCATGCGAGCGGAAGTCGCACAGGGTTTGCGCGAGTTCATCGACGGCGACAACTCACCGAACCGAGAACGTCTGTCGACGATGGGATCCGGCCTGCGATTCAACACACTGAAGATCGCGGCATCCGAGCAAGCGCCGCGTATCTGCCAAACCGCGATGAGCGTCTGCGGGATCGTCGGTTTCAAGAACGACACCCCGTTCAGTGTCGGTCGGCATCTCCGAGATGCAATGTCCGGCCCGCTGATGATCGCGAACGAGCGAATCCACCAGACGAACGCTGCGTTGCTCCTGGTGGCAAAAGACGTCTGAGTCATGGGTGCGTCGGGGCCGGCCCCAGCGAGGAGTTTTCTCGAGCAATTGATCGCCTGTGGGCTGCTCGTCCCCAGTGGCGTGCCTGGGGTGTTCGGTCGCGGTGTGATCTTCGAGCGGATTCGAAACGCGGTCGACGCAGCGATTTCGACCGCCGCCGTGCCCGACGGTGCTGAGCGGATGGCTTTCCCGCCGGTGATGCCTCGTCGTGAGCTCGAGCGGATCGGTTATCTCGAATCGTTTCCGCACCTTGCCGGCTCCATCTTCTCGTTCGACGGCGACGAGCGCGCGGCGGTCGAGCTGGGACGCCGCGCATCCGCGCACGGCGACTGGAGCGAGTTCCAGCACCAAACGGATGTCGTGCTCGTGCCCGCGGCCTGTTACCCGGTCTACCCGGTGATCGGGGCGAGAGGTCGCCTCGGGCCTCTCGGCGCCACGGTCGACCTTGGCGGCTCCTACGTCTTTCGGCACGAGCCATCGGCCGACCCGGCACGCATGCAGATGTTCCACCAGCGCGAGATGGTCCGCTTTGGCGATGCGACATCGGTAGCGGCCTGGCGCGACACGTGGTCGAAGCGAGCGCTCGCATTCGCGCAGGGCCTCGGTCTCGACGCTCGACTGGAGGTTGCGTCGGATCCGTTTTTCGGTCGCACAGGTCGCGTGCTCGCTCGCAGCCAACGTGAGCAGGCGCTGAAGTTCGAGGTGAGCGTTCCCATCGACGGCAGTGAGCCCACCGCCATCGCGTCGTTCAACTACCACCGCGATCATTTCTCGTCCATCTACGACATCCAGCAGATCGACGGCAGCCGCGCCGAGACCGCCTGTCTCGGCTTCGGGCTCGAGCGCATCGCGCTTGCGCTCCTGCGTGCGCATGGTCTCGATCCAACCGAGTGGCCTTCCGTGGTTCGCGCCGAGCTTGGTCTCGGCTCCTGAGCCGTGACGGCATCGACGTGCTGAGCCTGTTCGACACCGATCCAGCCGGTCACGTCCCGCATGCGATTCACGCGGCGGACCGCGCCTACCCGGAGACGAATTGCTACGCCGACATCCTGATCGAGCTCATGCACCTGCGTGGTGACGAACCGCTGGCCGCGCTCGGCCAGAGTATTCGCACGGATTTCGAAGGCGATCAGTGGACGTTCTTCAAGCCGGATCCGCGCGATCACGAGGCGCTGTTCGGGATGGAGATCCACGAGATGCAGCCGTACCGTGCGCTTCCCGACCTGGCGGTCAGACAACTCGAGGTGGGGCGGACCCTCATCGTCGAGCTCGACTCCTTCTACCTCCCGGACACGGAGTCGACGGCCTACAGAACCGAGCATGTGAAGAGCTCGGCGGTGATCGTCGGGATCGACCAAGGAGGGGAGCGACTCCGGTACCTCCACAATCGTGGGCTCTACGAGCTCTCGGGCGAGGACTACCGGCACGTCCTGCGGCTCGAGCCTCTTCCCGTCGAGGCCCTGCCGCCATACACGGAACTCGTGCGCTTCGACGTCGGGCAGCGCCTCGCGGGAGACGATCTACGCCGGGCGGCGCGGGAGATCTTCGTGCGTCATTTTGACCGGCGGCCGGCAACGAACCCGTTCCGGAGCTTCGGTGACTCCCTGTCAGCCGAGCTGCCCAGCCTGCGTGCCGGCACGCACGCGGACTATCACGCATACGCCTTCGCAACTGTCCGAATGGCTGGATCGGCGTTCGAACTATGTGCGTCGCATATCGACTGGCTGTACGGCGATGATGCTGCTCACGTTTGCTCGGCCCTGCACGAGATTGTCGGCGGGACAAAAGCGCTCTCGTTCAAGCTCGCCAGGAGGCGCGAGTTCGACTCCGCTCCGATCATCGAGCAGATGGCCGCCTCGTGGGACGAGGCGATGCTCGGCCTCGCCGCCGTCTCGGATGCGGCGCGTGACTGACACGCTCGACGCATGGACATCGGCGACGACGCCTCCGGGGGCGTTCGCAGATGTCCCCGGGGCGAGCGACGTCGACTGGCTGGACGTCGTTCTGCCGATGCGCGGAAGCGACGCCGAGGACCACTGGTTTCGTTCCGCCTTCACGGCATCGGGAGAGCGCCCCGTGCTGCGATTGGGGGGCCTCGCGACGGTCTGCGATATCTACATCGACGGGCGCCGGGAGTTACAGAGCGAGTCGATGTTCATCGCCCACGAGCTGCCGCTGTCACCGGGGCCGCATGAGATAGCAATCTGCGCTCGCGCGCTCGATCCTCTCCTTGCCGTGAGACGTTCGCCGCGCGCACGCTGGCGCACGAAGGTCGTCAGCAACGGGAACCTCCGCTGGTTTCGCACGTCCGTCGCAGGGCGGGCTCCTGGCTTCGCACCAGGGCCACCGGTCGTCGGGCCGTGGCGATCGGTGGAGATCGCCGATGCGGATGAGCCGCAGGCTGCGATCCGCGTCGAACTTCGCGGGCGCGAGGGCGTCGTCCGAGTGAGCTCGCGACGCTCGGACGGCGATGTCGAAGTAGCTCTCGCGGGCCAGACGTTCGCGTTGCCCGCAGGAGGCGGCGAGGTCTCGGTTCCGAGCCCGGAGCGCTGGTGGCCCCATACCCACGGCTTTCCCGAGCTCTACCCACTCGAGCTTCGATTCGTGGGCGGAACGATCAGGCGATCCTGCGGCTTTCGGGAGTTGTCGAACCGGGCGCCGGCCGGTGGGCTCGACCTGCAGCTCAACGGCGTGCCCGTCTTCGTCCGCGGTGCTGTGTGGACGCCGGTCCCGCGGGACGAGTGTCGCGCGACCTTGACGCAGCTCAGGGACTGCGGCCTCAACATGGTCCGAGTCGTCGGCACGATGACATATGAGTCATCCGAGTTCCACGATCTCTGCGACGAGCTCGGGATGCTCGTCTGGCAAGACCTGATGTTCGCCAACCTCGACTATCCCATCGAGGATCCGTCATTTCGTGCGTTGGTCGAGATCGAGGTCGACCAGCTGTTTCGCGAGCTGGGCGGCAGGCCGAGCCTTGCCGTGCTGTGCGGAAACAGCGAGATCGAGCAGCAGGTCGCGATGTTGGGTCTCGACCCGGCGCTCGGGAGAGGCGTCTTGTTCGACGAGCTCATACCCGCTCGGGCCGCCTCGGCGTCGCTCGACGTCCCATACATTCCGTCGGCCCCCTGCGGTGGCGACCTGCCGTTCCGCACGAACCGTGGCGTGGCGAATTACTTCGGCGTCGGGGCCTATCTCCGTCCCCTCGAAGACGTTCGCCGAGCCGAGGTCCAGTTCGCATCGGAGTGTCTCGCGTTCGCGAACGTGCCCGAGGAAGACCCCGCCGATCGGAGCGTCGGCGTCATGCGCGACGTCGGGGCGAGTTGGGATTTCGCAGACGTCCGCGACCACTATCTTCGTGCCTTGCACGGGGTCGGGCCTGGAGATGAACGGTACTGGGAGCACGCGCGCTTCGTCACCGGCGAGGTCATGGCGGAGGTCTTCGGCGAGTGGCGCAGACGAGACTCAGGCGCGAGGGGCGGGATCATCCTCTGGGCTCGCGATCTCGAGCCCGGTGCAGGCTGGGGGATTCTCGACGCAGACGGCGCGTCCAAGCTCACCTGGCATCACCTTCGGCGAGCGTTGGGACCGGTCGCCGTCTGGATGACCGATGAGGGACTGAATGGCATCGATGTCCATGTCGCAAATGACTCACCGCGCGACTTGAGCGCCATCCTGCGCATCTCGCTCTATCGTGACGGTGCGGTCTCGGTGGGAGAAACCGAGTCGGCGCTCCACGTCGAGACGCACGGCTCGGCGGTCCGAAACGTCGAAGCTCTCATCGGTCATTTCGTCGACATCAATCACGCATACGGGTTCGGCGCCCCACAGCAGGACGTGGTCGTCGCGAGCCTCGAATCGGGCGGACGGCTCCTCGGCCAAGCGTTTCGCTTCCCGATCGGACGACCTCGCATCGTGCGCTCCGCCGAGGAGCTCGGGCTCGAGGCTTCGACAACGGTGACTCCTTCCGGTGAGGTCTCGCTCGAGATCCGCTCACGCTGCCTTGCCTACGGCGTGCATGTCGACGCGCCGGGCTCGGTGCTCGATGACAACGGGTTCAGCATCGCGCCGAACGGGGCGCGGACCGTCACGCTTCGACCCCTTGACGGTCGCTCCCCGTTCGCGACCTGCGAAATCACGGCGCTGAACATGGTCGGCTCGATCGACGTGTCAGGCGAATGACCGAGAGAGCGTTTTACCTCGAGTCGTCAGGTGAGTCGTGCTTCTCGTTGTTTCGAGGTGGCAGGAGCGACCGCGCAGCAGTCCTGCTGCTCCCACTCTTCGGCTGGGAGGAGCTGTCATCGCACCGGTCGCTTCGAACCTGGGCTGAGCGTCTCTCAGAGCACGGGCACTCGGTGCTTCGCTTCGATCTCCCCGGCACCGGAGACAGTGCCCGTGGGCCTGCCGACGGCGATCGGTGGGAAGCCTGGTCGCACGCGGCCGTCGCTGCGGCACGATGGCTTCGCGTTGCCTCCGGCAGCCCGGTCGTTGCCGCGGTCGGCGTCGGGCTCGGGGGCTTGCTCGCGTACGAGGTCGTAGCCCAGGGCTGCGCCGAGGAACTGATCCTTTGGGGAAGCGCATCGCGCGGCAAGCCGCTGCTGCGTGCAATGCGCGCGTTCTCGGCGCTCGAGACCGCACAGATGGTCGAGTCGGGTGCGCCACCGCCACCGCCGCTGCCCGCGGGGACGCTCGCTCCCGGCGGGTTTCTTCTGTCCCGGGAGACCGTCGAGGCGATCGATCGCTACGACATCTCGGGACGGCCCCTTCCGGCTCACGTGCGCGCGCTCGTTCTCGATCGCGATGGTGTGGAGATCGACGGCTCGCTCTCTGACGTCTTGACCGCAGCAGGCGCTCAGGTCACGACCGCGCCGGGCCCTGGAATAGCCGCCATGCTGGTCGAGCCCGACCAGTCGCGACCACCGTCTGCCGCCTTCGACCTGGTCCAGGCGTGGCTCGACGGCGGCGATCGGAACGTCAGCGGCACGGTCCCGTCGGACGAGGGCATGACACCGAGCGAGGTCCTGGCTCTGGGCGACTTCGAGGAACGGCCGCTCACGGTGGTGCGCCCGTTCGGGGAGCTTGCCGGGGTGTTTGCCGCGCCTGTGAACGCCGAGCCGGCGCCGTTCACCGTTGTGTTCCTGAACGCGGGCGCAATTCGCAGGATCGGGCCGCATCGAATCTGGGTCGACGCCGCAAGGAGATGGGCAACTCTCGGCATCCCTTCGTTGAGGGTCGACCTGCAGGGGATCGGCGACTCCGACGGTGATGCGGAGCTTCTCGCCGACGTGGCCAGGTTCCACGACGAAGATTTCGTCGAGGACGTACACGCCGTCCTCGACCAGCTCGAGTCGTCGGGCCTGGGCCGTCGGTTCGTCCTCCTCGGCCTCTGTTCCGGCGCGTTCTGGGCTTTCCAGGCAATCGTCTCCGACGAGCGCGTCGACGCAGCGGTGATGGTCAATCCGCGCGTGCTCTACTGGGACGAGCAGATCGAAGTGGCCCGCGACCTGCGGCGGGCTCGCCTGCTACGCCATCCGGTCACGTGGAAGCGTCTTGCTCGCGGCGAGGTCTCGTGGCGCCGCTGGCGCGCGTTCGCTCGTTGGGTGATCGGCTATCCGGCTCGGTCGCTCCGACGATTCACGAGCACCCACGGCCCGCAGTCGGTCGAAGCCCGGATCGCGCGTGCATACGACGTGCTCCGCGACCGTGACCAGCAGCTGCGGTTCATCTTCTGCGACGGTGAGCCGCTTCGCGATGAGCTGACGCCGAACTTTCTCTCGCAACCGTCGCGGTGGGGGAACGTGTCCGTGACGAATCTGCCCGGACGCGATCACACGCTACGACCACTCTGGATGCACGAGCACGTCGACGCTGCTCTCGACGGCGCTCTTCGAGCGCAGCTCGCGATCGCGTCCGAGGGCCGACAGACATCCTCGTCGCCGGATGAATTGACAGGACCTTCCTAAGGTCTCGCGCGACGTCAGGGCGTCGTCACGGTCACGAACACCGTCGTCGTCTCGGGTGGTGGGGCCGGCTGCGTAATCGTGATGATCGGCGCCAGCACCGTCACGGTTTGCATTTCCGTCTGCGTATCGGTGACGACCTGCCGGTCGGTCACGACCGCAGTGACCACCTGCGAGTCCGTGACGGTGTGCTCGTTCGTCAACACGTTTGTCTGAGTGAGGGTCCGCACGATCGACACAGGCACCGTGCGGGTCTCTTTGATCGTCCTCGTCTTTCCGTTCACGGTCACGACCCGCTTGCTGACCGTCGTGACGTACTTCACAGTCGTATGTGGAACGAGGCGCACGCGACCGGGCTCGGTGACGAACTGCGTGCCAAAGAACGTCTGCGTCCTGACCTCGGTCCTTCCTTTGGTGTAGACGCGCTTGATCACCGGGACGATCTTGCGAACGAGTTTGCCGTGCTCGCGGACGGTGATCGTCTTCCGGACGGTGACCTGGTAGGCGTACGCGACCCGCCCGGTCCCCGCACTCGCGGACGAGAGGCTGTCAGCGGCGAAGATCCCCCCGCCGAGGAACAGGGCGAGGAGGAACAGGTACACACCGCCCCGAAGCTCTGCAGGAGCACGGTTCTGCCACCACCACTGCCAAAAACTCGGTTCGCGCCAATGCTCCCGAAACACGTCAACCCCTCTCCCGGGCCTCATTGTAACCGCGCCCTCAGCCGATTTGTGACGTGGCCGATCGGACGCGTATGACCGGGCTCCGAAACAGGCTTGTGTGCGTCGTTGCGGTCGGCGTCGGAGCCTCGTTGCTCGGAGGCGCCGGCGCCGGGGTCGCGGCGGTCATCTTTTTCCCTGTCGGCGTTGGGTTGGCGTACGTGATCCGACCGTCAGTTGGCGCGAGGCAGCGCGGACCTGCGGGTCAGACGTTGTAGATCGACGGCTTGTAGGCGTCGAGGGACTCCGTGATCCACGCGATCGTCTTCTCGAGCCCTTCTCGCAAGCCGACCCCCGGCGTCCAGTCGAGTATCTCGGCAGCCCGGCCGGCGTCCGCAAGAAGACGTTCGACCTCGCTCGACTCCGGCCGCACGCGCTCGGCATCCGAGACCAGCGCGACGTCTTTCCCCATGATCTCGAAGATGAGACCGGCGAGCGCGCCGACCGAGATCTCACTGCCCGACCCGATGTTGATGACCGTTCCGACGGCGCCCTCGGCGGAGCAGCAGCGCCGGAATGCATCGACTGTGTCGGTCACGTACACGAGGTCGCGGGTCGCCGAGAGGTTTCCCAGGCGAACGGTGTCGCCGACAAGCGCCTGGGCGATGATCGTCGGGATGACGGCGCGAGCGCTTTGCCTCGGACCGTAGGTGTTGAACGGGCGCGCGATCACCACCGGGAGATCGAAGGAGTGGAAGTAGCTGAGACTCAGCTGATCGGCGCCGATCTTCGTCGCCGCATACGGCGATTGGGCCCGCAAGGGATGTGTTTCCGCGATCGGCGTGGTCTCGGGAGTCCCGTACACCTCGCTCGACGAGACGTGAACGACCCGCCCGAGGTCGTGCTGCCGCGCGGCCTCGAGCACGTTGAACGTTCCCGTGATGTTCGCTGCGATGAATTCCCGCGGGTGGACGTACGAGTATGGGATTGGGATCAATGCACCAAGATG
>JBAQHS010000060.1:0-9276 GCA_049288455.1 Gaiellaceae bacterium | reverse complement strand
TGCGGCTCCAGCGCCGGCGAATCGCGCTCTGCTCGACTGCCTGATACACAGCGGCGAGGCCGACGAGGCCGTAGACGATGCGGCTCGCTGCGTTCGTCTGCCCGAAGTCGAGACCGACGAGCTTGGCGACGAGATCGAATTTGGCGACGGCGATGAGGCCCCAGTTGAGCCCACCGACGACGACGAGGACGGCTGCCAGGATGTCCAGCTTCTTCACGACGTTTCCTCCCTGTTCAGTGTTTGTATAGATTACGTCGAGAGAATAGCCGCTCCATACGGCATCTGTCAAGGTTACGTCTAATGTTTGTGTAAGGTAGTGCCATGACGGATTCCGCGCATCTGCGGATAGGCGCTTTGAGCAGGCGAGTGGGCGTCTCGCCGGAGCTCCTGCGCGCCTGGGAGCAGCGCTACGGCCTCCTCCAGCCGAGCCGCTCGGCGGGCGGCTTTCGCCTCTACTCGAACGCGGACGAAGCGCGCGTGCAGTCGATGCAGCGCCACCTCGGTGCGGGTCTTTCGGCAGCCGAAGCTGCGCGTCTCGCGCTCGCCGAGACTGAGTTCGGCGGTGCCGATCGGCGCGACGGCCCGGCGCGCCTCGAGCAATTGTCGACCGACCTTCGGTCAGCGCTCGACCGCTTCGACGAGCCGGCGGCGCATGCGGCGCTCGACCGCCTCCTGGCGGCGTTCAGGCTTCAGACGGTGCTCCGAGATGTCGTGATCCCGTACCTCCATGAGCTTGGGCGCCGCTGGGAGAGGGGAGAGGCAAGCGTCGCACAGGAGCACTTCGCGAGCAACCTGCTGCGTGGCCGGCTGCTCGGTCTTGCTCGCGGCTGGGCCGAGGCGACAGGCCCGCGGGCTGTCCTCGCCTGCGCCCCGGGCGAGTTCCACGACTTGCCGCTGATCAGCTTCGGGCTGGCGCTCGCCGCTCGCGGCTGGTCGATCACCTACCTCGGGCCCGACACGCCGATCGCGACGATCAAGGAGGCGCTCGGAGGTCTCGAGCGTGCGCTCGTTGTCATTTCGGCGATGACGCCCGAACGGTTCCTTACGGTGCAGGACGAGCTCACTGAGCTGGCAGGCGACCTGCACCTGGCGCTGGCCGGAGCGGGAGCCACCAAGAAACTCGCGAGCGCCACTGGTGCGGCTCTGCTGCTCGACGAGGATCCGGTGACGGCCGCGGAGCGCGTCGCCGGGGCGCGACCGTGAGGTTGCTCGCCCGGGAAAGAGAGTGGAGCTCGACGCAGGTTCGGCTCTCCGACGGTGCGGTCGAATCGGTGCAGCGGATGGCATTCCCACGCCCCGTGGTTGAACACAGCCGGGCCGGTGCTCGGAGGCTCGGCGATCTTTATTGGCGCGAACTTCGCCGAGCGACACTCGGTGTCATCCGTGCGACTGAGTGCGACGACGAGTTGGAGATCCGTCTGTTCGGCCGCGGCCCCGCGCTCCTTCGCTTCGGCCTTCCCGAGCACGCGGTCGACGCGAACACCGTCCGCTGTACGTACGCGATCCAAGGCGGCCTACTGGCGCGCGCACCAGCCGGATCGATTCGGTTCACCCAGCAGGGTGTGCACGCTGTTTCCGTCACGTCGGCGGTCGAGGGGTTCCTGCCCCGGCTCGGTGTGCTGTACGCGCCGGTTCAGTCGCGGCTCCACGTCGCGCTGGGGCGTCGATACTTCTCCCGTCTCCGGCGAGAGGTCTGACAATGAAGATCGCTGTGCTCGGCGCGACCGGCACCATCGGACGGGCACTCGTCCCGCTGCTCGCACAGGAGCACGATGTGGTCGCGATCTCGCGCCGCCCCCACGATGGGTCAAACGGTGTTCGCTGGACGCAGGCCGACGCGACCGATCCCGGAGCAATGGAGAAAGCGTTGGAAGGCATCGACGTCGCGTACTACCTCGTCCACTCACTCGGAAGCGTCGACTTCGAGGAGCGCGACAGAATCGCCGCGGCAACGGTCGCGCGCGTCGCAGCGCGCGCCGGCCTGCGGCAGCTCCTCTACCTCGGCGGTCTCGGCGACCGCTCGCCTGACCTGTCCCGACATTTGCGCAGCCGTGCCGAGACGGCGAAGGTCCTTGCCGCTGGCTCGGTGCCCCTGACGACGCTGCGGGCTGCGATGGTGGTCGGGCCCGGCAGTGCCGCGTTCGAGACGATCGTTGCGCTGGTTGACCGGCTGCCGGCGATGATTTGCCCGCGCTGGGTCTCAACTCCCACCCAGCCGATCGCACTCGCAGACATCGTTACGTACCTTGCCGCGGCCGCCGGCGCCGACCAGATGTTCGGGCACTCGTTCGACGCGGGTGGACCGGAAGTCATGACGTACCGCAAGATGATCGAGCAGATCGCACTCATCCGCGGCAGGCATCCGCTGATCGTCGAAGTTCCGATCCTCACCCCGCGCCTCTCTTCCTACTGGCTCAACCTGGTGACGCCGGTTCGCGCGAGCGTCGCCCGCCCGCTGATCGAGGGTCTGCGTAATGCGACCGTCGCGGAGGACGACCGTCTTCGCCAGCTCGTCCCGTTCGACCTGACGCCTTTCGACGAAGCCGCACGGGCCGCCCTCTCCGCCCGCTGAAAGCCCCTCGTTTCTCCGCGGCTGCTGGCACGTACCGGCGAGCTCTACCCAGACCTTCTTTCCCTACGCCGACTCGGCCGACCGAAGCTTGCGCACGAGCGACTGCAGGAGCTTCCAGCCGATCGCGCCGTTCTCGACCACGAGCGGCTGGAACTCCCAGAACGTCAGCCCGTAACAGACGAGGTCGGTCGTCGCGACGATCGTCGCGGATCGCACCTCCTCGTCGATGAGGGCGATCTCGCCGAAGTGGTCGCCTGGGCCGAGGCTTGCGCGCTCCGAGCCGCTGACGGAGACGGTCGCCTCGCCGGAGGAGATGAGGAAGAACGCCGCCCCGTCGGCCCCCTCCTTCACGACGGTCTCGCCCGCTGCGAAGTGACGCTCCTTGAAGAGCAGCGCGACCTGCTGCACCTCGCCGTCGTCGAGCCCGGCGAACAGCGCAACGTGCCGCAGGGCTTCGACCGGCGCGCCCGCCATCAGGCCTGACCCGCCCGCGTGATCGCGCGGCACTGCAGCAGGTAGAGCGTGCCGTCGGCGATCGCCCATTCGATGTCCCGGCCGGGGCCGTAGATCAGCTCGCACCGCGCCGCGAGGTCGTTCAGCTCCGCGAGCTGACGGTCGTCGAGGCAGAGCCGCTCAGTGAGCTCTGGCGCAACCTCCTCCTCGACCGTGCCGCCGGTCGCGAGCGTCTTCACCGCGATCCGTTTCAGTCCCGCTCGGCGCTCGAGCACCTCGCCGTTGCGCGCGAGGCGGTAGCTGTCGGGGATCACGAGGCCGGCGACGACCGCCTCGCCGAGACCCCAGCTCGCTTCGATCATCCGCTCGTCCGCACCGGTGACCGGGTTCTGCGTGAACATCACGCCCGCCGTGTCGGGGTCGAGGAGTCGTTGCACGACGACCGCGACGCTCGGACGGGTGAACAGGCCGACCCGCTTGCGGTAGGTGATCGCGGAGTCCGAGTTGGCCGACCACCAGATCTCCCGTAACGCGTTCGCGAGCTCGGCCACCGACGGGACGTTCAAGAGCGTCAGGTGCTGGCCGGCGAAGCTTGCAGAGGCGCCGTCCTCGTCGACCGCCGAGGAGCGGACGGCGAGCGGCCCGCCGAGCGGGCGCACGGTGTCCGTGACCGTCGCGATCGCATCCTCGTCGCCCGCAGCGACCTCCTCGACGGTCAGGCCAGACAGCGCGAAGCCGGGCGGCACGGGGAGCGCCGCCCGGACTGCCTCGCCAAGTCCGACTGCCTTGGAGCCGTAGATCGAGGTGTCCGACACCTCTTCCAGCGCGAGCACGCCGGTCACGCGAACACGGTCACCTCGCCGGCGTCCCCGTCGACGCGCACGCGCGCTCCGTCGACGATCCGCGAGGTTCCCTCGCGGGTGCCGACGACGCCGGGGATGCCGTACTCACGCGCCACGATCGCCGAGTGGGAGAGCAGGCCGCCGCTGTCGGTGACGATCCCGCCGAGCAGCGGCAGCAGGATGTTGAACGCCTCGGTCGTCGACATCGTCACGAGGATGTCGCCCTGGACGATCCGGTTGAACTCGGACGGCGACGAGACGAGCCGCGCCGTTCCCTCGCACACACCGCCACTCGCCGCGAGCCCGCGTAGGAGGTGTTCCTCGTGCTGCGCGTCCGAGCTGCCGAACAGCGCTCCGAGCGCGACACCGGTTGCGCGCATCAGGCGCGCCGCACCCGGCGGCAGCGTCGAGATGTCCGGCGGAGGCGGCGGGGGAGTGCCGAGCGTCGCCGGCGCGTCCTTCGCTGTGCGTGAGGCGCGGACGGCTGCCCGCTCGGCGAGCTCGTCGGCCGACGGCCCACCGGAGCCGGAGAGCAGCTCGGCCATCTCGTCGACACCTGCATCGACGAGATGCGCCGGCTCGTGCAGCCGTCCAGTCGCGGCGAGTCGGCGCCCCGCGCCGAGAACGGCGCGGCGCATGATCCCGGAGGCCCAGATGTCGCTGTAGACGCCGCGCTCGTCGCGGAGCCGGTAGAGCAGCCGCGCCTCGCCGAGGAGCTCGTCGAACTCGTCCTTGTGCTCGTCGGGCACCTTGTCGCGAACGGCCGCGACCCGCTCCTCGAGATCGTCCGGTTCCTCACCGGTCGCAACGGCCGTCTGGATCGCGCGGAGCAGCACGTCGGGCAGCTCGAGCGCCGACGGCTCCGAGATATCGAATCCGTCGAGGAGCCGGTTGCCGACCAGATCGAGATACGCCGACATCGCCCTTCCCGCTTCGGAGTCCTGCGCCCGCAATTCTGCGAGGGCGCCGCCTGGGTCGTCCGCGGACGCGAGAAGCTGCTCGGCCGCAGGGTCCTGCCTGATCGCGGCGACGAGCCGCTCGAGCTCGCCCGAGGCTCCCGCCGAGACGGGTGAGGCGCCACGCATCAGGCTGAGCAGCTCCGCCGGAGGCAGGCCGGTCCACTCGCTGACGTGCGCCAGGAAGTCTCCGGTCGGCACGACGGCGCTCGCGGTGAAGCGCATGTGCTGCGTGATCATCGCCGCGTGGTGGTCGCGGCAGCGTCGCAGGTAGCTGATGAGCTCCTCGTCGGAGAGCGCGTCGGGGTCGACCGCCTGCAGCTCGCGGTGCACTGCGACCGCCGCCGGCTTGGACGTCTCGTCCCACTCGCGGAGCTGCTCGCGCCAGAGCTTGCGCGTCATCACTTCGTCCGCGCGCTGGAAGCGCTGCGGGGCCTCTGCGTCGGGCATCGGGACCACGCTCTTGTAGCCGAAGCCGTTCACGTACGTCATTGCGAGCCCGTCCATGAGCATCCCGTAGAAGCGGGCGAACTCGCTCGTGCCGCGCTGGAATGCCGCGGGATGCGTCTCCGTCCAGTAGCGCGTCAGCGGCCGGGGGAAGTGGACAGGGTCGAGCTCGTAGAACCCGGGGCCGGGCGCCTCGAACCGGGTCTCGGTCGCTAGCTCTGTGCCGGACAATGGACTTCCTTTCTCCAGCGGGTCAGTGAGAACAAGGCGGCGAGATCGGCGACCCCGTTACCGACACGGCGCGTTCCATCATCCCCCGTCCACGGCTCGCAACGCAAGGCGGAACCCGAGCGGTATCGCGCCGTCGGTGAAATGCTTGGTGTGTAACAAGCCAAACGCTCGGCCCGATGGTGCTGGAGTCGCACGCTCGACGACAGCAGCAAAGGAGAAAGGGCAGGACAATGAGTGATGAGTTGCGGTGGACCCGTGGACGATTGATCCGCCGGGCCGCGTCAGCGGGGGCGGGGCTCCTGTTGTTCGATAGAGCCGGTAGGTGGTTCCAGGGGTCTGCTGCGTTCGGTTCGTCCGTTGCGGCTCCGGTGGATGTTCGCCATTTCGTCTCGCGGCCGGATTTGCGGCCGCCGAAACTGACGGTCCTGCACGCCGGCAAGACCGGTGCGGGCGAGTTGTTCATCGCTCCGTCGTCGGGGCCGGGGCAGCGGGGCGTGTTGATCCTCGACAACACAGGTGATGTCGTCTGGTTCCATCCGACGACGCCGCACACGGCGATGAACTTCCGCGCCTGCCGGTATCACGGCAAGCCTGTGTTGACCTGGTGGGAGGGCAAAGCCGATTTCGGGCTCGGCCGGGGAACGCACGTGATCCTCGACGAGTCCTACCGCGTGATCGCGCGGCTGCCCGCAGGTGGTGGACGCCAGTCCGACCTGCACGAGTTCCTGATCACGCCCCAGAACACCGCACTGGTCACGAGCTACGAGGTGCGGTCAGCCGACCTTTCGCAGGTCGGTGGTCCGGTGGACGGGCAGGTGATCGGCGGCATCGTCCAGGAGCTGGCGCTGCCGAGCGGGCGCGTCCTCTTCGAGTGGCGGAGCCTCGACCATGTGGCGGTCGACGAGACGCACGCGATCTACACGGGGCATCCGCTCGATTATTTCCACGTCAACTCGATCGACCTGACGATCGACGGGAGCCTGCTCGTGTCGGCGCGGAACACGTGGGGCGTCTACAAGGTGAGCCGCAAGACAGGCGAGGTGCTGTGGCGTCTCGGCGGCAGGCGCAGCGACTTCGAGATGGGGAACGGAGCCGTCTTCGCGTGGCAGCACGACGCGCGCCATCACGGCGATGGCCTGATCAGCATCTTCGACGACGGCGCGGCGCCTCAGGTCGAGCCGCAGTCACGCGTGCTCGTGATCCGCCTCGACGGGAAGCGAGGCCGGGCGACGCTGGTGCGCAAGTACACCCACCGTCCGGGCCGGATCGTCACCAAGTTCATGGGGAACGCGCAGGTGCTCGGCAACGGCAACGTCGTCGTCGGCTGGGGCAGTGAGCCGTTCGTGACCGAGTTCGCGCCCGACGGATCGATCGTGCTCGACCTGAAGCTGCCACACGGCGGCCAGAACTATCGGGCGTTCCGCTTCCCCTGGGTCGGGCGGCCGGTCACCCGTCCGGCGCTCGTCTACCGCTCAGCGCGCGACGGCCGCAAGGTGTTCGTGAGCTGGAACGGCGCCACCGAGGTCGCCGCCTGGCAGCTGCTGGCCGGCCCGACCGCCGCGGCGCTCACGGTGGCCGACCAGGCGCCGAGGCGCGGGTTCGAGACGACGTTCGCGGCGCCGAAGGGGATGCGCTTCGCCGCGGCGGTCGCACTCGACCAGCACGGAAACGAGGTCGGTCGGTCGAAGACGATTCGCGTCTAACAGGGATCCCGCTGGCACCGCGGCAGTTGCAGCCGAAGCGCGACGGACGCGCGATCTCGATCGACCCTCTAGTGTCTTCCGTGGTGTCGACCGCATTGGGGTGCTTCCAGAAACAGTTCGCGCGGACCGACCCGACCGCGCGCTCACGAGGTTCCTTGCTGTGGTGACCGCGGAGGAGATCGCCGGGATCGAGGTGTTCGCGATGCTCGACGCGGCGGAGCACGAGCGCCTGGCCCGGGTCGCGGCGGACGTCAGCCTCGTTGCGGGGGAGTACGCGGCGAACGCCGGCGACGATCGCGCGTTGTTCGCCGTGCTCGAGGGCCGGATCGAAGCGGTGAGAGCGGTCGACGGGGTCGATCGCGTGGTGGGCGAGCGGCTGCCCGGCGATGTCTTCGGCGAGGTCCCGATCGTTCTCGGGACGGTGTTCCCGGTCGGCTTCCGCGCTGCGACGGCGTCCCGCGTTCTGCGCATCGAGCCGGCCTCCTACCATGCCATCGCCGCGGCGGATCCGATCGTCATCAAGTCGATCGGTGCGCTCGCGAGCCTTCGGATGGCCGGCCCTCGTGGCCTGTCGGGTCTTGCGGCCGAGGCGCCGCCGGCGCGGGCGATCCTCGTTGGGGAGCGCTGGGACCCTGCCTGCGCACAGGTACGTCACTTCCTCGACCGCAACCAGGTCAGCTTCGTGTGGCTGCAGCCCACGTCTGCGGACGCTGCCGCGCAGTGGGACGGGCCGTTGCCGGCCGAGGCAGACCTGCCGGTCGTCCGCCTCGTCGACGGCAAGACGGTCGCCCGGCCCAAGCTTCGCCGGCTCGCGGAGCTGCTGGAGCTCGGCACCGAGCCCGAGAAGGCCGAGTACGACGCGGTCGTGATCGGCGCGGGGCCCTCGGGTCTCGCGGCCGCCGTGTACGGCGCGTCCGAGGGTCTGCGCACGCTCGTTGTCGAGCGGGAGGCGCCGGGAGGCCAGGCCGGCACCTCGTCGCGGATCGAGAACTACCTCGGGTTTCCCTCCGGCGTCTCGGGCGACGAGCTTGCGAGCCGGGCGCTCTCACAGGCGCGCAGGCTCGGCGCGGAGATTCTCGTCACCCGGTCGATCACGCGCATCGACCCGTTGACGCGGCAGGTGCATCTGGACGGAGGCGACGTGCTGCGCGCGCGGACGATCATCCTCGCGTGCGGTGTCTCGTGGCGGCGGCTCGAGGTGCCCGGCTTCGACGGGCTCGTCGGCAAGGGCGTCTTCTACGGTGCCGCGCGCAGCGAGGCGCCGAACGTGCACGGGCTCGACATCCACATCATCGGTGCGGGCAATTCGGCCGGGCAGGCGGCGATGTTCTTCTCGAGCCACGCGCGCAGCGTCACCATCCTCTACCGCGGTGAGAGCCTCGAGAAGAGCATGTCGCGGTACCTGATCGACCAGCTTGCGGCGCGGGCGAACGTCGAGGTGCGCTTCCACAGCGAGGTCGTCGCCGCGCACGGCGAGGGCGCACTCGAGGCGATCGACGTCCGCACCTCGGGAAGCGACGACCTGGTTCGCCTCGCCTCCGGCGGGCTCTTCATCTTCATCGGCGCCGATGCCGAGACCGGGTGGCTGCCGCCGGAGATCGCTCTCGACTCGCGCGGCTACGTGCTCACCGGCCCCGACCTGAGGCCTGCCGGTGCCTGGCAGCTCGAGCGCGACCCGTTTCTGCTCGAGACGAGCACTCCAGGTCTCTTCGCCTGCGGAGACGTTCGCTCCGGCCCCGTCAAGCGGGTCGCCGCCGCTGTCGGGGAAGGAAGCATGGCGATCGCCTTCGTGCACGAGTACCTGCGCGACGCCGAAAGCGCGGCCGCGCTGCGCTAGTGGCTACGGCCGCCCGAACCGCTCCTGCATCGCCGCGTCGATCTCGGCGCCGACGGCCGGGAACGTGGTCTGCAGGTAGTCGAAGTCGTCGCGGAACAGCACGAAGATGCGCGCCGACGTCGTCGTCGTCACGGTCGCCGTGCGGCGGCCGTGGCCAAGCAAGGCGATCTCGCCGAAGAAGTCGCCGGGGCCGAGTGAAGCGATCTCCTCGCCGCCCGCGGTGACCGATGCCTCG
>JBAQHS010000059.1:0-25316 GCA_049288455.1 Gaiellaceae bacterium | reverse complement strand
GCAACGATGACAGCTGCCGCAACAGCCAGGTAGACGCGACGGCGGCGCTGCGGAGCTGCCAGGCCCGCGATGCGCTCGGCCGCGACCTCGGGCGCGAGCGGCGGCGGCACGACGACGTCGATCGACCGCAGAAGATGGGCATGCCAGAGCCCCTCGACGCCCTTCAGCTCGTGCTCGCCCGCATCGTCGAACACGGCGCCCGAACCCGCCACGAGCTCCCTGACGGTGCTCGTCACCATGACTTCCGCGGGACCGGCAAGCGCGGTGACCCGGGCGCCGATATGAACTGCGATCCCGCCGGGCGTGCCGTCGACCTCCTCGACCTCGCCGGTGTGGACCCCGCTGCGGACGTCGAGGCCGACGTCCTGGACCGCCGCCGCGATGGCCGCCGCGGCGCGGAGCGCCTGCACCGGCTCTGCAAACGTGGCGAAGAAGCTGTCTCCCTCGGTGCCCTGCTCACGCCCGCCGTGACGCTTCAGCTCATGACGAACGGTGGCGCGGAAGCTCGTCAGGACCACCCGCCAGTGCGCGTCACCCAGATCATGGGCCAGTGCAGTCGAGCCCACGATGTCGAGGAACAGCACCGTCATCAAGCGGCGGCGCGCACTGGAGCGCGGCATGCCCCGATTATCAGCCATGCCGCGCTTCCCGCCTAGACTAGATGCGGCCCGCGACGCGACCCGCCGCCGTCGCGAGCACCTGCTGGAGCGCGCCGACCTCTGCGCGCTTGGCCGTCCTCACCGCGACCGCGAACTCGTCAGTGCCGCGGGTGAAGGCGACGTGCACGGTCGTGAAGCCCGCGGTGCGGACCGAGTACGCGCGGACGGAGGGGGATCCCGGAACGGCGAAGCTCGTGGCGTAGCCCGTATGACCGGCCAGTTGCTCGCGCCGGTCGAGATCGGTGCTCGCGCCCGCCGCCGAACTGAACCTCAGCGCGACGCTGACGCCCACGTCGCCCTTCCTCGAGCGCAGCAGCTCGCGCACGCCCATCGCGAAGCCCTCGCTGTGCACCGCGGTCGCCTCCGCGTTGCCGCCCTGCGCCCACGCCGTTGCGCTACCGAACGCGAGCGGGCAGTCGACCGTCCAGAAGCCCGGCAACTCGCCAAGCTGCACGACGCGTACCTCGAGGTTCGGGTCGATCGCGACGACCTCGCGAGCGTGCGCGCCGGTTGCCGGCGCCGCGCCGGCCAGTGCGACCACAGAGGCGACCACCGTCGCCGCCCTCTTCGTCGTGTTGGTGAAAGTCTTCATTCCGCGTCCCTCCTCCGTGCTGCCGGTTTGGTTGGTGTCGTCTTCACCAGCAAGCCTGCGCTCCCGCAGCGCGCGCGTCGTTCGTCCGCCCGACACACCGAATGTCAAATCAACGACATTCGACGTAGGATCGGCCGATGGAGTGGGAGCTGTTCGCAGGTGCCCCACCGGAGGACGTCCAACGCGTGCTTTCGGTCGCGCGGAGACGCCGCTTCGACCGCGCGGAGGTCGTGTTCCACCAAGACGACCTCGCGGAGTCACTGCACCTTGTCGCTTCCGGCCGCTTCGCGATCACGCGCCGCACCGCGCTCGGGGAGGAGGCGCTCCTCGCGATCCGCCAGGGAGGTGAGGCCTTCGGCGAGCTTGCCCTCATCTCCGAGCAGCGGCGGTCAGCAACGGCGTCAGCGCTCGAGGCGGGCGAGACGCTCAGCGTCCTCTACGACGACTTCGAGCACCTCCGTCGACGCCACCCGGGAGTCGACCGCATACTGGTCGCGCTCCTTGCCGCGCAGCTGAAGCGCATGGACCAGCTCCTGGCCGAGGCGTATTACGAGACCGCCGAGCGACGCGTCATCAGGCGACTGCTCGACCTCGCGCAGGTGTACGGCGGCGACGAGCAGCCGATCCGGGTCACGCAGGATCAACTGGCCGCCCTGGCCGGAGCATCGCGCGCGACGGTGAACGCAGTCCTGGCGGAAGAGCGCCGACGAGGCACGATCGAGGTCAAGCGCGGGGCGACGCTCGTCCTCGACCGGGAGGCACTCAGCCGCCGGGCCGGCGTTCGCTGACCATGGGCGCGACGTCGCTCGCGCCCGCGCGATTCCCGAGGTGCCAGTTCACCTCCGCGCCGAGCACGATCACGTTCGCCATCACGTACAGCCAGACGAGCAGCACCGCCGGGCCGGAGAGGGTCTGCAGCACCGGGTTGTGCTTGGAGATGTCCACATAGATCGGCAGCACCTGGAAGCTCGCCTCGAGCGTGATCGCCGCGGAGATCGCGCCGGGAAGCACCTCGCGGAGGGTCAGGTCGACGTTCGTGAGCACGTAGTAGGCCGACGAGAGGAAGACGAAGAGCCCGAGCGTCGAGATCGCGATCGCGATCACGCGCGCCGAGATCGCGTTCCCCTGGAAGCCGGCGTAGCGCTTCAGGATCTCCTGGCCGACCGATCCGATCACGAGCGACACGAAGAGCGTGACGAGCGATCCGACCATCATCATCGTCGCAAGCGCCTTCCCGTGGAAAAAGCCGCGGTTCGGACGGCCGTAGACGATGTTGAACGCGCTCTCGAGCACGCTGAAGAACGAGAGCGACGACCAGAGCAGGAACGAGCCGCCGACAATTCCCAGCGCCGTTGCGTTCGCCTGGATCGCGCGCACCGCCTTGAGGATCGAGTCGACCGACGTGCGCGGGAAGGTGTTCGTCAGCTGCCGGACGAAGAACGAGTTCGCGTCGGCCTGATGAACGAGCCCGAGCAGTGCTAGGGCGAGGAAGAGGAGCGGCACGAACGAGAGCAGCGCGAAGTACGCGATCATCGCCGCCAGGTGGGTGCCCCGGTCGGCGAAGAACTTCGTCAGGACACGCCTCACAAGGCGGCAGTATGCTCGCCTGCATGGATGCAGCCCAGGCAATCGGCGACCTGACTGAGATTTCGCCCCAGGTGAAGCGGGTCGTCGCGCTCGCGGCCGACGGGTCGGTGCTCGGCTCGAACCTCGCAAACGAGGCTGAAGTCACGCGGCTCGCCGAGGGCGCGGTCCGACTCGTCGAGGCGGCCGAGGCGATGCGCCCCGACATCCAGCAACTCGAGGCCGCGACCGTCGACGGCAGCGTGTTCGTGGTGCGCGACGGAGGTCGGACGATCGCCGCGACAACGACACCGGAGCCCACGGTCGGCCTCGTGTTCTACGACCTGAAGACGTGCCTGCGCTCGATCGACGACCCGCCTGCGCCCGCGCCCAAGGCGAAGGCGACCTCGAAGAAGGCCGGAGCCACCGATGCCGCCGCGTAAGGTCGTCACCGGGTTCCTGCTCGCCGCCGGCTCGCTCGCCGGCTCTGTGCTCGTGCGCCGCCGGGCGGCGCGCCGCCGTGAGCGCGTCGACCTCTATGCCGCGGACGGCTCGATGCACTCGTTCGCAGAGGGCTCGCCCGAAGCCGAGCGCCTGTTGCCGATCGCGCACCAGCTCCTCGCGTGACGCGCGACGAGCTTGCGCTCGGCCTGCGCGAGGCGGCCTACCTCGAAGGTGACTTCCTGCTCCGCTCGGGCCGCCGGTCGAAGTACTACCTCGACAAATACCGCTTCGAGACACGCCCCGACCTGCTCGGCCCGCTCGGTGCGGCGATCGCTGCGGCCGTCGCCGAGCACGAGCCGGATGCCGAACGGATCGCGGGGCCGGAGCTCGGGGCCGTCGCGCTCGCCGCCGCTGCGTCGCTCGCAAGCGGCCTTCCCTTTCTGATCGTGCGCAAGGAAGCGAAGGACTACGGCACCTCCAACCGGCTCGAGGGCGTCCACGCCGAAGGCGAATGCATCTGCCTCGTCGAGGACGTCGTCACCTCGGGCGGTGCCGCAATCGACGCCGTCCTGGCCCTGCGCGCAGCAGGCTTGCGGGTCTCCAATGCGGTCTGTGTGGTCGACCGCGAGGAGGGGGGCGTCGATGAGCTCGCGCGCCATGCCGTGCGCCTCCGGCCGCTCTTCACGGCCTCGGAGCTCCTCAAAACACCCGCAAATCCGCATGGTTGAGCGATATCCGACCACGTTGTTAGGGTTCCGGCCAAGGTCTGACCCCAGTTCCCACACGTAGGAGGAATTCGTTGACGAAGCAGGACTTCATTCAGAAGGTCGCCACGAAGAGCGGACTTTCCGCGAGGGACGCCGGGAAAGCCATCGACGCCTTCATGGAGACCGTGACGGAGACGCTGAAGGCCGGCGACAACGTGAACTTCACCGGTTTCGGCAAGTTCTCGGCGTCGCCGCGCGCCGCCCGCCAGGGCGTCAACCCGCGGACCGGCGAGCGTGTCCAGATCGCCGCCACGATCGTGCCGAAGTTCTCGGCCGGCAGCCAGCTGAAGGCCGCGCTCAAGCCGTCGTCCTAGCTCGAGCGACTCACACGGTTTCAGAGGCAGGGTTTTGGAGGGCGGCGCAAGCCGCCCTCCGCCGTTCCGGTTACCTTTCAGGCCGATGGCCGTCGCGACCTTGACCTTCGCCGACCGCCTGGCCGCCGAGGTCGAGCGCAAGCGGTCGCAGCTCGTCGTCGGGCTCGATCCGCAGGTCGACCTGATGCCCGTCGAGTTGCGCGGCGACGTCGCGCGATTCTGCTGCGGGCTCGTCGATGCGGTCGCCCCCCATGCGGTGGCGGTGAAGCCCCAGCTCGCGTTCTTCGAGGCGCTCGGGCCGGCCGGAATGGCGGCGTTCGACCAGGTCTGCATCTATGCGCGGCGCGCCGGGCTGCTCGTGATCGCCGACGGGAAGCGCGGCGACATCGGCTCCACCGCGCGCGCGTACTCCGACGCGTATCTCGAGGGCGACCCCCCGCGCGCGGACGCGCTTACGGTCAACCCGTGGCTCGGCCGCGACTCGATCGAGCCCTTCCTCGGCGCGGTGCGCCGCGGCGGCGTCGGCATCTTCGTGCTCGTGCGCACGTCGAACGCCAGCGGTGACCTGCAGGAGGTGACGCTCAGTGACGGCCGGCCGATGTGGCACCACGTTGCCGGCCTCGTCGCCGAATGGGGCGAGGACAACATCGGCGAGGTGGGGCTCTCGTCGGTCTGCGCGGTCGTCGGTGCAACGCATCCGCGGGCGGTTGCCGAAGCGCGGCGACTGATGCCGCAGACGGTGCTCCTGCTGCCCGGCGTCGGTGCGCAGGGCGGCACGATCTCGGATCTTTCCCGGGCGTTCCAGAGCGGCCCCGCGAGCGCGCTCGTCTCTGCGTCGCGATCGGTCGACTACGCCTTTCGCGAGACAGGCAACGATTTCCGCGAGGCGGCCGGCGCCGAAGCCGCCCGTCTCAAGCAGGAAATCTGGACCGCGTCCGGCTGGTAGTGCGCAAACACGAGTGGCAGCGCTACGTCGCCCCGGCGGCGTTCCTGCTCGCCGCAACGATCGCGATCGTCCTGATCCGCTCGGGGCTCGAGGCAGGCGGCTCGGGATCGCACGCGACCGTCTCGGTGCCGACGACACCCCGCAAGCACATCGCCACGACGACGACAGCTCGGACGACGACGCGGAAGTCGCAGCCGGGCGGGGCGCGATTCTGGACCGTGCAAGCCGGAGATACGTTCGGCGTGATCTCGTCGAAGTCCGGCGTACCCGTCGCGACACTCCAACAGCTGAACCCGAAGGTGTCGTCGACCTCGCTCTTTATCGGGGAGAAGATCCGCCTGCGATGAAGCGCGCACTGCTCGCACCCCTTCTGGCCGCTCTCTGCCTCGTCGTCGCGGGAGGCGCCGCGGCGCCTGCGCGCGCCGCCGTTCCGTCCGTGCACGCGCGCGCCTACGTCGTCGTCGACGCGCGTACCGGCGAGGTTCTCGCGGCCTCCGACCCGCATGCGCACCTGCCGATCGCGTCGATCACCAAGCTGATGACCGTCCTGATCACGCTCGAGCACCACAAGCTGACGGACGTCGTCACCGTCGACCCGAGAGCAGCGGCAGTCGGCGAGTCGTCGGCCAACCTGCGAAGCGGCGAGCAACTCACGGTGCGCGATCTGCTGAAGGCCGCGCTCATTCAGTCGGCGAACGACGCAGCCGACGCGCTCGCCCTGTCGATCGCACCCGACTACGGCGCCTTTGCGACGCTGATGAACGCGAAGGCCGCCGAGCTCGGGCTGCACGACTCACACTTCATCCGCCCCGACGGGCTCGATCTACCGGGTGAGTACTCGAGCGCGGCGGACGCGACGAAGCTCGGTCGCCTGGTGATGCATACGAGATTCGTGCGCGAGACCGTCAGCGAGGAGACGGACACGATCGCAGGCGGCCGGGTGCTGCACACGTGGGACGACCTGCTGACGGAGTTTCCGCAGACGATCGGCGTGAAGACCGGTCACACGGGTGCCGCCGGCTGGTGTCAGGTGGCCGCCGCACGCTCGCGTGGCGTCACCATCTACGCGACGCTGCTCGGCGCGCCGACACGGTCGGTGCGAAACGCCGACCTCGCCTCGCTGCTCGCCTGGGGCATCTCGCAGTTTCGGGTCGCACCGCTCGTCCAGAGCGGCCGGACCTACGCAGAGGTCGAACTGCCCTACGGCAAGGCGCCGCTCGCGCTCGTTGCGTCGAAGCCGTTCCTGGGCGTCGCGCGGGTCGACCGGCCACTGCTGGAGCGTGTCGTAGCGGTGCAGGTGGCTTCCCTGCCGGTTCACACAGGGGACGTGCTCGGCCATGTCGAGGTCTGGGCCGGAAACCGCTTGCTCGTGCGGCGTGAGCTCGTCGCTTCGCAGACCATTAACAAGCCCGGCATCGTCCGGCGACTAGGGTGGTACGGACGCAGGGCGGGGCACAACCTCCTGCACCTGCTCTGACACCGTGATCGTCACCGTAACCCTCAACGCGGCGATCGACCGCACGCTGACCGTGCCGAACTTCCAGCGGGGGCAGCGCCACCGCGCAAGCGCGGGGCTGACGCTCGCGGGGGGCAAGGGCATCAACGTCGCGCGCGCGCTGAAGACGCTCGGCGTGCCGGTCGTCGCGACCGGATTCGTCGGCGGCTCGACCGGGGTACGGATTGTCGAAGGTCTCACGGCCGAGGCGGTCCTCAACGACTTCGTACGCATCGACGGCGAGTCACGCACCTCGACGGCGGTGGTCGACCCGACCGGTGGTGCGTACACCGAGATCAACGAGTGGGGACCCGCCGTGCGCGCCGAGGAGCTCGAGGCGCTGCTCGAGAAGCTGCGGTACCTCACGCAGGGCGCCGAGCTCGTCGTCTTCGCCGGCTCGCTGCCGCGCGACGTCGGCGACGACTTCTACGCGGAGGCTGCCCGAGAGCTCGCCAAGCGCCACATCCCCGTTGCGCTCGACACGGAGGGCGAGCCGCTCCGCCTCGCCGTCGAGGCCGAGCCGTTCCTGGTCTCGCCGAACCAGTCCGAGGCCGAAGGTCTCGTCGGCCAGGAGTTCCACGACGAGGAAGACTTCCGCCTTGCCCTCGACCAGATCGCCGAGATGGGTGCGCGCAACGTGCTGATCACGACCGAGGACGGATGCGCGGCGCTGCTGCGCGACGAGCGCGAGCCAAAGCGCTACCGGGCTCTGGCGCCTCGCGTCGAGCCGATCTCGACCGTCGGGTCGGGTGACGTGCTGCTCGCTGCGTTCCTCGCTGCCCGCCATGCCGGGCGCACGCACGAAGATTCGATCCGCGCCGCAGTCGGGGCCGGTGCAGCGTCGACGCTCGAGATCGGGGCGGGGTGCTTCGACCCCCGTCAGGCCGGGCGGCTGCAGTCGGGCGTCGAGTTGACCGAGCTCGACGCCGTCGCAAGCGACGCGTAGGCCGCCGCGGTCCGGGAGGCCCGGTATCCTTCCCCGATGGACGTCGGAAAACTCGACTTCGACCCTGCGGCGACCTCGCTGCCGGAGAAGTTCGCGAAGGAGGGGCTGACGTTCGACGACGTTCTCCTCGTGCCTGCCGAGTCGTCCGTGCTGCCGAACGCGGTGTCGACGGCGACGCGCCTCACACGCACGATCGTGCTCGAGGTTCCCGTCGTCTCGGCGGCGATGGACACCGTCACCGAGGCGCGCATGGCGATTGCCCTCGCGCGCGAAGGTGGGCTCGGCATCCTGCAGCGCAACCTCTCGATCGACGCCCAAGTGGCGGAGGTCGACAAGGTGAAGCGCTCTGAGGCAGGCATGATCGTCGAGCCTGTGACGCTGCCGCCCGGCGCGCTCGTCTCCGACGCGCTCGCGCTGATGGAGCGGTACCACATCTCCGGCGTGCCGATCACCGACGACGGCGGGATTCTCGTCGGGATCCTCACGAACCGCGATCTGCGGTTCGAGCGGAATCATGCGCAGCCGGTGTCGGCGCTGATGACGTCGGACGAGCTCGTCACCGCACCCATCGGCACGACGCTCGCCGAGGCCGAGCGGCTGCTTCATCGCCATCGCATCGAGAAGCTGCCGATCGTCGACGGCGACGGTCGCATCACCGGCCTGATCACGGTCAAGGACATTCAGAAGCGCGTCGAGTTTCCGGATGCGACGAAGGACCCGCAGGGCCGGCTTCGTGTCGGCGCCGCGGTCGGTGTCGGGGTGGACGCCTACGAGCGCGCCCAGGCTCTGATCGCCGCCGGCGCCGACGTGCTGGTCGTCGACACTGCCCACGGCCACTCGCGGGGCGTGATCGACATGGTCGCGCGCATCGCCGGGCTGTCCGGCGAGTTCGAGGTGATCGCCGGCAACATCGCGACGGCGGAGGCTGCCGAGGCGCTGATCGACGCCGGCGCCGACGGTGTGAAGGCCGGCATCGGTCCTGGGTCGATCTGCACCACCCGCGTCGTCGCGGGCGTCGGCGTGCCGCAGGTCACGGCGATCTTCGACGTTGCCGAGGCAGCGTCCCGTCACGGCGTCCCGGTGATCGCCGACGGCGGCATGACGTCCTCCGGCGATGTCGCGAAGGCGATTGGCGCCGGCGCCGACTGCGTGATGCTCGGGTCGATGCTCGCCGGCACCGACGAGTCCCCGGGTGACGTGATCCTCGCGCGCGGCGAGCGCTACAAGGAGTACCGCGGCATGGCGTCGATCGGCGCGATGCGCCACGGCTATTCGAAGGACCGCTACTTCCAGGGCGACGTCGAAGACGTCGAGAAGCTCGTCGCAGAGGGAATCGAAGGTCGCGTCCCGTACAAGGGCCCGCTGGCCGGCGTGCTCCACCAGGTCGTCGGTGGGCTGCGTCAGGCGATGGGCTACTGCGGTGCCGAGACGATCGAGGCGATGAAGTCGGCGCGCTTCGTGCGCATCTCGGGCGCCGGCCTGCGCGAGTCGCATCCCCACGACATCACGATCACGAAGGACGCACCCAATTACCGCCGGGGCTGAGCTCCTCGAACCTCGGCCGGAGCTTTTGCCGGAAGAACGTCCTGTGCTCGTGGTCGACCTGGGCGGCCAGTACTCCCAGCTGATCGCGCGGCGCGTCCGCGAGGCGCGGGTCTACTCCGAAATCGTCTCGCACCGCGCCACCGCTGACGAGATCCGCCGCAAGAACCCGATCGCGCTGATCCTCTCCGGCGGGCCGGCATCGGTCTACGCCGACGGCGCGCCGAAGATGGACGCAGCGATCTTCGGGCTCGGCATCCCGACGCTCGGCATCTGTTACGGCGCGCAGCTGCTTGCACTCGAACTCGGAGGCCGCGTCGATCGCACGAACGCCGGCGAGTACGGCAAGGTCGACATGCGCACGAGTAAAGGCTCGCTCTTCGCGACGCTCCCCGAGGAGCAGACCGCGTGGATGTCACACCGCGACACGGTGATCGAGCCGCCGTCGGGTGCGACGATCGTCGCGACATCGGAGCACACGCCGGTTGCGGCGTTCGAAGACCCGGTCCGGAACCTCTACGGCGTGCAGTTCCACCCCGAAGTCGTGCACACCCCGCACGGTCAGGATGTCCTGAAGAACTTCCTCTACCAGGTCGCAGGCGCGGAGCCCACCTGGACACCCGCCGCGGTGATCGAGGAGCAGATCGAGCGCATCCGCGCCCAGGTCGGCAGCGAGCGTGTGCTCTGCGCCCTCTCGGGCGGTGTCGACTCGGCCGTCGCGGCGCTGCTCGTGCATCGGGCGGTCGGCGATCAGCTGACGTGCGTGTTCGTCGACCACGGCCTGTTGCGCAAAGGCGAGGCCGAGCAGGTCGTCGAGACGTTCGACGGCCGCTTCCACGTGCCGCTCGTGCACGTGCAGGCGCAAGACCGCTTCCTCGTGAAGCTTGCGGGTGTCACCGACCCGGAGACGAAGCGCAAGATCATCGGCGAGGAGTTCATCCGCGTCTTCGAAGACGAAGCACGGTCGATCGGTAACCCGCCGTGGCTCGTGCAGGGCACGCTCTACTCCGACGTGATCGAGTCCGGCGGCACCGACGGTGTCGCGGAGACGATCAAGTCGCACCACAACGTCGGTGGCCTGCCCGACGACATGACGATGAAGCTCGTCGAACCGCTGCGGCACCTCTTCAAGGACGAGGTGCGACGCGTCGGGGAGGAACTCGGCATGCCGGAGCGCATGGTCTGGCGGCAGCCCTTCCCCGGCCCCGGTCTCGCGATCCGGATCATCGGCGACGTCACCGAAGAGCGCCTCGTGACGTTGCGCGAGGCCGACGCGATCCTCCAGGAGGAAGTACGTCGCGCCGGGCTCTACCGCGAGCTCTGGCAGTCGTTCTGCGTACTGCCGGCGATTCGCTCCGTCGGCGTGCAAGGCGACTCGCGCACCTACGGCTACCCGATCGCGATTCGCGCCGTCACGTCCGAGGACGCGATGACGGCCGACTGGGCGCGGCTGCCCTACGACCTGATCGAGCTCGTCTCGTCACGGATCATCAACGAGATCCCGGCCGTGAACCGCGTCGTGCTCGACGTCACGTCGAAGCCGCCCGCCACGATCGAGTGGGAGTAACGACTCCGCCCTACCGGATCGAGACCGAGCGTCTTGTCATCCGCTGCTATGACCCGCGCGACGCACCGCTTCTGAAGTCAGCCGTCGATGCGAGTGTCGACCACCTCCTCCCGTTCATGCCGTGGGCTCGCTTCGCCCCGCAGCCGGTCGAGGAGACGGTCGCGCTTCTGCGTTCGTTCCGCGGGCAGTTCGATCGCGATGAGAACTACGTCTACGGCGTGTTCACGCCCGACGAGTCCGAGCTGGTGGCCGGGAGCGGTCTGCACAAGCGGAGCAACGAGGGCTCGCTCGAGATCGGCTACTGGGTCGCGGCAGGTTCGGTCGGGCAGGGAATCGCGACGGAGATCACCGCCGTTCTGACCCGCGTCGGGTTCGAGCTCTGCGGTCTCGATCGCGTCGACCTCCAGATCGAGCCCGAGAACGAGCTCAGCCTCAAGATCCCACGCAAGCTCGGCTTCACGCTCGAGGGCAGGCTGCGCCGCCGCCTCGATCCCCACGTCGACGGCGGCCCGCGCCGTGACTCGATGATGTTCACGATGCTCGTCGAAGAGCTCGCCGGCTCCCCGTGCCTCGCCTACGACTACGTTGCCTACAACGCCGCGGGCGGCACGCTCGAAACTCGGCAACCTGGTTGAAAACCGAACCAGGTTGCGTTCACCTTCAACCTGGTTCCGCTCTTTGAACCAGGTTCGATGAGTTTGGCGCTACGGCCCGCCGCGGACGTAGATCACTTGCCCGCTGACGTAGCTCGCGTCGTCTGAGCACAGGTAGGCGATCGTGCCCGCGACGTCCTCCGGCTCGCCGACCCGGCGAAGCGGCACCTGCTCGGCGACGGCCTCGCGGAACTTGTCGAACGGGACGCCCATCCGGTCGGCCGTCTGCTGCGTCATCGCCGTGGCGATGAACCCGGGCGCGACGCAGTTCACGTTCACGTTGTAGGGCCCGAGCTCGATGGCCAGGGTCCTCGTCATTCCCTGCAGCCCGGCCTTGGCTGTCGAGTAGTTCGTCTGCCCACGATTGCCGAGCGCCGAGGTCGACGAGATCAGCACCATCTTCCCGCTGCGCTGCTCGACCATGTGCTTCTGCGCCGCGCGCACCGCGTAGAACGACCCTTTGAGGTGCGTGTCGATGACCGAGTCCCAGTCGTCGTCGGTCATCTTGAAGAGCAGGTTGTCGCGGATGATCCCGGCACACGCGACGAGGATGTCGAGCGAGCCCCCTTTCTTCACGGCGGCCTCCACTGCGCCCTCGACGTCGTCGCGGTTCGTCACGTCGCAGCGGACGGCGTGACCGCCGATCGCGGTTGCCGTCTCCTGCGCCGCCGCTTCGTCGAAATCGGCGACGACGACCGTGGCGCCGTCCTCCGCGAGTCGCCGTGCGGTTGCCGCGCCGATCCCGTTCGCCCCGCCGGTCACGAGTGCCGTCTTCCCTTGGAATCTCATGCAGCCGACGATATACGGTGCCTGCGTGGAGTTCCGTGACATCCTCGCCAGGCGTCGAATGCATCGCGCCTTCGTGCCCGAGCCGATCCCGCGGGAGCAGATCGAGCGCATCGTGGGTGTCATCCGCCGCGCGCCGTCGGGCGGGTTCAGTCAGGGCGGCAGCATCGTCGTCGTCACCGACGACGACAAGCGTCGGGAGATCGCCGATGCGTTCGAGGCCGGCAACGAGCACTATCGCAACGGCGGCGAGAGCTACATCGCCGACGCGCCGGTGCATCTCGTCATCTCCGCGAACGAAAGCCTCTATCACGCCCGGTACAACGAGGCCGACAAGCTGGCCTCGACGGGCGGCGTCGAGGTGACGTGGCCGGTGCCCTACTGGTTCGTCGACGCGGGCGCGTTGATGATGCTCGTCCTCGCAGCGGCAATCGACGAGGGACTTGCGAGCGCGTTCATCGGCCATCCCGAGCAGAAACGGATCTTCGACGAGTTGCTGGCGCTCCCTGACGACGTTGTTCCGATCGGACTCGCGCTGATCGGCAAGCCGGCGCCCGACCCGCGCGCGGAGCGAGGCACCTCGCGGCTGAAGGAGCGGCGCCGGTCGCTCGACGACGTCGTTCGCTGGCAAGGGTGGTAGCCCGCGCGGGTCTACGCAGCCGGCAGAGTCACCGGCGGGTACTTCGCGCGCACCTCGTCGATGAACTCAGCGAGCCGATCGGCAAGCGCGGCGTCGTGGATCTCGAGCACGTTCTCGGCGTTCTTCTCACCGCTGCGTGACAGGTTGAACGAGCCGATGAAGGTGGTGTCGTCGCAGACGGTGACCTTCGCGTGCATGTAGTCGTGCACCGATCCCGCGCCGTAGGGCGTCGAGTTCTTGCCGGTGAACGGGCCGGCCATCACCGCCTGAAGCAGCGGTAGCTTCCACGAGACATTCTCGTTCGTACGCCACTGGACGATGACCTCGCGAATCTGCGTCGCGTCGACGCAGCCGGCGACATCGACGCTCTTGTCGGCGATCACCTGCGCGAGCGTCCCGAGGACAGGCCCCGTCGTGATCACCGGCGAGCAGATCCGGACGCGGCGGCGTGCGCGCCGGATCAGCTTTGCGATCCGCGCGGAGAGATCCTCGCCGTGCCCCGGTGTGAACCAGGCGCGAACGCCATCGTCGTCGCGTGGGTCGACGAAGCCGCTCTGCATGACGTCCTCGGTTGACCACAGCTGTTCGAAGTCGAGCGAGTAGCCCTTTGCGATCCGCGGCGAGTCGATGATGACGACGACGTTCTCCTGTCGCGACCATGCGTCGTCAGTCCAGTTCAGCGAGCCCGTCCAGACCGTCTGATCGTCTCGGATGACGAACTTGTGGTGCATCAGGTCCGGGATGCCGGCGATTCCTTTCGACTCGCCCGGTAGCGACGAGATCATTGCCACGTCGGGCTCGGGGGGCGGAGGCACCGGGATCGGATTCGCGTGATCGATGTTGTAGGCAAAGCGGATCTGCACCCCGCGTGCGTCCGCACGGCGAATTGCATCGCCGATGATCGGGGCGGTCTCCGCCCCGAGATTGAAGTCGTACTGAGCGAGCTCCAGCGAGGTCGCTGCCCCGTCGATGAAGGCCGCGATCGCGTGCGCGATCTCAACCGGTTTCTGGCCACCGTCCGTCAGGGTGCGGATTTCGATGCGTTCGCTCATCGGGAGCTCATCGTCGCCCGGAGCGGACGAACGCCTGAACTTCTACCCGTGATTGAATCGGGGCGTGAGCCCGGTCAGGCGCAACGCCCTTTTGCTCGCCGGCGGGCTCGTGTTCCAGTCGGGGATGATCCAGCTCGCGGTCGCGCTCGGCACCGTGACGATCGTCACCGTCACCGGGATCGAGGGGATTCTCGGCCTCGGGCCGGCGGTGTTCCTGATCGCAGGCGCGCTCGCGGTCGGGCCGGCGGGTCGCTTGTCCGACCGCATCGGCCGGATGCCCGTGATCCGCGGTGGGTTCGTGCTCGGCAGCGCGGGACCGCTCGTCACCGCCGCGGGCTGTGCGACCAAGACCGGGCTGCTCGTGTTTGCGGGCCTCGGGCTCTGTGGCGCCGGCCAGGCGATCGTCCTGCTGTCGCGTGCTGCCGCCGCGGAGATGTTCCCGCCCGACCGGCGCGCCCGCGGGATGTCGATCGTGCTGTTCGGTGTCGTCAGCGGCGCGGTCTGGGGGCCGCTTGTCTTCGGCCCGATGTTCGCGGGCCGCTCGCTCACGCCGCACGAGCTGGTCGTGCCGTGGCTCGCCGCCGCAGCATTCAGCCTCGCTGGGCTCGCGGTGTCGTTCGGTGTTCGACCCGACCCGAAGGAGCTCTCTGCCGTCTACCGCAGCGACGGATCAGCGACGGAGCCCGCCGCGCCGCTCCGGGAGATCCTGCGCAGACCCGGCGTCAGCGTCGCGATGGTCGCAGCGGTCTCGAGCTTTGCGGTGATGGCCGGCGTGATGAACCTCGCGGGCTATGTCGCAGTCGGGCACCGGCATCACCAGGGCGACGTGTTCACGATCATCAGCCTGCACATCGTGGGCATGTACGGCCTCGTGCTCGTGGTCGGCGACCTGATCGACCGGATCGGCAGGCGCCGGTCGATGGTGATCGGGCTCTCGGTGATGGCGCTCTCGAACGCCGGGCTCGTCTGGCTCGACGGCATACCCGGCATGAGCGTCTCGCTCTTCGGCCTCGGGCTCGGCTGGAGCCTCTCCTACGTCGCCGCCACGACCGACCTGGTCGATCTCGCGGCGGCCTCGGAGCGCGGCCGGCTGATCGGGCTGACCGACCTGCTTTCGAGCTTCGGCGGGGCGGCGCTCGCCCTCAGCGGCGGGGTCGTCTACACCGGGGGCGGCTCCGTCCCGCTTGCCCTGGCCGCCGCCGGGCTGGCCGTCTTCGCGGCCGCGTGGGTGGCCGGAAATGCGGTCGTCCGGCCGGGCGTTCTGGCCCACCTCGAATCCTGACGGCTGCTACCATTGCCGCCCTGCGGGCTTGTGGCCGCTCCTTTTTCGCATGAAGACGTACAACCCAAAACCGGGCGAAATTCAGCGCGACTGGCTGATCGTGGACGCCGAGGGCAAGACCCTCGGACGGCTTGCGACGCAGATCGCCGAACGTTTGCGGGGCAAGGGCAAGCCGCAGTTTGCGCCGCACGTCGACATCGGTGACTTCGTCGTCGTGATCAACGCCGAAAAGATCAGCGTCACTGGTAAGAAGCTCGAGCAGAAGATGTACTACCGGCACTCCGGCTACCCCGGCGGGCTCCGCGAGCGCACGCTCAGGGAGCAGCTGAACCGGCAGCCGACCGAAGTCCTTCGGAAGGCCGTCAAGGGGATGCTGCCGCGCAACCGTCTCGGTCGCGCGCAACTGACCAAGCTGAAGATCTACGCTGGTTCAGAGCATCCGCATGAGGCACAGGCTCCGACCACTCTCGAGGTGTAAATGGCGACTCCAGCTCAGTATCTCGGCACCGGCAAGCGCAAGACCTCTGTTGCCCGCGTGATCCTTCGTCCCGGCGACGGTGCGACGTGGATCAACGGGAAGACGATCGAGGACTACTTCCCGCGCCAGGTGCATCGGATGCTCGCCACCGCGCCGCTGAAGACGGCGGCTCTCGAAGGCCAGTACGACCTGCGGGTCCGTGTGCACGGCGGCGGGCCGTCGGGCCAGGCCGGTGCGGTTCGCCACGGCATCGCTCGCGCGCTCGTCGAGGTCAACCCGGAGCTCCGGGTGCCGCTGAAGCGCGCCGGCTTCCTCACGCGTGATGCGCGCGTGGTGGAGCGCAAGAAAGCCGGCCTGCACAAGGCGCGCAAGGCGCCTCAGTTCAGCAAGCGCTAACCCGCCCTGTGGCCAGGAGGTACTTCGGCACCGACGGGGTGCGCGGCGTCGTGGGCGAGTTTCTGACGCCCGAGCTCGTGGAGCGGCTCGGGCGGGCCGCGGCGCTCTGGACGGGCGCGGCGAAAGTGTTCGTCGGACGCGACACCCGCGAGTCGGGCGTCGAGCTGGAGGAGGCGTTCGCACGCGGCGTCGTCTCGGCAGGCGGCGACTGCATTCTCGGCGGTGTACTGCCGACACCCGCGGTCGCGTTGCTTGCGCTCGACCTCGGCGTCGTCATCTCTGCGTCACACAATCCGCCGGAGTACAACGGCGTCAAGTTCTTCGACCGAAAGGGCCGGAAGCTGACCGACCGATCGGAGGAGCAGATCGAGGAGCTCCTCGCGGCGCCGCCGGGCGTCGACCAGGGGACAGTCGAGCACGTCCAGGTCGCGACCGACTCGTACATGCAGCACATCCTCGACCGCTTCGGCACGGACCTCACGGGGTTGCGCATCGTCGTCGACTGCGCCAACGGCGCCTACTCGGGCCTCGGCCCGCACGCGTTCGAGCGATGCGGCGCAGAGGTGAAGGCGATCGGCGATGCGCCGAACGGCACGAACATCAACGTCGGGTGCGGCGCGACCGACTTGTCACTCTTGCAGCGCACGGTCGTCGAGGGTGGCTACGACCTCGGAATCGCGTTCGACGGCGACGGCGACCGGATGCTCGCAGTCGACGAGACCGGGGCCGCTGTCGACGGCGACCAGATCATCGCGATTCTCGCGCTCGATCAGAAGGTCGACACCGTCGCCGTGACGGTGATGACGAACCTCGGGTTCCACGCACTGATGCGTGAGCACTCGATCCGGGTCGTGACGACGGACGTCGGCGACCGGTACGTGCTCGAGGCACTGAACCGCGAAGGCGCGTTGCTCGGCGGCGAGCAGTCGGGTCACGTCATCTATCTGCGCGATCACGTCACAGGCGACGGCCTTGCGGCCGGCCTCCTGCTTTGTGCCGCGCTGAAGGGCCGGCGGCTCAGCGTGATCGCTGCGGCGATGAACCGCTACCCGCAGGTGCTGAAGAACATCCCCGTCGACAATCGTGAGCTCACGCCCGCGATCCTCGAGGAAGTCGCCCGCGTCAACGAGGCTTGGGATGGGGCGGGGCGGGTCCTCGTCCGCCCGTCGGGTACCGAGCCTCTGATTCGGGTACTCGCGGAGGCAAGAAATGCGGAGGTCGCGGCGGAGGCCTGTGGTAGGATCGCAGCGCTCGTTCAACGAGAGCTCGGCTGACCGTTCCGACGACGGAACGGGCCCGCAGCCGGGCTTTTGGCGTTTCCAGGGATAACTTCGGGGGCAGGAGTTCGTCAGGCGCAACCTCTTTCGGAGGCGAGCTCTGATAGATAAGCCCGGGTAAGAAGGAGGCTCCGGATGTGCGGGATCATCGGATATGTCGGAGGTCGGGCGTCGAAGCCGCTGCTCCTCGCAGGGCTGCAGCGGCTCGAATACCGCGGGTACGACTCCGCCGGGATCGCACTCCTCGAGGAGGGGGGCCTCGAGTACGTTCGCGCGGTCGGCAATCTCGCCAATCTGAAGACCGCAGCCGGCACGAACGGCTCGGTCTCGACAACCGGGCTCGGCCACACCCGCTGGGCGACGCATGGCTCGGTGACCGAGCTCAACGCGCATCCGCTGACTGCCTGCGACGACGAGAAGATGGCGATCGTCCTGAACGGCATCGTCGAGAACTACCGGGAGTTGCGCGAGGAGCTGCTCACGGGCGGGCACACCTTCACGTCGGAGACGGATGCGGAGGTCGTCGCCCACCTGCTCGAGGTTGCATACGACGGCGATCTTGTCGAAGCAGTGCGCGCAACGTACGCGCGGCTCGAGGGCCACTTCACGTTCGTCGTGATCCACCACGATCATCCGGATCACCTCGTCGGCGTCCGGCACCAGACGCCCATGGTCGTCGGCATCGGCGACGGCGAGAACTTCGTCGCGTCGAATCTCGCGGCATTCCTCGCGGAGACGCGCTGTGTGCAGTTCCCGAACGATGGTGACATCGCCTCGATCAAGCCTGAAGGCGTCTCCTATGTCAGCGCTGCGACGGGTGAGTCCCTCGAGGTCGACGTCGTCGAGGTCGACTGGGACGACGAGGCCGCCGAGCGCTCCGGGTATGAGACTTTCATGCTGAAGGAGATCTTCGAGCAGCCCGAGGGCGTCGCAGAGACGATCGGCGACCGCGTGCGCCACGGCCATCTCGTGCTCGACGGCCTCGGCATGTCCGAGGAAGAGCTGCGTGACCTGCGGCGCATCGTGATCGTCGCCTGTGGCACGTCGTACCACGCTGCCGTCGTCGGCCGGTACGCGATCGAGGAATGGGCGCGTGTCCCGGTCGAGCCTGACGCAGCGAGCGAGTGGATCTACCGCAACCCGGTGCTCGACCCCGGCACCCTTGTGATCGGCATCTCGCAGTCAGGCGAGACGCGAGACACGATCCAAGCGATGAAGCTCGCGCGCGAGCGCGGCGCGCGCACCGTCGCGATCACGAACATGATGGGCTCGCAGATCACGCGCGAGGTCGACTCGGTGCTCTACACGCGCACCGGCCTCGAGGTCGGCGTCGCAGCCTCGAAGACGTTCACCGCGCAGATCGCTCTTCTGTTTCTGATCGCCTTGAAGCTCGCACAATGCCGCGGCACGTTGCCGCCGAAGGAGATCGAGTTCATCCTCGACGAGGCGTACGACCTGCCCGACAAGATGCGGCGCTTCCTCGACACGGATCATCCGATCGAGGAAATCGCGCAGCGATTCTACGCGGAGCCGTTCTTCCTCTACCTCGGCCGCAACATCGGCCTCCCGGTCGCACTCGAAGGTGCGCTGAAGCTAAAGGAGATCTCGTACATCCCGACCGAGGCGTACTCGGCGGGCGAGATGAAGCACGGACCGATCGCGCTGCTCGAGGAGGGGACGCCGGTCGTCGTGGTCGCGACGAACATCCACGTCTACGAGAAGATCGTTTCGAACATCCAGGAGACGCGAGCCCGCGGAGCACACGTGATCGCGATCGCGACCGACGGCAACGAGGACATCCAGCATCACGCCGACGACGTGATCTACGTGCCGAAGTCCCCGGCCTTCATCCAGGCGGCGCTCGCGATCCTGCCGCTGCAGCTGCTTGCCTACCGCATCGCTCGGCTCCGAGGGCTGAACGTCGACCAGCCGCGGAACCTCGCGAAGACCGTCACCGTCGAATAGGACCAGGAATATCTCCCCCGATCGGGGATAGCGCCGGGCCGCTTCGCCCGCCAAGATGCGCGCGGAGCGTTCTCCACGGTGGCTCGATGCTGTCGGCGCGTTCCCTTTGAGATCTGGAACGGGGCGGCCGTCGGGTGCCGCAGCTCGGTTGCCGCCCCGTTGCTGATCGCTCGAAGCCGGTCAGACGAGACCGGCGGCCGGCTCGACGCTCCTCGTCGCGGTCTCGATGAACGCACGGGCAGCGGGCGACAGGTAGCGGTCGACGTGCCGCGCGATGGCGATGATCCGCGGCGGCACCGCGTCGCCGAGCTCGCGGACGGCGACGCGCGGGTCGCTTGCATCCACGGTCAGCCGGGGCATGATCGCGTTCGCGACCCCTGCCGCGACGAGTCCCTGCACCGTGCCGTTGTCATTCGATCGCAGGGTGAAACGCGGCTCGATCCCGGCGCCGTGGATCGCCGCCTCGACCGGCTCGATCGACCGGTCGGAATGGAATCCGACGAGTGGCTCGGCGCCGATCTCGGCGAGACTGGGAGGAAGCCCGCGCGCGTAAGGTGAGTCGATCGGCACGACGGCGACATACGGGTCGCGAAGCAATACGACGGTTTCGAGGGGCGCATCGATAACCGGCAGCAGCACGAAGCCGACGTCGAGCTCGCCACGCTCGAGCGCCGTCGCGACGAGCGCGTCGTCGAACTCTTCGAGGACGACGTCGACCGCCGGCCACTGAGCCCCGAAGCGCCGCATGATCTCGGGCAGAAGCCGCGCACCCACCGACTGGAACGTGCCGACGCGGAGTGTCCCGACCTCGCCCGCCCGCAGCGCGTGCAGGTCTGCCTGGGCGGCTTGCAGGCGGGCGACGATCGAGTCGGCGTGGCGGAGGAGCAGACGGCCGGCCTCCGTCAGCGAGACGGCGCGGGGGCCGCCGGGTCGCTCGACGAGCTTCTCGCCCACGATTCGCTCGAGCGTCGCGATCTGCTGGCTGATGGCGGACTGCGTGTAGCCGAGCCGTTCGGCAGCCCGGCCGAAGGAGCCTTCGCCCGCCACCGCCTGCAGAGCCGCGAAGTGCCGGAGCTCGACGCCGAGCCACGGAGAGGCCTGATGATCTCTATAAGGTTCCATGATCAAAACGAATAGTACTACGATTTGCGCTGATAGTCCCTGCTCGGCATCCTGAGATCCATGACTGCCATCCTCTTTCTGCTCGCCGTGATCGCCGTGTGCGTGCTCGGTGCCGTGTACGGCACCGACTCGCGGTACGTCGACCACCGCGGCCGCCGCAACCTCTAAGCCGCGTCTAGCCTAGGGCCGAATGTGGCTCTGGGATGGACTCGCAAACGCGCTCCGCATGCTTTGGGAGGTGTGGTGGGCGCTCGTGCTCGGGTTCGCGCTCTCGGGCATCGTCCAGGCGTGGGTTCCTCGGACCCGCCTCGAACGAGCGCTCGGTGGCCGCGGGCCGCGGGAGGTCGCGCTTGCGACCGGGCTCGGTGCCGCGTCCTCGTCGTGCTCCTACGCGGCGGTCGCGATCGCGAAGTCGCTTTTCGAGAAAGGGGCGAGTCTCGTCTCGGCGATGGCATTCCAGTTTGCCTCGACGAATCTCGTCTTCGAGCTCGGGATCGTCCTCTGGCTCTTCATCGGCTGGCGCTTCACGCTTGCCGAGTTCGTCGGCGGCCTCATCCTGATCGGTGTGATGTGGGCCGGGCTCCGTCTGCTCGTGTCGCCGGAGCGTGAACGTGACCTTCGTGTGCGCACCGCCGGGGCCGACGCGGGCCACCAGCACCCCACGGCGGGCACCGAGCTTCCATTTCGCCAGAAGCTGACGTCGATCCAGGCGTGGTCGGATGTCGCACACAACTTCCGCGGCGACTGGCAGATGCTCTGGAAGGAGATCGGCGCCGGGTTCCTGATCGCCGGCTACGTCGCAACGCTGCCGAAGACGTTCTTCAACGGCCTCTTCCTCTCCGACTCGTCCGGCCTTCTTCGCAACGTCGAGAACGTGCTCGTCGGGCCCGTCGTTGCAGCGCTCGCGTTTGTCTGTTCGATCGGGAACGTCCCGCTCGCCGCCGTACTGTGGGCGGGAGGCATCTCGTTCTCGGGCGTGATCGCGTTCCTGTTCGCCGACCTGATCGTCCTGCCGATCGTCAGCTACTACCGCAAGGTGTACGGCGCCCGGTTCGCGGCGTTACTCGTGGGTGTGATGTTCGCCTCGATGGTGATCGCTGCGCTCGTGGTGGACGGCCTGTTCTCGCTCGTCGGCCTCGTTCCCACCACGCGCCCGTCGGTCGCCTCGATCGCCGAGCGGCCGATCACCTGGAACTACACGTCGGTCCTCGATCTGCTCTTTGTGGTGGTCTTCGCGGCGTTGATCGCCCTGACGCTTCGCCGCGGCGTAAAGGATCCGGTGTGCGACATGACCGTCGACAAGCACGCGAACGGGCCGACGGCCGAGTACGACGGCCGCACCTTCTTCTTCTGCGGCCCGCACTGCAAGCACACGTTCGAGGCCGACCCTCCGCGCTACGCGAGTTGAGCGCCGCCCAACCTGGTTGGCTCTTAAACCAGGTCGACGAGTTCTCTCCGGAGGGCGCCGGCAGTTCGAAACTCATCGAACCTGGAACTCGTCTCAGAATGTCCGTTCGCCGATCGGGTGTGATCGGCGAGTGCGATGCAAGGACGCAGGGAGAACCCGATAGCGGTGTTCTATCGGGTCGACCGAGGACGCAGCAGCGCGCCGGCGAGCGCAGCCGAGCGGCACAACGCTCGTTTTTGAGACGAGTTCCAGGTTCAAGAAGCGGAACCAGGTTGATCTGAGGGGCCGCGCCGGAGCCGCTTCGTCTCGCCGCGCCGCTTCTTGTCGTCGAGCCGGCGCTCCTTCGCGGCGCGGGTCGGCTTCGTCGCGGTGCGTTTGCGCCGGATCTTCGTCGCCTCGCGCAACTGCTCGAGGATACGGTCGGTCGCGAGCTCGCGATTGCGAAACTGCGACCGCTCGTCCTGGGCCACGGCGCGCACCACCGGCCCGAGCTTGTCGAGCACACGTGAGCGCTCGGCCTCGCTGAGTCCCAGCGACTGCTCGACATCGAAGATCGCCTCGGCCCGCGTCGAGCTCTTGTTCGCGTGCTGGCCGCCAGGTCCGCTCGAGCGGGAGAACCTGAACGCGATCTCGGACCGAATAGACTCGACATCCATGGCCGCGATTCTCGTTGACGTGGATGGTGTGCTGCACGTCTCGGGAGCGCCGATCGCCGGAGCGGCCCTCGCAGTGCGGCGCTTGCGCGACGCCGGGCATCGACTTCGTTTCGTGACGAACACCACAACTCGCTCTCGGAGCCAGGTGGCCACCGGTCTGCGCGAGATGCAGATCGAGGTCGAAGACAGTGAGCTCCAGACGACCGGCGTCGTCGCGGCGCGTGCCCTCAAGGGCAAGCGGGTGCTCGCACTGACGATGCCCGGCATCCTCGACGACCTCGAGGGGCTGCAGCTCGTCGGCATGAACGTCGACGCAGTCCTGATCGGCGGGGCCGACGAGGGTGAGGAGACCGGGCGCATCTTCTCCTACCTCAACCTCAATCGGGCCTTCCACGAGCTGGATGCGGGCGCCGATCTGTATTGCCTGCACAAGAATCGCTGGTGGCAGACCGGGGACGGACCGCGGCTCGACGGCGGTGCGTTTGTCGCCGGGCTCGAGTACGCCGCCGATACCGAGGCGACGGTGCTCGGCAAGCCGAGCGCCGCCTACTTCACCGCCGCACTCGAGGCGCTCGACGCCGAGGCCGAGATGACCTGGATGATCGGTGACGATCTCGAGAGTGACTGCCTCGGCGCGCACCGGCACGGGATGAAGACCGTCCTCGTGCGCACCGGCAAGTTCCGGCCGGACGAAGTCGAGCGGTCCCAGGTGCAGCCGGACGCGATCGTCTCGTCGATCGCACAGCTTCCCGACTGGCTCGAAGCGAACCTGTAGGCGCGGGTAGAAGCGTGCGCGTAGGCGTCGACCTGATCGAGATCGAGCGGATCCGCCGCGCGCTCGCGCGGCACGGCGACGGCTTTCGCGAGCGCTGCTTCACCGAGGCCGAGCGCGCGTACTGCGACGCGAAGCCGAACCCGCCGCAGCACTATGCGGGGCGCTTCGCCGCGAAGGAAGCGGTCGGCAAGGCACTCGGCTCAGGCGTGTACTTCACCTGGAAGGAGATCGAGATTCGAGGCCGTCCCAAGCCCGGCGTCTTTCTCACGGGGAGGACTGCGGCGTGGGCACAGAAGGTCGGGGCAGGGAAGATCGAGCTGTCGATGACCCATTCACGTGAGCTCGCAGCCGCGGTCGCGGTCGTCATGGAGGCCGAGCAGTGAGGCTGCAGCCGCTCCTCACGGCGGACGAGACGCGACAGGCCGAGGAGGCACACCAGGGGTCGCTGGAGGAATTGATGGAGCGCGCAGGCTCGGCCGTCGCCGAGCACGTGCTGCGCCAGTTCCCCGGGAGCGTCACCGTCGTCTGTGGCGGCGGGAACAACGGTGGCGACGGGCGCGTCTGCGCGCGCCGGCTCCGCGAGGCAGGACGCGAGGTGCTGGTCGTCGAGGGCGTCGGCGACCTCGGTACGCCAGATGTGATCGTCGACGCCCTGCTCGGAATCGGTCTGGCCGACGCGCCGCGAGAGGACGCCGCGAGGATGATCGAGCTGATGAACGCGAGCGGCCGGCCGATCGTCTCGGTCGACGTCCCTTCCGGCGTGAACGCATCGACGGGAGAGGTCGCCGGGGTCGCCGTGCAGGCGAGCGCAACCGTCACGTTCGGTGCGCCGAAAGTCGGCCTTGCGATTGCGCCCGGGCTCTTTCACACGGGGTCGGTTCGGATCGCGCCGATCGGGCTGCGCCCGCGGGAGCACGAGCACTCACTCGTACCAGCCTCCGCGCTCCTCGAGGTGCCGCGGAAGCACACCGGCTCGACGAAGTACAGCGCGGGTTCGGTGCTGATCGTCGGTGGCTCGCGCGGCCTCACGGGCGCGCCGATGCTGGCCTCCCTCGCGGCCTTTCGCGCCGACGCAGGCTACGTCGCGCTGGCGGCGCCGGAGTCCACCATGCCGGTGTTCGAGGCGGGACTGCTCGAGGTGGTGAAGCGGCCGCTGCCGGAGGATTCCTCGGGACGCCTGCTACCGCGGTCGCTCGAGCTGATCCTCGAGGCTGCCGACAAGGCCGACGCGGTCGCGATCGGGCCTGGGCTCGGCCGGAGCGAGGGCACGGTCGAGCTCGTGCGCCTGCTGCTCGAGCAGCTCGACCTGCCCGTCGTGGTCGACGCGGACGCGCTCTGGGGCCTCCAGCCGTTCGCTCGGAAGGCCGCGACGGTGCTGACGCCGCACGCGGGCGAGCTCGCGAGCCTGCTCGGAGTCGAGTCGCGCGAGATCGACGCCCATCGACTTGACGCGGTACGCCGGGCCACGGCGCGCTTCGGCTCCGTCGTCCTGCTGAAGGGGGCCGACACCCTCGTCGGCGCGCCACGCGAGGGCGTTCTCGTCGCGACCTACGGGACTCCCGCGCTGGCGACGGCGGGAACCGGCGACGTGCTCACCGGGATCGTCGCTGCATTTCTTGCGAAGGGGCTCGAGGCGCGGTTCGCAGCGGCCGCGGCGGCGGTAGCGCACGGTGTCGCCGCCGAGCTTGTCGATCCCCAACCCGGGGCGATCGCATCCGACCTGCTGCCCGAGTTGCGGCGTGCGCTCGCCGGGTACGGCCTGCAGCGCGCTCCGCTCCAGTAATGCGCTCCGAGATCACGATCGACCTCGGAGCTCTGCGGCGCAACGTCGGCACCCTCGTGCAGACGCTCGAGGGCGCCGAGCTCTGGGCGGTCGTCAAAGGGAACGCCTACGGGCACGGCGCGGTCGACTGCGCCGTCGCGGCGGTTGGGGCCGGCGCGACGGCCCTGTGCGTCGCCACGGTCGCCGAGGCACTCGAGCTGCGCCCGGC
>JBAQHS010000058.1:0-7235 GCA_049288455.1 Gaiellaceae bacterium | reverse complement strand
CCTCGCCGTACGTCGGCCGGCTCGCCCTGCTCCGCGTCCGCCACGGGACGCTGAAGAAGGGCCAGCAGATCGCCTGGTGCCGCGCAAACGGCGAGATCGAGAACGCGCGGGTCACCGAGCTCTTCATTACCGAGGCCCTTGACCGCGTGCCCGCCGACGAGGCGGGCCCCGGTGAGATCGTCGCGCTCGCAGGCCTCCCTGACGTGACGATCGGCGAGACGATCGCTGATCCCGATGACCCGCGCCCCTTGCCCGTCACCTCGGTCGATGAGCCGAGCCTCTCGATCACGATCGGCATCAACACCTCTCCGCTCGCCGGCACCGAGGGCACCAAGCTGACCGCGAGCCTCGTCAAGCAGCGGCTCGACCAGGAGCTCGTTGGCAACGTCTCGCTGCGCGTCCTCCCCACCGTGCGCCCGGATGCGTGGGAGGTGCAGGGACGCGGCGAGCTCCAGCTCGCGGTGCTCGCAGAGATCATGCGGCGCGAGGGCTTCGAGCTGACGATCGGCAAGCCCGAGGTGCTCGTGCGCGAGATCGACGGCAAGAGGCACGAGCCGGTCGAGCGCGTCGCGATCGACGTCCCCGAGGACTACGTCGGCGTCGTCACGCAGCTCCTCGCACTGCGCAAGGGCCGCATGCAGCAGATGGTCAATCACGGCACCGGCTGGGCGCGCATGGAGTACCTCGTGCCCGCCCGGGGCCTGATCGGCTTCCGCACCGAGTTCCTCACCGAGACCCGCGGCGCCGGGATCATGCACCACGTCTTCGAGCGCTGGGAGCCGTGGCACGGCGCGATTCGCACGCGCCCCACGGGCAGCCTCGTCGCCGACCGCCGCGGACAGGCGACCGGCTTCGCGATCGAGAACCTCCAGGAACGCGGCTCGCTCTTCATCAAGCCGACCGATGAGCTGTACGAGGGAATGATCGTCGGCGAGAACGCGCGCCGCGAAGACCTCGACGTGAACGCGTCGAAGCCGAAGAAGCTCACCAACATGCGCGCCTCCTCGGCCGACGAGCTGATCCGGCTGATCCCGCCGCGCCCGCTCTCGCTCGAACAGGCCCTCGAGTTCATCCGAAACGACGAGTGCGTCGAGGTGACGCCCCAGTCGATTCGCCTGCGCAAGGTCGAGCTGAACGGCTCCAAGCGCGCGTCGTCGACCTCACGCCGCAAGCGCGAGGCCGAAGCCGCCGCAGCCACATAACCCTGCGAACCTGCAAGCGCTCCGGACGGTCGACCCCCGAACGAGGGCTTGGTCAACGGGCGTCTGTGGTTCAGAGTTCGGTGAAGCGGCGGGGCCCCTGTGCGGCGGGGCCCCGCCGTTCACGCTAGGAGACGGCCGCGAGCCGCGGCGTGCAGCTCGCAAGGCCGCGCTTCTCGAGGTACTGCTGGTGATAGTCCTCCGCCTCCCAGAAGGGAGGTGCGTCTTCGATCTGCGTTACCACCGGCCGCGAGAGCCGCTCCTGCAGCCGGTCGCGTGAGGCCTCCGCGGCTGCCCGCTGCTCGGCGTCGTGCACGAAGATCGCCGAGCGGTACTGCGCACCGACGTCCGGTCCCTGGCGGTTCAGCTGGGTCGGGTCGTGCTCGGCCCAGAAGATCGCGAGCAGCTTCTCGTAGGGAATCTTCTCGTCGTCGTAGGTGACCTCGACGACCTCGGCATGCCCGGTGTCGGAGTAGCAAACCTGCTCGTAAGTCGGGTTCTCGACGCCCCCGCCGGCGTAGCCCACACGCGTGCGGGTGACGCCGTCGAGCTTCCGAAACGCGGCCTCGACGCCCCAGAAGCAGCCCGCGCCGAATGTTGCCTTCTTCTCCATTAGTCCTCCTCCAACTTCAGCGCAGCCGAATTGATGCAGTAACGGAGTCCCGTCGGATGCGGGCCGTCGGGGAACACATGCCCGAGGTGCCCGTCGCAGGTCGCGCACATCACTTCGGTGCGGGTCATGCCGTACGAGACATCTGTCTCCTCCTCGACCGCGTCCTCGCCGAGCGACGCGGAGAACGCCGGCCAGCCACACCCCGAGTCGAACTTCGCATCAGAGGTGAAGAGTTGCGCTCCGCAGCCGGCGCACACGTAGGTGCCCTGCTCGAAGGTGTGGTCGAACTCACCGGTAAACGGCCGCTCGGTCCCCTTCTCTCGCAGCACGCGGTACTGCTCGGGGGTCAGCTCGGCCCTCCACTCGGCTTCCGTTTTGACGATCTTCTGTGCCAAATCCTTCCTTTCAGAGGGGTCGCACTACAGACTCGCGACCGGTCGAATCGTTACAGAGTCGCAGACCCGGGTAAGGAGCCGACATGAGCAACTACGCGATCAAGAACATCAAGGAAATCGACGACTCGGCGACCCAATTCGGCCTGTCTCCGCAGGTCGAGGCCCGCTTCGGGCGGAAGCCCCTCGACGCCGAGAAGGGCGGCTTCAGCTACCAGAAGCTGATGCCCGATTTTCGCCAGCCGTTCGGCCATAAGCACGGCGACCAGGAGGAGATCTACGTGATCCTCTCGGGCGGTGGGCGGATGAAGATCGGCGACGACGTGGTCGACGTCGGGCAATGGGACTCGATCCGCGTCTCCCCGGACACACCCCGCGCCTTCGAGAGCGGCTCGGAAGGGATCGAGTTCCTCGCCTTCGGCGCCGGCGCCTCCGGAGAGTCGGAGATCCTCGAAGGCTTCTGGCCGGAGGACGACGCCTAGCGTCGTCCTCGGTCAGGCGCCTTTTTGCGTCTCGAGCTGGCGGCCGCCTGCCCCCTGCTCCGCCTGATGCGCCTCGAAGCCGAAGCGCACCACCGGGTTCTTCGCGGCACGCACCTCGTCGAGCCGGCGCACCGGACGGTCGTGCGGCGCGTCGCGGAGCAACTGCGGGTCGTCCGCGGCCTCGACGGCGATCGCACGCATCGCATCGATGAACGCGTCGAGCGTCTCCTTCGCCTCCGACTCCGTCGGCTCCACCATCAGTGCCTCGGGAACGATCAGCGGGAAGTAGATCGTGGGCGGGTGGAAGTTGTAGTCCATCAGTCGCTTCGCCACGTCGAGCGCGCTGATGCCGTGCTCACGCTTCAGCGTTCGCGCGGAGACGACGAACTCGTGCATGCACAGTCGGTCGAACGGCAGGTCGTAGACGTCCTTCAGGCGCGCAAGCACGTAGTTCGCGTTGAGCACGGCAACCTCGCTCATCTCCCGGAGGCCCGGGCCGTACGAGCGGATGAACGCGTAGGAGCGAACGAAGACGCCGAACGGACCTGAGAACGCACGCACCTTGCCGATCGACTTCGGACGGTCGTAGTCGAGGCGGAAGGCCTCGCCGTCTCTCGCAACGACCGGCGCCGGCAGGTACGGCGCAAGCGACTCGCGGACGGCGATCGGCCCACCCCCCGGCCCGCCGCCGCCATGCGGTTGCGAAAACGTCTTGTGCAGGTTGATGTGCACGACGTCGAACCCCATGTCACCGGGACGCGAGATGCCGCACACGGCGTTGAGGTTCGCGCCGTCGTAGTACATCAACGCGCCCGCGGCGCGGAAGATGTCGCGGATCTCCTCGATGTTCTCGTCGAAGAGACCGAGCGTCGACGGGTTTGTGAGCATCAGCCCGGCCGTGTGCTCGTCGACCTTGCCGCGCAGATCCTCGACATCGATGTTGCCGCGCGTGTCGGTCTTCACCGGGGTCAGCTCGTAACCGGCCATCGTCACGCTCGCCGGATTCGTGCCGTGCGCCGTGTCCGGAATGACGATCTTGCGCCGCGACTCGTCCTCGCCTCGGTCTGCGAAGTACGCATGGAAGAGCATCAGCCCGGTCAGCTCTCCCTGGCTTCCGGCTGCCGGTTGCAGCGAGACCGCGTCGAGCCCGGTCACCTCGCGGAGGATCTCCTGCAGGTGCCATTCGAGCTCGAGCGCGCCTTGCGCCGCGTCGTCCTCGATCAGTGGATGCAGGCCGGCGAAGCCGGACAGCCCGACCAGGCGCTCGTTGATGCGCGGGTTGTACTTCATCGTGCAGCTGCCGAGCGGATAGAACCCGGTGTCGATGCCGAAGTTCCGTGTCGAGAGCTCGGTGAAGTGACGGAGCACCTCGGGCTCGGCGAGCTCCGGCAGTCGCGGCGGACGGGCCCGCGCAAGCTCGGCCGGCACCTCAGGCACCGGCAGGTCGGGCTTCGGGATTCCGATCCCGCGGCGACCCGGTTGCGACTTCTCGTAGATCAGCTTCATGTGGCGAGGGCCTTCACCAGCCGGTCGATCTCGTCCACCGTCCGCTTCTCGGTCAACGCGACGAGCAGGACGTCGTCGAGGCCTGGGTAGTCGCGTCCGAGCGGGTAGCCCGCGTAGATCCCCTGCTGCCGCGCCGCGCTCAACGCTTCGCGTGCGTTGCGCCCCGTCCGCACCGCGAACTCCTTGAACGTCGCCTGCTCGGGGAATGCGAGCTCGAAGCCCGCGGACTGGAGCTCGGACTTTGCATATCCGGCGAGCGCCATGCACGTCTCACCGAGCTCGCGCAAGCCCTGTGGGCCGAGGAGGCTCAGGTGCACGAGGCCCGCGAGCGCGAGCAGGGTCTGGTTGGTCGTGATGTTCGAGGTCGCCTTCTCGCGTCGGATGTGTTGCTCGCGCGTCTGGAGTGTGAGGACGTATCCCCGCTGCCCGGACGTGTCGACGGTCTCGCCGACGATCCGGCCGGGCAGCCGGCGGATGTAATCCGAGCGGGCGGCGAGGAACCCGTAATGCGGGCCGCCGTAGCTCATCGCGTTGCCGGCGGATTGGCCCTCGCCGATCGCCATCGCGCAGCCGTACACCCCCGGCGCCTCGAGCACGCCGAGTGAGATGAGGTCGACGTGCGCGATCGACATCGCACCGGCATCGTTTGCCGCCGTTGCGAGGTCCGGCGCCGCTTCGAGGCACCCGAAGAAGTTCGGCTGCTGAAAGATCACCGCGGCGGCATCCTGCGCCGCCTCGCGAACGCGATCCGGGTCAGTCACTCCACCATCGTGCGGAACCTCGATCACCTGCAGGCCGAAACCCGGCGCGTACGTCTTCACGACCTGGCGCACCTGCGGGCTCGTCGCCTCGGTGACGACGATCTTCGAACGGCCGGTTGCGTGCTTCGCGACGAAGCAGGCGTCAGCCGCAACCGTCGTGCCGTCGTACCCCGAAGCATTCGAGACGTCCATGCCGGTCAGCTCGCAGATCGCGGTCTGGTACTCGAAGATCGCCTGGAGGACGCCCTGGCTCATCTCCGGCTGGTACGGCGTGTAGGCGGTGAGGAACTCACCGCGCTGAAGCACGGCGTCGACAACGGCGGGGACGTAGTGATCGTAGATACCGCCTCCGAGGAAGCACACCTCGTCGACCACATTCTTCGCCGCGAGCTCCTCCATGTGGCGCTGCAGCTCCGACTCCGTCAGCGCAGGCGCGATGTCCAGCTCGCGCGCGTAGCGGAGGGTCGTCGGGATGTCCCGGAACAGCTCTTCGATCGAGGCGACGCCGATCGCCGCCAGCATCTCCTCGCGGTCGGCATCGGTGAGCGAGAGATAGCTCACTGCGTCTCGAGCACCTTCTTGTACGCGGCGACGTCGAGCAGCGCGTCCCGCTCCGCTGCGTTCGACATGCGCACGCGGATCAGCCAGCCCTCGCCGTACGGATCCTCGTTCACGGTCTCCGGTGCGTCGAGCACGCGCTGGTTCACCTCGAGCACCTCGCCGGAGAGCGGCGAGATCAGGTCGGACACCGCCTTGACCGACTCGACTTCGCCGTAGGAGGTGTCCTTGGCGACGTTCGACCCGACGTCCGGTGGCTCGTAGTGCACGAGCTCGCCCAGCGCGTCCTGCGCGAACCAGGTGATGCCGAGGGTCGCCTCGTCACCGTCGATCCGAGCCCAGTCGTGCTCGGGGTGGTATTGCAGGTCGTCTGGATACGACTCGCTCGCGGCCACGTCAGTGCTCCTTCGAATAGAGGGGCTTCTTCTTCACTTCTGCACGACGGGGCTTGCCGCGCACGTCGATCACGAGCTCCGTCCCCGGCGCGCCGGAGCCCGACGGAACGTAGCCGAGGCCGATGCCGACATCGAGCATCGGCGACTGCGTTCCGGACGTGACCTCGCCGCCGCCCTCGATGCCCATTCCCTGGCGTGGGATCGCCTTCTCCGTCATCACGAACGGGACAAGCTTCTGCTCTGGGCCGCGCGCTTTCACCTCACGGAGCCGCTCGACTCCCGTGAAGGTGGTATCGAGTGCGCAAGCCCAGCCGAGGCCCGAGGAGATCGCATCCCACTGCGGGCCGATGTCGTTGCCGTGCAGCGGGTAGCAGACCTCGAGCCGCAAGGTGTCACGGGCGCCGAGGCCACACGGCGTGACCCCGCGCGCGAGGATCGCGTCCCAGAGATCGACGGCGTCCTCGTCCATGCACCCGAGCTCGACCCCTTCCTCGCCGGTGTACCCCGTGCGGTTGATCATCACCTCGACACCGTCGAGCTCACCCATCTCCCAGGTGAACGCTTTCGCAGACGGCAGGCCGAGCCTCGCAAGAGCCTCAGGTCCCTGCACGGCGAGGAGTGCGTACTGGTCGGAGACATCGCGCACGTCCGAGCCTCGCTGCTCGTGCTCCTTCAGCCAGCGGACGACAGCGTCTACGTTCGAGGCGTTCGCGACGATCAGGTAGCGGTGCTCATCGAGGCGGTAGACGATGAGGTCGTCGATGATCCCGCCAGTCTCGTTCGTGAGCAGGGTGTATTGCGCGTCCCCGGGCTCGAGCTTCTCGATGTCGTTGGAGAGCACCCCCTGCAGCACCTCGCGTGCCGTCGGCCCCTCGACCTCGATCTCGCCCATGTGGGAGACGTCGAACACGCCGGCGCCGGTGCGGACGGCGCGGTGCTCGTCGATCACGCCTGTGTACTGCACGGGCATCTCCCACCCGGCGAAGGGCACCATGCGCGCGCCGAGGGCGACGTGGCGGTCATGAAGCGGCGTCCGGCGGAGTGTCTGCACCGGACGCGATGCTAACCGCCCCGCGCCCTCCTCCGAACGCGTGACCGCGGCGAGGGTCCGAAACGCACGAAACCAGGTTCTGAGCGCACCGAAGTCCAACGCGGTCGAAGGCCGGAACCTGGAACTCGTCTCAAAACGAGCGTTGTGCCGATCGGCTGCGCTCGGCGGCGCGCTGCTGCGTCCTCGGTCGACCCGATAGAACACCGCTATCGGGTTCTCCCTGCGTCCTTGCATCGCACTCGCCGATCACACCCGAGCGGCGAACGGACATTCTGAGA
>JBAQHS010000057.1:0-16697 GCA_049288455.1 Gaiellaceae bacterium | reverse complement strand
GCCGAAAGCTCTTCGGCCGGCGCCCGCTTCCGCCTGACGCTCCCTCTCTATGGATGACGCGGGCCGAAGCCGGGGCCGCCGAAGCCGCCCGGCCCGCCCGGCCCACCCGGCCCACCGGGACCGCCGTGGCCGCCGAAGCCGAAGCCGGGGCCACCGGGGTCAGTTGCGTTGACGTACGTGTCGAGCGTCGAGCTGAACTGCGCGACGAGTGCCGCCTTCAGGCCGGCGACCGTCTTGCCCTGCGCCGTCGCGATCGCGGCGAGCGACTTGCCGGCCTGCCGCTGGGCCTGCAGCTCGGCATCGGTCAGCCCGAGGTACTGCGCGGCCGCGTGCTCGAGCCCGCCCCGGTCGCCGTGAACGCCCGGCCCGCCGGCGACGCCCTTGCGTGCGACCTGCGCGGCGATCTGCGTCTTCGCGTTCGCAAGGATCTGCGACTCACGATCGCTCGTGATGCGACCGGCGGTCACATCGGCGTCGAGGTCTGACTTCAGATTCGCGAGCAGCGCCGCCTCGAGTCCGCTCACCGACTTGCTCTGCGCACTCGCGACGTCGGCGAGCGACTTCCCGGATGCCAGTTGCGTGCGAAGATCATCGGTCGTCAGGCCGAGATACGTCGCAGCGACCGACAACGGCCCAAGGTGCGAATCGTTGTGGGCCGCGGTGGCCGACGAGCTCGACTTCGAGCTCGTGCCGCTATGGCCTGAGGCGAGCGCGCCGCCACCGCCCACAGCGAGTGCCGTCGCGATGATCGCGGTCGCCACCTTCTGCTTGTCGTTCATCGTCTTCGTCTCCTTTCGTGCGTCAGTCCTGCCACCGAAGCTTCCGTGTCGAAGCGAAGAGAGGGCTAAGAGCTCGCTGTGACTTTCCTCGCAGACCGCCTACGCTCGGAGGGATGTCGGGCGCCGAGACATTCCGGGCGCGTTCTGCGTCTCGCTCGAGGACGAGCGGCGAGCGGCCCTGCACGATGCCTACCGCGACCGCCTCGGTCTGGGCGACGGCCCGTTCGAGCTGGGCGCCCGCGCCTGGGTCGCCTCGGGCGTCGTTCGTTAGAGGTCAGTTAGAGGCTGCGATCACGAGCTCGGCGACCTCGGTCGGGGTCGTGCCGACCTTGATGCCGACGGCCTCGAGCGCGTCCTTCTTCGCCTGCGCGGTGCCCGACGACCCCGAGATGATCGCGCCGGCGTGCCCCATCGTCTTGCCCGGCGGTGCGGAGAAACCTGCGATGTAGGAGTAGACCGGCTTCGTCATGTGCTCGGCCACCCACTGCGCCGCCTTCTCCTCTTCGTCCCCGCCGATCTCGCCGACAAGGACGACCGTCTCGGTCTCGGGGTCGGCCTCGAACTTCTCGAGGACGTCGATGAAGCTGGAGCCGACGATCGGATCGCCGCCGATTCCGACGATCGTCGAGTTGCCGAGCCCGCGCTGGGCCAGCTCGTTCCCGATCTGGTAGGTCAGCGTCCCGGAGCGTGACACGAGGCCGATCGCACCCGGTTTGAACACCTCGGCCGGGATGATCCCGACGTTCGCCTTCCCAGGCGAGAGCACACCGGGACAGTTCGGGCCGATCAGCGTGACGCCCTTCGGCCGCACATACGTGTGCACCCGCAGCATCTCGTGTGCGGGGATGTGCTCGGTGATGCAGATCACCGTCTTGATGCCGGCGTCGACGGCCTCGTAGATCGCATCCGACGCGAACCGGGCAGGCACGAAGACCATCGAGGTATTCGCACCCGCTTCCGAGACCGCGTCGGCGACCGTGTTGAACACGGGAACGCCTTCGACGTCCTGGCCGCCCTTGCCGGGCGTCACCCCGGCGACGACGTTCGTCCCGTAGTCGCGGTTCCGCAAACCATGGAAGCGCCCCTCCGAGCCTGTGAGCCCGGAGACGACGAGCCGCGTCTCGTTGTCGACGATGATCGCCATTACGACTGAGACTTCCGCGCCTTGATCAGGATCTTCGTGTCGTGCCAGGTCGAGCCGTCCTCGCTCGAGACCGGGGCGAGGAACTCGCGCACACGCTCCGCGTCGTGCCCGGTGCAGCCGGTTCGCGCGAGCCAGTCGTTGAAGTCGTGGGTCTTCTCGAAGAACTCGACGCGCTCGAGCTCCAGGCCGGCGCTCTCGAGCAGCTCTCGCCACTCCTCCTCGGAGAGGCTGCGGACGTGCGTCGGGTCGCGGAGCTTCTCGGCCGCCTCGACCTCGTCGGAGGTGTAGAGCGTGTCCTCGACGACCACGACACGGTTCGACACGCGTGCCATCTCGCCCACCGCCTTGCCGATGTCCGCGAAGTGATGCGCTGCGATGCGCGTGACGACGACATCGAAGGAGCCGTCGGCGAACGGAAGGTCTTCCGCCATGCAGACGACATCCGCCCGCATGCCCGGTGCGGGATCCGCGGTCACGACCTCCGCTCCCTGCTCACGCAGCCTGCGCGCAACATGGCCGCCCCCGGTCGCGACGTCGAGCGCCTTCACACCCGCATGCGGGTTGCACATCTCGACGACCGTGTCGAGATCGGCGTCGCTTGCGTGCGTCGCCGACGAGCGGTAGGCCTCGGCACGATCGCTCCAGACGTCACTCATGCCGCAAGCTCCACGGCCTTCTTCGCAGCCTCGAGCATCGTCGGTTCGACGTGGAGATTGGCGGGCGCCGCGTCGGCAAGTATTTGGCGGCCCTCGACGGCGTTCGTGCCGTCCAGCCTGACGACGATCGGCAGCGTGATCTGCATCTGCTCGAGCGCCTCGAGAATGCCGCGTGCGACCTCGTCGCAACGGGTGATCCCGCCGAAGATATTGAAGAGAATCGAACGCACCTGCTCGTCGCGCGTGATCACCTCGAGCGCGTCGATCACACCCTGGGCGTTGCCACCGCCGCCGAGGTCGCAGAAGTTCGCCGGCTTACCACCCGCGACCACGACCACGTCGACCGTCGACATCGAGAGCCCGGCCCCGTTCCCGAGGATGCCGACGAAGCCGTCGAGCTTCACGTAGGTGACGCCCTTCTCGCGCGCGAATGCCTCGAGTGGATCGGCCGCGCTGATCTCACGGAACTCGGCAATGTCGGGATGGCGGTAGAGCGCGCTGTCGTCGACCGTGAACTTGGAATCGAGCGCGCGTACATCGCCGTCGGGCGTGACGATCAGTGGGTTGATCTCGGCGAGCATCGCGTCGCACTCGACAAAGCAGCGGTAGAGCTTCCCGATGATGTCGGCGATCTGCTTCTGCTCGGACGGGTCCTCCACTCCGGCGCCGTAGATCAGCCGGCGGGCGACCCAGGGCTGATACCCCTCGAGCGCGTCGACGTGCAGGCGCACGAGCGCGTCGGGATTCTCGTCGGCGACCTGCTCGATCTCGATTCCACCCTGCGTCGTGAACATGAAGAGCGGCTTCTTCGCGCCCCGGTCGAAGGTGACCGAGAGGTAGTACTCCTTCGCGATGTCGGAGGCGCTCTCGATCCAGAGCTTCTCGACGACGTGGCCGTTGATGTCGAGACCGATGATGTCCGTTGCCTTGCGTTCGGCATCGTCCGGGTCATCCGCGAGCTTCACGCCACCGGCCTTGCCGCGGCCGCCGGTGAGCACCTGCGCCTTCACGACGACGGGCCCGCCGATCTCCTCGGCGGCCGCGCGTGCCTCCGCAGGCGTCGTCGCAAGTCGCCCGTCGGACACCGGAATGCCGAAGCGCTTGAAAAGCTCTTTGCCTTGATACTCGAGAAGGTCCATTGGGCCGCGCGGACTTTAGCCGCGTCCCTGGCTTCGCCGTCGCTGGAAGCGACCGGCCGGGCTGACGCGGCTAGACCGGTTGGGCCGCGAGCGGCACGGACTTGTTCCGCCGCACGAGGAAGACAGCCACAGCAAGCGCGGGCACGAGCACGCCGAGCAGGCCGAACTCGAGGAGCGTGTTCGTGAGTGCCCGCCCCGTTTGCGGCCCCCGCTCGAACTGCGCTGTGACGATCAGGATGCGCCGCACGACGGCGATGATCCCGATGTAGAGGAACGGCTCGACCGCGATCTCGTGCGTGCGGACGACGAACCGCAGCGTGTACAGAAGCTCGCCGACGATCAGCGCGAGCAGCACCCGGTCAAGCACGACGATGCCGGTCTCGACCGCACCGTGGCCGTTGGCGACTGCACGGACGAGCGCGCTGACGCTGCCGACGAGGATGAGCGTCCCGGCGGCTCCGAGGAGCAAGCCAACCGACGCGTAGAGCACGAGCTCGAAGGAGACGAGTCCCTCGCCGATGGCGTTCGTCAGCCGGGAGATCTGCCCGGCAGGCTCGCTCTGCGCACTCATCGCAAGACTTTAAACGAATGGGCGGGCCGGAGCCAGGCGCGCCGTCGGCTGACGTTGCGTCAGGTCGCGGGTGCGGCGTCTGTGATCGAGCAGATCGGCTGGCCGGTCGTGACCGGCTCGCCGGCCGAGACGGCGACGTCGGCGATCATCCCCGCACGGTGGGCCGCCACCTCGTTCTCCATCTTCATCGCCTCGACGATCGCAACGACCTGCCCCGCCTCGACCGTGTCGCCCTCGGCGACCTTCACGTCGAGGACGGTTCCCTGCATCGGGCTCGTCACGAGCCCCGAGCCTGCCCCGCCCGCGCCGGCCGAGGCGCGCTCACGGCGACGGCGTGCGAGCGCCCGGTACGGAGGCTCCGGCACACGCACCTTCACCGAGACCCGACGACCGTCGACCTCGGCGACCGCCGTCCGCTCGACTCCGCCGCGCGCCGCTCCTCCGTCCGCCACGGGCTCGACCGTCAACTCGGCCGCACGCCGGGCCAGCAATTCGGATTCGACGATCCCGTGGCACGTCTCGCCCGCCGCGAAGCACGGATGCGACAGAAGCGCCTTGTGGAACCCGATCAGCGTCTTCACGCCGCCGATCTCGAACTCGCCGAGCGCCCGCAGCATCCGGCCGATCGCATCCTCACGATCGGCGCCGCGCACGATCAGCTTCGCGATCATCGGGTCGTACAGAGGCGAGATCTCCGACCCGGCCGTGACGCCGGAGTCGACACGCACACCCGGCCCTGAGGGCTCCCGGTAGACGGTGATCGTTCCCGGCGACGGCAGGAACCCGTTGGCGATGTCCTCGGCGTTGATGCGGCACTCGATCGCGTGGCCTTGCAGCCGGATCTCGTCCTGGGTGAATTCGAGGCGCTCGCCCGCGGCGATCTGTACCTGTGCACGCACCAGATCGACCCCTGCGACGACCTCGGTGATCGTGTGCTCGACCTGGATGCGCGTGTTCATCTCCATGAAGTAGTAGGAGCCGTCCGGCGCGAGCAGGCCCTCGATCGTCCCGGCCGAGCGGTAGCCGGCAGCGCGTGCCGCGTCGACCGCGATCTTCCCGATGCGGCTCCGCAGTTCCGCGCCGACGGCCGGCGACGGCGTTTCCTCGACGAGCTTCTGGTGTCGTCGCTGGATCGTGCAGTCGCGCTCGCCCAGATGGATCACGTTGCCGAAGCTGTCGGCGAGCACCTGCACCTCGACATGGCGCGGATCCTCGAGGTAGCGCTCGACGTAGACCGACGCATCGGCGAAGTACGCCTGGCCCTCACGGCGGGCCGACTCGAACGCCTGCGCCGCCTCGTCGGCGCCGCGCACCACCTTCATGCCCTTCCCGCCGCCACCGGCGGCGGCCTTGATGAGGAGTGGCCAGCCGATCTCGTCGCCGAGTTCGACCACCTCGTCGGCTGAGCCGACCGGGTCGGTCGTGCCGGGGATGATCGGCACACCAGCCGCCTGCATCGCCTGCCGTGCGCGGGTCTTCGACCCCATCAGCTCGATCGCGTCCGGCGGCGGGCCGATCCAGACGAGCCCGGCCTCTTCGACCGCCCGTGCGAACGCGGCGTTCTCCGCCAGGAAGCCGTAGCCGGGATGCACGGCCTCCGCGCCCGACCGCTCGGCAGCCTCGAGCAGCTTTGACACGACGAGATAGGTCTCTGCGGAGGTACTGCCGCCGAGCGCAAGCGCCTCGTCGGCGTACAGCGTATGAACGGCCGTGCGGTCGACGTCCGAGTAGACCGCGACGGAGGCGATGTTCATGTCGCGCAGGGTGCGGAAGATGCGGAGGGCGATCTCACCGCGGTTGGCGACCAGGACTTTGGCGAACACAGACCGTATTCTCCTTGCGGATGAGCCTCGCGGATCAGTTGACCGTCGCCAGAGCGGTCTCGGTGCCGTTCGTGGTCGCGCTCTTCGCGATCTCGTTCCCGAGCCACGACTACTGGGCCACGGGTGTCTTCATCGCCGCGATGGCGACCGACTGGTTCGACGGACGACTCGCGCGCCGCAGCGGCCAGGTCTCGTCGATCGGCTCGCTCCTCGACCCCGTCGCGGACAAGCTGCTCGTGATGGCGACGCTGATCGTCCTCATCGACCAGGGCGTCTTCCCCGCCTGGATGGTCGCCGCGATCGTCGCGCGTGAGCTCCTCATCTCGGGCCTGCGCCAGGCGGCCGTCGAGCGCGGCGTCGTGATCGCCGCGAGAGACCTCGGCAAGCTGAAGACCTGGTCGCAGGCGATCGCAGCCGCGATCGGCGGGCTTGCCGCGGCCGGGGCTTGGCGGGACGACGTGGCGTGGTGGGCGCTCGTGGTCGCGTTGGCACTGACCTGGATCTCGGGCCTCGACTACGCACGCGCGGCGCCGCGTGTCCTCCGCGGTCGCGCGGTCGTCGCGCCCTAACTCTTTCGGAGAACGTCAGACCGCGGTCAGCCGGCCGCGAACTGCGCACCACTCATCGAACGCAGCCCACGCCCCGAGGTAGTCGGCGAGCCGGCGCAGGCCCTCCTCCACCTCGGCGCGCACCGCGAAGGTGCAGTGGATGCAGTACGGCCGGTCGGGTGCGGTCTCGTATTCGCGGCAACGGATGCACATCACACAGGTGCAACGCCGCGACCGCCCGTGCGGTTACGTGCGCGCGCCCGAGACGCGGTTACCGTTCGAGGATCTCGTCGATTCCGGCCCGCCACCACGGATCCGCCGCGTCCCCGGGCGGTCGCATGAGCGCAGCGACGACGTCGGCAACCGCCTCCGGCTGCTCGGGGCGCAACTCCAGGTCGCTGCCGAATCCCATCGAGGTGGAGGGTAATCAAACTCCCCCGATTGAGGGATTCCGCTCAACGATGGGGGTTTCACCCATACGGGTGATGCCACCTGTGTACGCGGTGACCGAGAATCCCCGCAATGCGGTACACACGTCGGAGGAACTCTTTCATGCTTCAGTGGAACTCGAAGTTCACGAGTCTCGCTCTGGTGGCCCTGCTCGTCGCGCTTGCGGTCGTGCTCGGCAACTTCACCTGGGCCGCCAACTTCACCTGGTAACGAGCTCGTAGTTGCGCAGGGCGCTGCCACCCGTTCGGCTGCTAGCTGTCGTGGCGCCCGTCTCGCTCGTCGGCGTCGCTGCGTACCTCGCAGCGACGTTTTCATTTCTGCACGATCCCGGCTCGACGGGCAGGATCGCCGGCATCGTCGCGTTTCTCGTGGCGTCGACGCTCGCGGAGCGGTTCCCCGTTCCGGTCGAAGACGCTGACGCGAACGGCCTCTCGCTCGGCTTCGTCTTTGCGGTCGCCGCGCTCGTGATCTTCGGTTGGGGCGCCGCGACCTTCATCTACGTGACTGCGCCGACGCTCGTGCAGATCCTGCAGCGCAAGCCGCTCATCCGCACCGTCTTCAATGCCGGCCTGTTCGGAATCGTCGGCACGATCGCGGGCTCGACGCTGACGCACCTCCACGGCTCCTCACCTGGCGCGATCCTGGCGCAGGTCGTCACGACCGCCGCCATCCTCTATGCGGTCAACCTCCTGCTGGTCACGGCGGCGATCTCGGCGTCCGGCTCCGAGATCGCCTACGCGCGATTGATCCGTTCGAACGTGCGCTGGACGATCCTGCCGTTCACCCTGATGGCATCGAGCGCGTTGATGCTCGTCGTGCTCTGGCAGCGCACACCGTTCCTCTTCGGCGCACTCGCAGGCCCGCTCGTTGCGATCTCGCTCTACCAGCGCTCAACGCATCGCGCGCTGAATGCAATCAAGCTCGCCCTCACAGACCCCTTGACCGGGCTCGGCAACCACCGGCACTTCCACGAGCGGCTGCAACGCGAGCTCACAACCGCCGCCGACGGTGGCGGGATCGTGTCGCTGTGCTTTCTCGACATCGACAACTTCAAGCGCATCAACGACCAGCACGGGCATCCTGCCGGTGACCGGGTGCTCTCGCAGATCGCGGCCCGGCTGCGTCAGGGCGGCGAGGCGTTTCGCCTGGGCGGCGACGAGTTCGCCGTCCTGCTGCCGGGCATCGAGGACGACATGGCGCTCGGGATCGCGCAGTCGATCGTCGCGCGGATCGGTGAGAGCGACCTCGGCCCTATCGGCGCGATCACCGTCAGCGCCGGAATCGCAACGTTCCCAGAGCACGGCCGCGAGCGCGACTCGCTGATCAGACTCGCCGACGGAGCGCTCTACTGGGCGAAGGAGCACGGCAAGAACCAGGTTCGCCTCGCCCGCCCCGATGTCGCCGAGCTGTCCGAGTTCCACCGGGTCGCGAGCGGCGCCGACCGGATCGCGCGCTTCCGTGCCGCAGCATCACTCGCGCGGGCGGTCGATTCCCGCGACGCCTACACCGGCAGCCATTCGGAGCGGGTCGCGGCGCTCTCGGGCCGGATCGCGTCGCAGCTCGGCCGGCCCACCGAGGAGATCGAGCTGACCCGGCTTGCCGGCAGCCTGCACGACCTCGGCAAGCTCGCGATTCCCGAGGAGATCCTCCGCAAGCCGAGCGCGCTCACCGAGGCGGAACGGCTCGTGCTCGAGCGTCATCCGCAGATCGGCTACCGGATGCTCGAAAGCCTCGGCGTCGAGCCGATCGCCGACTGGGTCCTGCATCACCACGAGCGCTGGGATGGGACCGGGTACCCGGATGGCCTCGAAGGCGATGCGATCCCGATCGGCGCGCGCATCATCTTCGTCGCCGACTCGTTCGACGCGATGACGTCGAACAGGCTCTATCGCACGCCGCTCACGCATGAGCAGGCGCTGCACGAGGTCGAGCGCTGCTCTGGCTCGCAGTTCGACCCCGACGTCGTGCAGGCATTCCTCGCCGCCGTCGGCGCGCGCGAGCCCGTCGGCGTCTAGACGAGAGCCGCGCGCGGCGTTCATGAACGCCCTCCGAACGAGGGATTCGGTAGGCAGTCCCCCCAACCGGGGGGTCGACGGCCTGCCCACAGCGGGCGATGGTGGCTCCATGAAACGCATCGCACTCCTTGCGGCCATCGGCCTCTCAGTCCTGGGCTCTGCCCTCCCTGCCTCTGCCAACCAAGGCGTGGCAGCCAAAGGCGTCCTCTCGGCACTTTCGACGAGCGGCGTCTCGATCAAGGCCGCGCACCACACCCTCAACTGCGCGCTCGGCCGGCGCTCCCCATCACTCGCCGGGTATTCCGTCGGCGATCGCGTCCAGGTCCAGTGCCGGCGCGTCGCGAGGCACCTCGTGCTCGCGAAGATCCATCACTTCACCGTTGCGGCCGACGGCGTCAGCGCCGGCGTGCCGGTCAAGTTCGGCGGAACGGTGACCGCGCTCTCAGCCACCTCGATCACCTTGCATGACGGCGATCGCGACCTCACATGCACGATCGGCGACGGTTCTCCGTCGACGGACGGCCTGAAGGTCGGTAGCCACGCCAAGGTCGTGTGTCAGAACGGGTCGCTCGTCTCGTGGGCTCCCGTGACGGCAGCCGACGCGGCGCACCTGTACGAAGGCGTCGTCACCGCGATCACCGACGGCTCGATCTCGGTGCAGAGCGGCGATCATGTCTTCACCTGTCCGCTCGGGGACGGCTCACCGAGCATCACGAGCGTTCACGTCGGTGACCGGGTCCTCGTGGGCTGCCGCGTCGGCTCGAACGTGCTGGTGCTGCTGAAGCCGCTTGCGCCGGCACCACCGCCGACGCCCACGGTCACGACCACCGGCGGCGGCACGGTCACGGCCGTCTCACCGACGTCCCTGACGGTGCACAACTCCGAGCACGGCGACCTGACCTGCACGGTCGGGAGCTCCTCGCCGAGCGTCGCAGAGGTGCACCTCGGCGATCTCGTCAAGATCGGGTGCGCGAGCGGCGTGCTCGCCATCCTCGTTCGCGGGACGACGACGCCCCCGCCGGCACCGCCGGCACCGGTGACGCTGACCGCCGGAGGGACGCTGACGGCACTGACGACCACGTCGATCACCGTGCACAACGACGAGCACGGCGACATCACCTGCAGCCTCACGGACGGCTCGCCGTCCCTCGGTGACTTCGAGCTCGGCAATCACGTCGGCATCGCCTGCACCGGCGGCGTGCTGAAACAGATCCAGAAGCTCACGTAACTCGTCGGCGCTTCGGGGGCTTGATGCGAATCAAGCCCCCGACGCGTCGGAGCCTCAAAGCGGGATGTTCCCGTGCTTGCGCGGCGGTGTCCGCTCGCGCTTCGTGATCGACGTCTTCAGCGCGTCGATCAGCACCGGCCGCGTTCGGCGCGGCTCGATCACCTCGTCGACGTAGCCGCGCTCGGCAGCCGTGTACGGGTTCGCGAACCGCTCCTTGTAGTCGGCGATCAACTCGGCGCGGCGCGCCTCAGGGTCGTCGGACTCGGCCAGCTCCTGCCGGAAGACGATGTTCACCGCCCCCTCGGGGCCCATCACCGCGACCTCGGCGGTCGGCCACGCGAAGTTGAAATCGGCGCGGACGTGCTTCGAGCTCATGACGTCGTAGGCGCCGCCGTAGGCCTTCCGCGTGATCACGGTCAGCTTCGGCACTGTCGCCTCGCAGTAGGAGTAGAGGAGCTTGGCGCCGTGGCGGATGATGCCGCCCCACTCCTGGGCCGTCCCGGGCAGGAACCCAGGCACGTCGACGAAGGTGACGAGCGGGATGTTGAAGGCGTCACACGTACGCACGAACCGCGCGGCCTTCTCCGACGAGCTGATGTCGAGCACGCCCGCGAGCGCCTTCGGCTGGTTGCCGACGATGCCGACGCTGTACCCGCCGAGGCGCGCGAAGCCGCAGACGATGTTCTCGGCAAAGAGTGGCTGGATCTCGAGGAACTCGCCGTCGTCGACGACCGCGGCGATCACCTTCTTCATGTCGTACGGCCGCGTCGCCTCGTCGGGGATGAGCGTGTCGAGCTCGGGCGCTTCTCGATCGACGGGATCGGTGGGAGGGTCGTACGGCGTCGGGTGCGCGTTCGACTGCGGCAAGAAGCTGAGCAGATAACGCGCGTCCTCGAGCGCTGCCTCTTCGTCGGGCGAGGTGAGATGCGCGACGCCGGACTTCGTCGCATGGGCGAGCGCGCCTCCGAGCTCTTCGAACGACACTTCCTCGCCGGTCACCGTCTTCACCACGTCGGGGCCGGTGATGAACATGTACGACGTGCCCTCGACCATCAGCACGAAGTCGGTCATCGCCGGCGAGTAGACGGCACCGCCGGCGCATGGCCCCATAACGAGCGAGATCTGCGGGATCACGCCCGACGCCTGGACGTTGCGCCAGAAGATCTCCGCGTAGCCGGCGAGCGAGACGACGCCTTCCTGGATTCGCGCGCCGCCGGAGTCGTTGATCCCGATCAGCGGACAGCCGTACTTGGCCGCCATGTCCATCACCTTGCAGATCTTCTCGGCGAAGACCTCGCTCAGTGAGCCGCCGAAGACGGTAAAGTCCTGGCTGAAGACGAAGACGCGGCGGCCGAACACCTCGCCGTACCCGGTCACGACTGCGTCGCCGTAGGGCCGCCGCTCGAGCATCCCGAAGTTCGCTTCGCGGTGGCGGACGTAGCGGTCGAGCTCGACGAACGATCCCGGGTCGCACAGTTTCTCGGCGCGTTCACGGGCGAGGAGCTTGCCCTGGTCCCGCTGCTTGGCGACCGACTTCGCCGACCCGGCGTGCCGAGCCTCGTCCCGCAGCTCGGCCAGCCACTGCAGCTTCTCGGCTGTCGTCTCGTGAATGCGTTTCTCGGTCCGGGCCACGTCGCGTACCCTAGAGCGCGCAGGTGGGACTCGAAGCAGCAGCCGTCGATCTCCGCGCCGCCATCGACTCGGCGACGGAGCTCGACTCCGCCGCATTCGCTCGTCGCGCGCGCAATGCGATCGCCCAGGCCGTGGTCGCCGCTGCGTTTGCCGCCGAGGAGACGCTCACACCCGTCGGCCACGAGGCGCCGATCGAGGAGCTGTGCGGCTGCGTCGGCCCGGAGCTCGCAGCCGACCTCGCCGCGGTGTACGAGGGAGGCGCCGGCTGGACGAGCCATGCGATCGACGCGCTCGAGCCGCTGCACTCGCTCGCCACGCGATGAGCCGCATGCAGCAATGAGCCTCGACATCGCGCGGCTGCGCGCAGAGACGCCCGGGTGCGCAAACGTCACGCACTTCAACAACGCCGGCGCCTCTCTGCAGCCCGCGCGGGTGCTGGACGCGGTCGTCGAGCATCTGCGCCACGAAGGCGAGGTCGGCGGCTACGAGGCCGCAACTGAGCGGGCCGACCGGCTCGAGCACACCTACGACGCGCTCGCGCGGCTGATCGGAGCGGAACGCGACGAGATCGCAGTGATCGAGAACGCGACGCGCGCGTGGGACATGGCGTTCTACGCATTCCCATTTGCGGCCGGTGACCGCATCCTCACGGGGCGCGCAGAGTACGCCTCGAACTGGATCGCGCTACGGCAGGTGGCGGCTCGAACCGGCGCGGTCGTCGAGGTCGTCCCCGACGACGAGGCGGGTCAGTTCGACGTCGCAGCGCTGGAGCGCATGCTCGACGAGCGGGTGAAGCTCGTCTCGCTCGTGCACGTGCCGACGCAGAGCGGTCTCGTCAATCCGGCGGCCGAGGTCGGTCGCGTCACGCGGGCGGCCGGCGTGCCGCTCCTCCTCGACGCGTGCCAGTCGGTCGGGCAGATGCCGCTCGACGTCGAGGCGCTCGGCTGCGACGTCCTCTCGGCGACCGGACGAAAGTTCCTGCGCGGCCCGCGCGGCACCGGCTTCCTCTATGTGCGGCGCCCGTTGCTGGAGCACCTCGAGCCGCCCTTCCTCGACCTGCACGCGGCCGAGTGGCAGCCGGACGGCGACTACCTGATCCGCGACGACGCGCGCCGCTTCGAGAACTGGGAGACCTACTTCGCCGGGAAGATCGGCCTGGGGGTTGCCGCCGACTATGCGCTCGAGGTCGGGGTCGACGCGATCTGGGAGCGCGTGCAGTCGCTCGCCGCCACGCTCCGCGCCCGGCTCGAGGTCGTGCCCGGGGTGACGGTGCGCGACCGCGGGCGTGTGCTCGGCGCGACTGTCACCTTCACGGTTGCCGATCACGCCCCCGCGGCGGTACAGGCTCGGCTCGCGCGCCGCCACATCAACGTCTCGGTCATGGACGCCGCGTCGGCGCGCCTCGACCTCGACCCGCGTGGGATCACCGAGATGGTTCGCGCGTCGGTGCACTACTTCAACACCGACGATGAGATCGACCTGCTCGTCGAGACGGTCGCGGCTCTCTAGAGTCACGTCCATGGGAACGATCGACCGCGGCACGGTGTGGCCCTACGACGCGTCGGGCGAGCCCGGCGAGTTCATCTATCAGCGCTACGCCCACCCGACCGGCGTCGAGGCCGAGCGAGCGCTCGGGGAGCTCGAGGGCGGCGACGCGCTGCTCTATGCCTCGGGCACGTCCGCCGTCACCGCGTGCGTTTTCGCGTTTTGCCGCGCAGGCGCGAAGGTCGCGCTCGCCGAGGGTGCGTACTTCGGCACCGGAGTGACCTTCGCGCAGTTCGAGCCGTGGGGGCTTCGGGTGACCGAGTACGACCAGACCGGCTCCCCGCCCGCCGACGCCGACGTGATCTGGGTCGAGGCGCCCGCCAATCCGATCCTCACGCAGCCCGACTGGGAGGCGGTTCGCGCTCACCGCGCACTCGTCATCTGTGACGCGACGCTCTCGACGCCGGTGTTCTTGAAGGCGCTCGACCACGGAGCCGACGTCGCGCTCCATTCGGCGACGAAGTACCTGACCGGCCACCACAACGCGATGCTGGGCGCGACGGTGACCCGCGACGCCGAACGGACGCGGCGCTTGTACGAGGCGCGGATGCGGCTCGGCCTCGCCGCCGCGCCCGAGGCAGCAGACGCGCTCCGGCGTGGACTGCAAACCCTCGAACTGCGCGTCCGCCGCCAGACCGAGACGGCAACCGACCTGGCGCGCCGCCTCGCGGCTCACCCGTCGGTCGACCTGGTGCGCTACCCCGGCCTCGGCGGCGTGATCTCGTTCGACGTCGCTGGAGACTCAGCCCGCAGCGTCGAGACCTCGCTGCGTCTGATCCGCAACCAGACCTCGCTCGGCGGGGTCGTCTCGTCACTCGAGAGCCGCCATCGCTGGGAGGGCGACCGGATCCCGAAGGGGCTCCTACGCCTCTCGGTCGGCCTCGAGGATGCGGACGCGCTCTGGGCCGACCTCGAGCAGGCGCTTTCGACGCCCACTCAACCAGGTTTCGCTCTTTGAACCTGGTTCGATGAGTTTCGGCTCGCGGCGCCCAACCGAGAAACTCGGCAACCTGGTCAAGAACGCACCAGGTTGCGCGGTCGCCGCAGAAGCAAAGCCGGAGGGGGGACTCGAACCCCCGGCCCACGACTTACAAGGTCGTTGCTCTGCCAACTGAGCTACTCCGGCGCGGGCACATCGTACGTCGTTCGCGTGTTGTCAGTTTTGGACACGGCCTGTCCGAGGCCTCAGGCAAGCTCGATTCATGGAGCATCCGAAAGCCGTCGGCGACAAGTCAACCCTTGCGATCATCTTCGCCCTGCGGTTTCAGGGCTACGACGTATTCGTGCCCTTTGGCGAGAACACACGTGTCGATCTCGTGCTCGACAACGGCTCCTGCCTCCGTCGTCTCCAGTGCAAAACCGGTCGCGTGCGCAACGGGGCGGTCCTGTTCGCGACGTGCAGTTGTTATGCACATCACGGCAGTACGGCCGAGCCGCGCCGCGACTACCGGGGACAGATCGACGACTTCGCGGTGTTCTGCCCGGATCTCGGCACCGTCTATCTGATCCCGATCGATGATCTAGACGTACGAACCCTTGGGTCGCTACGCGTAGATCCACCGGCAAACAACCAGTTCAAGAAGATCGGGCTCGCTGCGACGTACGAGATCGCGAGGATCGATGTCTACTGACGCGCCGCGCCTATTGCAGAACCTGGCGCGTCTCCTGATGCGTCAGGATCTTCCGCTTCACCCGCTGCAGCGCGTTGTCGATCGTCTTCGTGTCGCAGCCGAGGTCGTCCGCCATCTGCTCGTACGACGAGCCCTCGAGGTAGTGGCGCAGCGCGTCGGCCTCGAGCGGGGAGAGCGTCGTCGACAGGCAGCCGACGAGCGACTGGAGCTCCTCGGTCGAGATCACGCGCACGGCCGGATCGTTCACGTTCGGACCGGGCAACGCGTCGCCGAGCGTGCAGTCGTCGCCGTCCTGGCCCGCCGGGGTGTGGCTGAACGAGACGTACTGGTTCAGCGGCGCGTGCTTGAACCGCGTCGCGGTCTTGATCGCCGTGATGATCTGACGCGTGACGCACAGCTCCGCGAACGAGCGGAACGAGGTCTCCTTGTCGGCCCGGAAGTCGCGCACCGCCTTGTAGAGGCCGACGAGGCCCTCCTGGATGAGGTCTTCCGAGTCGCCGCCGGCGAGGAAATACGAGCTTGCCTTCAGCCGGACGAACGAGGTGTAGCGGCGCATCAGCTGGTCCATCGCAACGGAGCTGCCGTTGCGCGCTTTCATGACGAGCTGCAGATCCTCAAGCTCTCGTTGAACCTTTTGCGGCGACTTCGGAACGGTTGCGGTGCGGACGGACACGGTGGATCCCCTTTGTTCGTGGGCGTTTTCTGGGATCGACCTCCGTCCTGAACCACCGAAGTCTCACCCTGAGGTTGAGGTGAATCTAGCACCGGTTTGCAAGAAGCACAAGCCCCCATTGCAGTGGACCCGCTTACTCGCCTCGGCGCATCCGTTCCAGCCGGGCGCGGGTTGCCTCGTCGAGCTTCCCTTCGAGCCCACGCGGCGCATCCACCTGGCGGTCGGCCGGCTCGAGGTCGCGAAAGAACCCCTGCGTGGACAGCTTCGCCACCTGAGCGCCGGCGGCGGCCGCCACGGTGGCGTCGCTCGTCACGAGGAGCACCTTCTCCTGTCCGCGATGCTCTGCCGCCAGCCGCTCGAGCAACGTGTCGGCGTGCGGCGCGTACCGAACCTGCAGCGGTCCGCGCTGGAGCTCGTCGCCGACGCCGTCGAAGACGACGACGCCGCGGGCACCGCGAAGCGCGACGAAACTCGCGAGCGCGTCGACAAGCTCGCGCGCATCGTCGTACGGTCCGCCGTGCAGCAGGTTGTAGCCGTCGAACAGATAGAGAGCGGCGTCAGCCATGCGTGCGCTGGCGACGAGCTTCGTACAGGAGCACCGCGGCCGCCACGCTCACGTTCAACGACTCCACTTCGCCCGCGAGCGGGATCGACACGAGCGCGTCGCACGTGCGGCGGACGAGCGGCCGCAACCCTTTCCCCTCAGCGCCGAGAACGAGTGCGACGCCGCCGGTGAGATCGGTCTGCCACATCGTCGGCGTCCCCTCGTCACCGGTCGCGCCGTACACCCAGAGGTCGGCGCCCTTCACCTCCTCGAGATAGCGCGCGAGGTTGCTGACGACGGCGACGGGCACGTGCTCGAC
>JBAQHS010000056.1:0-6694 GCA_049288455.1 Gaiellaceae bacterium | reverse complement strand
CGGACTGCGAAGCTCCCCGGGTTGGACTCGAACCAACAACCCTCTGATTAACAGTCAGATGCTCTGCCAATTGAGCTACCGGGGATCGGCCGTTCGGCGGCGCGCATTGTAGCTACCGTTGCAGCGGATGCTTGGCCTGCTCGCACACGCCGCGCCGATCAACTACAAGTTCCCGCTCCCGATCTGGCTGTACGTCGTCGCAGGCGGCGCGGCGGTGCTGCTGTCGGCGCCGGCGGCAGCGCTGGCGGTCTCCGAGGGGCCGACCCGCGAATGGCGAGGTGCTGATCTCTACCCGATCGCACGGCGGCTGCGGCTCGGGCTGATCGCGCGGATCGCCATCTCGTTGCTGCTCCTCGTCGGCATGATCGGCGGCCTCGCCTCGACGAGCGCCCAGAGCGCGGAATTCTTCGAGAACCCGATCACGGTGCTCACGTGGGTCGACTTCTGGGTCGGCCTCGGGATCATCTCGTGGCTCCTCGGAGACGTGTGGGAGCACATCTCGCCGCTGAACGCGGCTGCACGAACACTCGATCGCGCGCTCGCGCAGCGCGGAGTACAGCCGCTTGCCTACCCTGCGCGGCTCGGACAGTGGCCCGCGGTCGCGCTCCTGCTCATCTGGTCGTGGATGGAGCTGATCTGGCCAAACGCGAAGGACCCGCGCACGCTCGCGCTGCTGCTTCTCGCCTACATGATCCTGACACTCGTCGGGTGCGCGCTCTACGGCGCTGAGACGTGGCTCGGCAATGTCGAGCTCTTCTCCGTCTTCGCGCGGACGCTGTCGCGCTTCTCCCCGCTCGAGCTTCGTCCGTTTGGCCCCGAGGAGTGGGCGTCCGTGCCGGCCGAGGAGCGGTCGGCGCGACTTCGGCCGTACGGGGCCGGGCTTCGTGCCGATCCCACGTTGCCTGTCGGCGGCGCCGCCTTCGTGCTCGCGACGCTCGCGACGGTCGTCTTCGACGGCTGGTCGCAGACCGATCGCTTCGGGTCGTTTCAGCAGTGGTTCTGGGAGCGGTGGTCGTTTCTCGCAGACCACACAGCCGTCCTGCAAACACTGTCGATGGTCGTCGTCGTGGTCGTGTTCGTGGCGGCCTATCTCCTGATTGCGCGGCGTCAGGCCCTGGCGCTCGCTCCGACGTTGATCCCGATCGCGGCCGTGTACTTCGCCGCGCATTACTTCGCGTACCTGCTGATCGCCGGCCAGGCGACCCTCGGCGTGATCATCGATCCATTCGGCCTCTCCTGGAACCCGCTCGGCTGGGGCGAGTACGAGCTCTCGAAGGGCGTGACGCCGGCGGGGGTCGTCTGGTGGATCCAGATCCTGCTCATCGTGTGGGGGCACGTGGCTGCGGTCTTCGCCGCCCATCGCCTGGCGCTGCGCGGAACGTCGCGTGCGCGGGCGCTGCTCGCCCAGGCGCCGCTGGTCGGGCTGATGGTGCTCTACACCGTGGCCGGGCTCTGGGTCCTCGCGCAGCAGATCAAGGCGTGACGGTCACCGGCACGTCGACCTGATGTTGCGGCGTCCCGTCCTCGGCTGACGGCGCGAACGCGGTCACGACCGCAGCGCCTGCGGATGGCGCATGCAACGTCGTCGAGAACGTCCCACGCGCCGGCGCGCCTTCGGACGCTGTGACGGTTTGCTTCTCGATGACCTTCCCATCCCGCACGAGCTCGACGACGAGCGTCGCCTCGAAGACGGTCGCCGTGCCCGAGACGGTGATCGTCGCAGGCACCTCGGATCCACTGGCGGGCGACTCAATGAAGATGATCGGGAGGTAGGCCGCGAAATCGTCGCGGGTCAGTCCGGTGCGCCCGGCAACGTCGACGGTCGTGACGGACGGGAACTGCGTGAGCGTGTAGACGATCTCGGCGACCTCGTCGGCCGTGGCGTCGCTCAGTTGAACGCGGGCCGTGCCGCCGGAGATCGTCACCGGCGCGGCGAGCCGGAGTGCGCCAAGCGCGGCCGATGCGACCGCAGTCGTATGCGGAACGCGCACGACCTCGGGGTGGAGCGTGCCGCCGTCGACACGGAAGATGGTCAGCGCGGTCGGAGGTGGTGAAACGGGCGGGCGCGTCGTCGAGGTCGGAGGCGTTGTCGCGACGGTCGTCTGCGAGGCACTCTGCGAGCCGCATCCCGACGAAGCGGCAAGGAGGGCGGTGAGGAGGAAGAGCAGCGGTAGTTGTTTGCCCATCTCCGTGCAGTGTGTCAGGGTCCCCCGATGACCAAATACGCTTTCGCCCTCATCGCCTTGCAGGCCGCGCTGCTTGTCCCCGCGACCGCACAGGCAGCCCAGCCGGTTCCGATCAACTACCACGCATGGCAGTCGGCTGCCGACTTCGGCTCTGGGGCCTCTGCGGGCACCGTTCTCAGTTCTGGGACTGTGATGCTCGCGTCAACAGGGACGTCGCAGGTCACCTACGACGATGCGCACTACGGTGCCATTCCGGCCGTCGCAGGAACGTGGACCTCGCCGGTGTACAGCCCGAACGCGTCATTCACCGAGCTCGTGTCTTCGTGGAACGCCGACACGCCGTCGGGGACCTGGATTCAGGTCGAGATGCGTGGCACGACGAACAAGGGCGCGACGACCAAGTGGTACGTGCTCGGCCGCTGGGCGTACGGCGACGATACGATCTTCCGCACCTCGGTCGGAGGTCAGGGTGACGCCGACGGATTCGTCTCGGTCGACACGTTCTTTGCGAAAGACCATCCGCTCGTGCGGTATCAGCTGCGCGCGACGCTCTACCGCGCCGCGACGAGCACCAATTCGCCGCGGCTGCGGCGCCTCGGAGCGGTCGCCTCCGACGCGCCGAACCAGAAGCCGTCCATTCCGACTCCGCTCGGCGGGGCTGAGGGGATCACCCTGGACGTCCCACAGTACGCGCAGGAGATTCATACGGGCGAGTACCCGCAGTACGACGGCGGCGGTGAGGCGTGGTGCAGCCCGACGTCGACATCGATGGTGCTCGGCTACTGGGGCGCGTTGCCTCCGGCGAGCGAGTGGTCGTGGGTCGAGCCGGCATTCGCCGACCCGTGGGTCGACAACACCGCCCGCTCGGTCTTCGACTATCGGTACGACGGTGCCGGCAATTGGCCGTTCAACACGGCGTACGCGGGCGGCCGCGGCCTCGACGCATTCGTGACCCAGCTGCGCGGCCTCGACGAGGCCGAGCAGTTCATCAAGGCTGGGATCCCGCTCGTTGCTTCGGTCGCGGCGAACCCGAACAAGCTCACCGGCTTCCTGTTCGACAAGGGCACGAATGGGCATCTCCTCGTGATCGTCGGCTTCACCGCGGGCGGCGACGTCGTCGTCGACGATCCGGCCTCGACCAGCGACTCGAGCGTCCAGCACGTCTACAACCGTTCCGAGTTCGAGCGGTCGTGGCTGCCGGCGACCGGCGGGATCGTCTATGTGCTGAAGCCTCCGAGCCGCTCTCTGCCGCTCTCGCTCGGCGGGAACTGGTAGCGGGAGGCGCTTCTTCCAGAGGCGCCTGGCACCGATCGGTGCCAGGCGCCTATCCTGTGGGCGTGACCCCCATCGCGATCGTTCTCGTGCTCGCAGCGATCGTCCTCGTGGCGGCGACCGAATGGCCGCGCCTCTCGCGGCGCACCGGGCTCGACACGACCGTGCGTCGCGAGCGCAAGCGGCGCAAGTCGCATCTCCGTGTCGTGAAGACCGAGACCGACGACTTCGCGAAGGCGGTCGAGCGCGACCTCGCCGCGCTGCCGACGATCGACGACCGCGATTAGAGGCTTGATGTGAATTACCGGCACTCACGGATGGTGGCTCAGACACGCTGCGCATCTCGCCCGGGTCCGGCTTGAACGTAGGCACCGCTATGTCCTTCGCCCGACCCGACCGACCTGCTTGGTCTGAGCCATCCCCGCAAGCACCCTAATTCACATCAAGCCTCGAGCGCGTGACGCGTACGGTCGTGCTGAGGGTCGTCGTGTTCGGCAGGATTCGCGAGACGTCCTCCATGTTCTTCGTCTCCTGATAGTCCGAGGCGACCACCTTGAGGCTGTGTCGCCCCGTCCGCGCCGCGATCCGTAGCGCTCCAGGCGCGCCCGTGGGCTTCGCAACGCGACCGTCGAGCAGGACGCTGACCGACGCCGGATCGACGCCCGAGCCTGCGTCCGTGATCGAGATCGTGATGCCGCGGCGCTTTGACGTGACGCGAATCGTAGGCGGAGTGACGTCGTTCACCCAGTAGCGGAACGTGAACGGGCCGGCTGCCGCTGACGAGCGTGTGTCGAAGACGATCTCGTAGACGCCGGCCGCGGGGAGGACGGCTCCCGCGACCATGCGTCGCGCCCCGAACTGCGACCGGTAGGGATTGAGGTCGATCGGGAGGCCCGGGTAGCCGGCGAGATGGTCCTCGGAGGTCCCGACGACGACGTGCGGTACTGCCTTACCGGTCAGCTCCGCGACGCCGAAATTGGCCGGCGAGCCCTTGATCGAAATGCGATAGACGCGCTCCGGCCCTGGGTAGGTGACGTCGCCGCCGGTCGGATAGCGGTACGAGAGCACGCGGCGGCCGCCACCGGCAGTGGTACCGCGATACGTGCCCTGCTTCGGCAGCGGCTGGAACCGATCGCTCGCGAGGCCCTGTGCAGCGACCGCGAACCAGAATGGGATTCGCCGGACATCAGCGCCTCGGGTGAGCACGACGAAGCCCGTGACGTCTCCGGCCTGCGCGCCGGGAGTCGCAGTGACGGGCAGCGAGCCGGGTACGGTCACGGTCGCCGGCACGGCCATCGATCCCGCGCCGCTCTGAACCACGCTAGACACGCTCCAGTCACCCGCACCTCCGCCCGCGTCCGTGAGCGCGACCGTCTGGGTCGAGGGTCCGCCGCTGAGAAGACCGTACGACAGCCCCGTCGGCGAGGCGAAGATCAGCGGTGCATCTGCGCGGGCGAGGTTGATGAGTCCGCCGCCCTCGCGCGTGGAGGACACCTCGGCGCCGCTCGGCGTGTGCACGGGATCGCCGGACTGCTCGAGTGCGGACTTGATCTGCTCCACCGTCCAGTCTGGGTGCCGCTCCTTCAACAGAGCCGCTCCGCCTGCGACGTGTGGCGAGGCCATGCTTGTGCCACTCAGCAGGCCGAAGGTGCCTTCGCTTGCCGGCAGCGACGACAGGATCGACACGCCGGGAGCTGACACATCGGGCTTCAGCTTGAGGGAGACGGGAGTGGGGCCTGCCGACGAGAAGCCGGCGATCTGATCGCCGGCATTGACGGCGGCGACCGTGATCGCACCCGGCGCGCTGCCGGGCGAGGACACGGAGCCAAACCCGAAGTCCTCGAAGTCGTTTCCTGCCGCGACGACCGGAACGACCCCTGCGGCGGCGGCGGCGTCGATCGCCTGGACGACGAGGTCGCGCTTCGGCTCGATCTCGGGCTCTCCGAGCGAGAGGTTGATCACATTCATCCCGTCGGAGACCGCCGCCTCGATCGCCGCTGCAATCTCGGCCGCGTTGCCATCGAGGCCAAAGTCGGGCGAGGGGATCGTCAGCGCCTTGTAGTTGCCGAGTTGGGCGTTCGGCGCAACGCCGGAGATCGCCAGGCCGTTGCCGGCGGTCGTGCCGTGGTCGCCGGCCGCAATCCCGGCGACGTGCGTTGCGTGGAACGACCCCGTCGGGTCGAAGGGAGTGTTCGCGTACTTGTAGGCGGGTGTCGCCGGCGCGAACGTCCGCTGCACGATCACCTTCGGGGTCGCGGCCTGCGTCTGACCCTTCGGGAATCCCGGCGGGTACTGGAAGCCGCTCGGGTTGAAGTACGGGTTTGACGCGTCGAGGCCGTCGTCGATGATCCCGATCTTCATCCCGTTGCCGGCGGTCGCGAACGTCGGTCCCCAAAGCTTGTCGGCCCCGATCTGCTCGGGGCCTCCGGCGTCACGCAGCGCGTGGTAGCGAGTGTTCGGCCACACCTTGTCGACACCGGGGATGCGTGCGAGCCGCGCCACCTCTGAGCGAGGAACGACGACCGCGAATCCGTCTGCGACGATGCGGTAGCGCCAGCGGATGGTCGCCGAGGGCACTGCGGCCTGGACGCGCCGGGCGAGCTCGTTCTGGGCAGCCGCGAGCTGGCGGGAGTAGGTCGCATGGGACGCCAACTGCAGCGTGCGGCCGAAGCCCGACAGCGGCGCGCCTTTGAGCGTGACGACGACCTCCGTCGGCGGGTCAGCGCGGTTCGCGCCGAGCACGTCCCCGGAGAGACAGACGGCGGCCGTGACGGCCGCCGTGACCAAAAGCAAGACCCTCGTCAGAGTGCAGGCATTGTGCCATGGAAGATTTCGGGACCCGTGGCCGTCATGTGTTCGACCTTCCCGCGGAAGCGGGCCTATTTCCAGAAGGAGGCAACAAATGTCTGACCAGGAGCGCGAGAAGCACGGTCATCGCGACGCCGATGGAACGGATGACGCCGTGGACGCGGACGTCGAGGCGCACAAGCACGGCCACCGCGAGGCGGACACGACCGACGACGATTCGAACGACGTCGAGGCGCACAAGCACGGCGGCAAGGACTCCTAACTCTTCCTTCTCCAGGAAGGTCGCGAGGGCCCGGTTAGCCGGGCCCTCTGTTCGTGAACAGGGCGTGTACCTTGCCGCCTGTGACTGACGCCCGCGATGAGCGCCTGGCCAAGAACGAGACGCTGTTCAGGACGCTGAACGAGAACATCGCGTCGCTCGCGGGCAC
>JBAQHS010000055.1:0-3398 GCA_049288455.1 Gaiellaceae bacterium | reverse complement strand
GCGCGCCGACGTCGTCGTCGTCACGGTCGCCGTGCGGCGGCCGTGGCCAAGCAAGGCGATCTCGCCGAAGAAGTCGCCGGGGCCGAGTGAAGCGATCTCCTCGCCGCCCGCGGTGACCGATGCCTCGCCGTGCCGCAGGACGAAGAACGACGAGCCCGTCGTGCCCTCGCCGGCGAGGCGTACGCCGGCGCCAACCTCCTTCACCTCGAAGCGGCTCGCGACTTCGGCGAGCTCGGCCTTCGACAGCGATGCGAAGAGCGGGACCTCTGCGAGCTCGGACGGATCGGCGCTGGCCACAGCCCAAATCTACAAGCGGCCGGAGATGCGACCTGGCCGCCTGCAGCTTCAGACGGACCTTGGGCGACAGTGAGATCGCTAGCGGATCAAGCCGCGGCCGGCGATGCGGATTACATGATCGACGACGCCGCCGCGAACGGCGAGCACGCCGTCGTGCAGGTTCATGCAGCCGCACGCGTGGTTCGGGACGATCTGCAGGTGCCCGCCGACGACCGGCCGCTCGGCGAGGCCTGACACGTCGACGTAGCCGTGCTCCTCGTTGACGTGCGCGAAGTCGGCGCCCGGCCAGCCCAGCACCGAGCCGTGGCCGCCGTCGGGATGGCCGTCGGAGGTGAAGGTCTTCGAGCCGGCGTCGACGACAACCTGGTTCGGGACGGCGTCGGAGATCACGGTCACCTCGACCCAGAGGGCGCACCGGTCGTCCTCGCCGTTGTTCCGGTCGAGCAGCGCATAGGTGCCGGAGCGGAGCTCGTTGACGCAGGTCGTGTGGGTGAGGTGGCGCGTCGGTGTCGAGCCGCCCGAGATGCGGTCGCAACGGAGGCCGGCTGCGGTAAAGGCATCACGCGTCTCGCGCAGCAGCGCATCGACTGCTGCGAGGCCCTCGGCAAGCGTGTTGCTCTCGGGGCGCAGGTGGCCCGGGTCGCAACTGATGCCTGCCACCTCGACGGCCGGCACCTTCGAGAGCTCCTGCGCGACCGCGAGTGCGCCGGCAGGCGTGGTCTGACCCGTCCGGTGCAACCCCGCGTCGATCTCGACGAGCAGTTGGGCACGCAAGCCGCGTCGATCGAGCGCCCGTGCGAGCCCTTCGGCCGGAGCGAGGCTGTCGACGGCGACGGTCAACTCGACACCCGAGGCGGCGACGTCCGCAAGGCGCTCCCACTTGTCGGTCCCGAACGTCGGATAGTGGACGAGGATCCGCGGTGCGCCCGCTTCTTGAAACACCTGTGCCTCGCCCGTCTTCGCAACCGTGAGGCCGCGGGCGCCGAGCTCGAGTTGGCGCAGACCGATCTCCGGCGACTTGTGCGTCTTCGTATGCGGCCACAGCTCGATGCCATGCGCGTCGACATACGACTGCACGTCCCTGAGATTGACGTCGAGCCGGTCGAGATCGATCACTGCCACGGGCGTCTCGACCTCGTCGAGCGAGCGACCCACCTGGCGCTCGAGCAACTCGAGCGTCCGCGCGGCGCCCGTGCGGATCTCGGATGTGGCGCTCATTGCGCGAGCATAATCGAGCGCCATCAGACGGTCCTACGCGCCCCCCTGACGACCAGCATCAGCCCGCCGTGCAGCATCGCGCCAACGTCGCCCGGATCGAAATCGGTGTCGCCTCGACCGTAACCCGTCGGGCTGATCGTGGCTCACCTGACTCGCAGCTCGAGACTGAGCCGATGCCGGCGCGGCGACCAGATGCGGAGCAGTGCCCCGCGCTTGAGGCGAATCGTCCGCACGAAGAAGCCGCCGTCGTTCGTGAGCCGCACGTGGCCGACCGGCTCCCACGCATTGTGGTGCAGCACCTCGAGCTGATACGGCTTGCGCCCCGGCCGCCCACCGCGAATCTGCCCCCAGACGACCGTCTGAAATCCGTGCCTGCTCATCTCGGCGAACGGCTGCTTGAACGCCACCAGGGACGGTTTCGGCCGATCGTCCGCGAAGACGAGCCCGGTCTGGAAGCGGCTCAACACAGCCTCGTCGCGGTAGAGGTACTGGATCAGCATCGTCACCCGCGGCAACCGCCACGCACGGAGCGCGGCGAGGCTGAGCAGCGTCCCCTGCCGCTTCGGCGGAACGCCGAGGAAGTCGTCGGGCGGCTTCGTCTGGTAGCCGTACTCGGTCAGCCAGATCGGCTTCGGCCCGAAGGAGTGGCGGACGAGGATGAGGAGCTTCCTGATCGTCGCCATCGTGATCGTCGGGCAGAAGCGGCAGCCGTGGCTCGACGGTGTCTCGGCGGGACTCGACGGGTAGGGGTGATGGGCATACGCGTCGAGCTTTGCGTGGGCGGCCGCCATGCCGCGGATCCAGACGACGGGTGAAACGCCACCCAAGCCGGCGCGCGGTGCCGTCACTCCGCCGCCCACGCGCGCGGATGGCAGTACGGCGTGGATCGCTTCGTATCCCGGATTGAGCAAATGCTCGACGTAGATGCGCGCCTTGGTCGGCCTCAGCCAGAGGCGCTTGTTCGGCTCGTTCCAGATCAGCCAGTAGCGAACCCACGGGTAGCGCCTGGCGGCGGCGGTCGCGAAGCGGCGGAAGTCGCGCGGGTGGGGTGGGGCGAAGTTCGGCGTCCGCCCGTTGTTTCCCCACGCGGGCGTCCCGACTACCGTGAGCACGGGCGTGAGCCCGTAGCGGCGAAGGCCGCGCAGGATCCGGTCGGGGCGATGCCAGTCGTAGGCGCGATCGCGCGGCGAAGTCGGATCCGCCGGTCGCCGCAGCGCAACCTCGTTCCAGCGGAGCGTGAACCGGACGAGCGGAACGCCGAGCTGCTTGAACGTCGCGAGCCGCTCGTCGAGCGTTCCCGGTCCGAACTCGAGCCACGCGTCGTCCTGGATCCCGTAGCGCACCCCGGGTGAGGCGTGCGCCGGGCTCGCATCCGCGCAGACCGCAACGGCGGCCAGCAGCGCCAACAGCATCGTCACCCTGGCCCCGGTCGTCCCCATCCGCGGCTCGGAGTCTCGCAGGTCGTCGGCGGACGTTCTCGGGCACCATCGTTCGCCCATCCGCGAGCCGGGAATATGTTGTCGCGCGTCGCGTTCTAGGCGGCGTGGGCTACAGCATCGTGGGACCCGAGCGCCTTGAATGGGACGAGTACACGAATTACCCCGGGCGCTTTCGGGCGGGGCTCACCGACGTCGCCGGTCTGCGTCACACGCGTGCGAATCTCATCCGCCACGCACCCGGTGCGATTGGTCCGCGTCACGCGGAGCGCGCACAGGATGAGACGTTCGTGCCGGTGCGCGGAACGCTCACGATGTATCTCGGCGAGCCACCGGTGCGGTGCGAGGTTCCGGTCGGAGCGATCGCGCACGTCGAGGCGGGTACCGCGGCTCAGATGGTCAATGAGAGCGACGAGGAGCTACTCGTCTTTGTCTGCGGCGCGCCAC
>JBAQHS010000054.1:0-2003 GCA_049288455.1 Gaiellaceae bacterium | reverse complement strand
CAGCGACCCGGCGCCTCGCCCGGCCGAGCACGAGCGCAGCGCTGAGGCCGGCCGCACCGCCGCCGACCACCACCACGTCATAGCCCGGTTCATCCATCACCCCGAGAGTGCCAGGTTCACGCCACGCATCCGCGACGGCGGTCGGCTGCGGCCTAGGCTTTCGGATGTGAAGGCGGCTCTTTTGACGTGGTACCGGGCAAACGGTCGCGATCTGCCGTGGCGCCACACGAGCGACCCGTACGCGATCCTCGTGAGCGAGGTGATGCTGCAGCAGACGCAGGTCGACCGTGTGGTCCCGCGGTGGTATGCATGGCTCGAGCGCTGGCCGACGGTCGAGGCGCTTGCCGCGGCCACACCCGCAGAGGTGATCGTCGCGTGGCAGGGGCTTGGCTACAACCGCCGCGCCGTCAGCCTCCACCGCGCGGCGAACGCAGTCGCCGAAGGCGGTTGGCCCGACGACCTCACGGAACTGCCGGGAGTCGGTCCGTACACGGCGGCCGCGGTCGGCAACTTCGCCTTCGGGCGCGATGTGCTGCCGATCGACACGAACGTGCGCCGCGTGCAGGAGCGAACCGGCGACGCGTTCGACGGTGCATGCGCGCAAGCGCTCTTTGACCTCGGCGCCACCGTCTGCCTGGCGCGCATCCCACGCTGCGATGTGTGCCCCCTCGCCGCGGACTGTCCGTCACGTGGCTCGCGCTATGAGCCTTTGCGCAAGCAGTCGGCGTTCGAGGGATCGTTCCGCCAGAGGCGTGCGATCGCGTTGCGAGCTGTCGCCGCCGGTGAGCAGCCGGCCGACGGCGATGCGCTCGTTTCGCTCGAGCGCGACGGGCTCGTGGTGTTGCGGAACGGCGCCGCGACGCTTCCGGTTAGTTAGCTCAGTTCACACATCGTCATCAACGCGGCGGGCCACGGAATGGACCTGGAACCCTCGCCCTTGCGATGTCCGTGAATCTCGATCGCTGGCTCCGGGTGGAGCTTCGCCATCTCTTCGCCCTCGAGGCCGTCGCAGAGGAGGGCTCGTTCAGCTCGGCGGCGACCCGCCTCGGCTACGTCCAGTCGGCGGTCAGCCACCAGATCGCCGCGCTCGAGTCAATCGTCGGCCATCGGCTCTTCGAGCGCACGCGTGGGACGAAGCCGGTGTCGCTGACCCGCGAGGGCCGCCTTCTGTACGGCCACGCGACGACGATCCTCGCGCGCGTCAGGGCGGCCGAAGCCGACCTCGCGGCCGCCGGTGATGCGAACACCCTCGTTGTCGGCACGTATCAGACGATCACCGCGCGAATCGTCCCGCAGGCGCTCAGGAACATGGATTCCGACGTCCGGATCCAACTGGTCGAGCAGGCGACCGAGGTTGGCTTGCTCGAGCAACTCACCGCAGGCACCGTCGACATCGTCTTCGCCGAACTGCCGCTTCCCGACGGGCCGTTCGAACATGCCCTGCTTTTTGAGGACCGCTATGTGCTCGTCGCGCCGAGCACCAGCGAGATTGCCGTCTCAGGCGCCGCCCTCAGCCTGCGCGACCTCGCGGAGCTGCCGCTGATCGGACATTCGGACGAGCGGCCCCGGCTCGAGAAGCATCTCGATGCGCGCGATCTTCAACCCGCGTTCGTCGCTCGCTCTGACTACAACGCGACGATTCAGGCGCTCGTTCGCGAAGGGATCGGTTACGCGGTCGTGCCGCGCCTCTCCGTCGATGAGGCCGACACCGAGATCGCGGTGCTGTCGCTCGACCCGTCGGATGCAATCGAGCCACGCCTCATCGCGCTCGTCTGGAACAGCGACCGGGTGCTCGAGCGGCCGATCGATGCGTTCGTCCGAGCGGCCGAGGCCGCCTGCGCCGAGCTCGGGCTCGACGCCCCTCAGCCGAGCGCGCGCTAGCGACTCGCTCATCGACGCCGCCTAGCAAGGCCGCGCATACGTCCATGCCCGATCGGCTCAAACGCTCGGTAATAGCACGCGTCTATCTGGGCGGGATGCAGAACGCGTCCCGCCGCTTTGCG
>JBAQHS010000053.1:0-8718 GCA_049288455.1 Gaiellaceae bacterium | reverse complement strand
CGAGGAGCATCGTCCCGTGTTCGAGCCGCCCGAGCTTCACGGGGCGCGAGAAGGGATCGCGCGAGATCGCGTGGTCGTGGTTTCCGAGCACGACGTATGGATGCGGCAGCTCGGCGAGCAGCGCGAGCAGTTGACGCTCGCCCCGCGGGCGCGACAGCAGGTCACCTGTGACACAGACGAGGTCGGGCTGCCGTTCCGCCACCCACGCAACGGCACGCTCGACGGCGCACACACCGCGTGACGGGACGCCGAGGTGGAAGTCGGAGAGGTGCGCGATCCGCAGGCCGTCGAGCTCGGCCGGCAGGCCCGGAATCTGGACCTCGCGAACGCGCAGGCGCACCCAGCCGGCCTCGAACCAGCCCCAGACCACGCACGCCGCCGCAAGGACGGCAAGCGTCGCGACGACGAACGCCGCCGCGGTCAGATCTCGAGCTTCTCGAGGACCGACTTGACCGAGACGACGTGGCGCTTGAACTTCAGCTCGGACTCCTGCAAGCCTGCCGCGACACCGACGAGTTGCGAGAGATGGAGGATCGGCATGCCGTAGTCCTTGCCGGTCTGCTTCTTCAACTTGGACTGCCACGCGTCGAGCGACAGGTGACAGAGCGGGCATGGCGTCACGATCGCGTCGGCCCCAGCCTCCATCGCCTGCTCGATCGGCTGGATGAGCTCGCCGAGCGCGGTCTCCTCGCGCGCCTGGATGATCGGGAACCCGCAGCACTTGATCTTCGCGGGATAGTCGATCGCCTCGCCGCCGCACGCCTCGATGATCCGTTCGAGCGACCAAGGCCGGTCGGGATCCTCGAAGCCGTTGATCTTCGACGGACGCAGGATCTGGCAGCCGTAGAACGGCGCGATCTTCAGGCCCTTCAAGCCGCGGTGCGCCGATGCCTTCAGCTTCTCGTAGCCCGGGCCTTCGGCGATCTCCCAGAGCAGATGGCGTACATCGACGTCACGCTCGTACGCCGGCACGCCGACCGAGACGAGGTTCTCGTTCACCCGCGCGCGCACCTCGGAGTCGCCCATGAGGATGAAGTTCGCCTGGCGCAGGTTCAGCGTGCAGACATTGCAGACGGTGAGCAGTGTGTCGACGCCTTCTGCCGCCGCGTACGCCAGGATGCGCGCGTTCAGATGCAAGTAGTAGTCGGGCTCGGCCTCGTGGATGTCGCCGGCGCCGCAACACGTGACCGATTCGAGCTCGACGAGCTCGAGCCCGACCTTCGGCGCAAGCGCCTGCGTGGCGGAATCGAGCTCCTTCGCCGACAGCGAGGCCAGGCAGCCCTTGTAGTACGCGACGCGCTTCGTCTCGGTCGCAACGGCGGTCATGGCTTCGACGCTCCTTCACGTGAGTCGTTGGCGCCGTTGGCGCCTTCCGGCAGGAACGGCCGCAGGAATGCCCCCGGCCGCTCGTAGATCATTTCGAGGTCCTCGTCGCCCGGATGGCCGTGCGCGAGCCGCGACAGCGCGCGCTCGCCCTGGACGATTCCCGCAAAGCCGTTTCGGCCCTGGTCGCGGACGAGGTCGTGCAAGCGGCGCGACTCCTGCACGTTCTTCGCCACATGCGGCGGGAACGGCGGCGGCACCTTGCCTTTGCGCGCGAGATCGAGCGCGAAGCGCGTCTGCTTGATCGCCTCGACGATCCCCTGCGTCTTTGGAACGAGCTCCGTCTCGCGGAGCCAGCCGGTCGTCTTCGCAGACGTCACGAACCACTTCGCGTGCTTCGCGCCCATGTCGCGGTCGATGCCCTCTTTCATCGACTCCGCACCGAGCTTCGCGATCGCGTCGCGCGGGTCGACGCCCTTCGGGCAGCGCTCCGTGCACATGTAGCAGCGTGTGCACTCCCAGATCCCATGCTCGCCGTTCAGCTTCTCGAGCCGCGCGATCTTCTGTCCGTCGCGTGGGTCACCGACGAAGCGCATCGCCTTGGCGAGAGCCTGCGGCCCGAGGAACCTCGGATCGGATTCCATCGAGTTGCACTCGGACACACAGCAGCCGCAGTTGATGCACAACGCTTCCTTGTGGATGACGTTCATACGCTCCTGCGTGATGCGGTATTCCTTGCCGTCGGGCGGCTCGGCGTACCCGGGACGCAGGGACGGGTCGATGCTCCGGAACTTCTCCCAGAACGGCTCCATGTCGACGACGAGGTCCTTCACGATCGGCAGGTTCCCCATTGCGGAGATGACCGGGACCCGCCCGGCCTGCGCGATGTCGAACATCCGCACCTTGCACGCCAGCACTGCCGCTCCGTCCATGCGCATCCCGCACGAGCCACAGATCATCATCCGGCAGCTTTTCCGGTAGGCGAGCGTTCCGTCGTGCTTGTCCTTGACGATGTCGAGGCAGTCGAGCAGCGTCGCCTCTTCAGGCGCATCGATCTCGAACTCCTGCAGCTCGCGCTCGCCGGAGCGAGAGTTGAAGCGCCAGACCTTCAGACCGACCTGCATCAGTATTTCCTCTCCATCGGGTCGTACTTCGTATAGCGGACTTCCTTGTAGCTGAGCTCGGGCGCACCGTTCACCCAGCGCGAGATCGAATGCTTCATGAAGTTCGCGTCGTCGCGCGCCGGGTAGTCGTCCGGCCTTGCGTGCGCGCCGCGGCTCTCCTTGCGCGCGAGTCCCGCCTGCAGCATGCAGCGCGAGAGCTCGATCATCGCTCCGAGCTCGATCGCCTGCGTCAGGTCACTGTTGAAGATCTCGCCCTTGTCCTCCACCACGACCCCGCGGTCGTACCGCTCGGCGAGCCCGTCGAGGATCTCGATCTGCCTCGCCATCTGCTCCTCGCGGCGGAAGACACCGAAGTTCTCCAACATCGAGTCGCCGAGGTCATTGCGGATCTGCCAAGGGCGCTCGCCGTCGCCCTCGCGCACGCCGAGCATGCCTTTCAGCTCGCGCTCGGCGTCGTCACGCGCGCTTTCGGGAACCGCTCCGCTCGGCGCGCCGAGCGCATGCTCGGCCGCTGCGCGCCCGGAACGGCGGCCGAACGTGATCGTCTCCATCAGCGAGTTACCGCCGAGGCGGTTCGCGCCGTGCACCGAGACGCATGCGACCTCGCCGGCGGCGTACAGGCCCGCGAGCTCGGTGGCGCCGTCGTTGTCGGTCTCGACACCACCCATGTGGTAGTGAGCGCCCGGCCGCACCGGCACCGGGTCGTAGATCGGATCGACACCGGCGAAGGTCATCGAGAGCTCGCGCGAGCCGGGCAGCCGGTCGATGATCTTCTCGGCGCCGAGGTGGCGCATGTCGAGATAGATCGAGCCGTTGATCCCGCGTCCCGCATCGATCTCGGTCTGCTCGGAGCGCGAGACAACGTCGCGTGACGCCAGCTCCATCGCGTTCGGCGCGTACCGCTGCATGAACCGCTCGCCCTCATTGTTGATCAGGTACGCGCCTTCGCCGCGGCAGCCCTCGGTCAGCAGGATCCCCGACGGATACAGCGTCGTCGGATGGAACTGCATGAACTCCATGTCCTTCAGCGGCAAGCCGAGGCGAAGCGCCATCGCCGCGCCATCGCCCGTGCAGGCGTAGGCGTTCGTCGTCGTGCGGTAGATGCGACCCTGCCCGCCGGTCGCGAGGATCGTGGCCCTCCCGCCGACCGTCTTGATGCCGCCGTTCAGCAGATCCCAGCAGATCACGCCCTGGCAGCGGCCGTCGTCCTCGACGAGCTTCCACGCGAAGTACTCCTCGTAGACCGTGATGTCGCGCTTCACGAGCTGCTCGTAGAGCACCTGGATGAGCACATGGCCGGTGATGTCGGCGGCGAAGACGGTCCGCGGCGAGCCGGCGGCGCCGAACGGGCGTTGGGCAAGCCGGCCGTCGTCCTGGCGGGAAAAGAACGCGCCCCAGTTCTCGAGTTGGTAGATGTCGCCGGGTGCCTCGCGAGTGAAGAGCTCGATCGCGTCCTGGTCGCCGAGGTAGTCGGAGCCCTTGACCGTGTCGAAGGCGTGCGACTCGACCGAGTCGTCGGCCGCGTTGCCGAGCGCAGCATTGATGCCGCCTTCAGCTGCGCCTGAGTGGCTGCGGGTCGGGTGCAGCTTCGAGATCACCCCGACGTTCGCGCCTGCGTCAAAGGCCTCGATCGCCGCGCGCATTCCAGCGCAACCGGCGCCGACGACCAAGACGTCGTGCGTGGCATCCACGTGAAGGGACGCTATCGAAACAGCTCGTTCAGGCGGGCCGGTAGCGCGCGCACTCGTGGCGACCGGCTCAAGCGGTCGGGCCAGCGATGCGAATCGACTCCCCGACCTCACCGAAGCGCTTCGCGAAGTTGGCCACGAACATGCCCGCGAGCTCCTGCGCTTTGCGGTCGTAGTCGGCCGGGTCGCGCCATGTCGAGCGTGGGTCGAGCAGGCGTCCGTCCACGCCCGGGACGTGGATAGGCACCTGGAAGCCGAACACGGCATCGGTGCGGAACTCGGCGCTGTCAAGCGCTCCCGAGAGCGCGGCTGACAGCATCGTGCGCGTCGCGTGGATCGGCATGCGCGTTCCTTCGCCGAAAGGCCCACCGGTCCAGCCGGTGTTCAGGAGCCAGACACTCGAGCCGTGCTCCTCGAGCTTCCGGTCGAGCATGCGGGCATACACGAGCGGCGGCTGCGGCAGGAACGGCTGGCCGAAGCACGTGGAGAACGTCGGCTGAGGCTCGGTGACGCCGATCTCTGTCCCGGCGAGCTTCGCCGTGAAGCCCGACAGGAAGTAGTAGAGCGCCTGGTGGTTCGAGAGCTTTGCGATCGGCGGCAGGATCCCGAATGCGTCCGCGGTCAGGAAGATCACGGCCGACGGATGTCCCGCCTGCTTCGCCGGCAGCGCGTTCGCGATCTGCTCGAGCTTGTACGCGGCACGGGTGTTCTCGGTCTTCGACTCGTCGTCGAGGTCGATGTTCCCGTCTTCGTCAATCGTGACGTTCTCGAGAATCGTTCCGAAGGTTCGCGTGGTACGGAAGATCTCGGGCTCCGCTTCCGCCGAAAGGCGAATCACCTTCGCGTAGCAGCCGCCTTCGATGTTGAACACGCCGCTGTCGCCCCAACCGTGCTCGTCGTCGCCGATCAGCGAGCGCTCGGGATCGGCGGAGAGCGTCGTCTTGCCGGTTCCCGAGAGACCGAAGAAGACTGCGACGCGGCCGTCCTCGCCGATGTTGGCCGAGCAGTGCATCGGGAAGACGCCCTCGAGCGGCAGCCGATCGTTCATGACGGTGAAGATCGACTTCTTGATCTCGCCCGCGTAGAAGGTCCCGCCGACGAGCAGTTCGGTGCGGCCCGGGTGGAGCACGACGAACGTGCCCGAGCGCGTCCCATCCTCGGCCGGGTCGGCCTCGAGATCCGGCGTGTGCAGCACGAGCGCTTGCGGTTCGAAATCGGCTTCGTCATCGGCGGTCAACTCGATGAACATCGTCTTCGCGAAGAGGGCGTGGTACGGGTGCGCGGTGATCACGCGCACACCGATCCGGTGCGCCGGGTCGGCTCCGGCGTAGGCGTCGACGACGTAGAGGGCGTCGGCCGCGCCGAGTTGCGCCGTGACCTTGTCGCGCAGACCGTCGAAGTGCTCCGGCGAGAGGGGCTGGTTCACCTCACCCCACCAGATCCGGTCTTGCGAGCCGGGCTCCTCGACGAGGAACTTATCCTTCGGCGAACGGCCCGTGAACTTGCCCGTGTCGACGACGAGCGCGCCGCCTTCGGCGAGTCGTCCTTCGATGCGCGCGATCGCGTGCGTATAGAGCAGTGACGTCGTCGGGTTTCGATAGACCGGGCCTGTCGCGTCGATCCCGTGCTCGGAGAGATCCACGCGTCCGGGCAGCTCAGTCGTGGTCATTCCGAAGCGCCTCCTTCAACGAGCCGGCAAAGGTCGAGGTCGGTGTTCGCAGAACATTCGCAGCGCCGTTCCCGGCGCGCTGAATGGCTGCATGGTACGGACTCAGCGTTTCGTCGGTCGCGGGAACCAGTCGCGTGCCTTCTCGGAGCTGAGCCACGCGCAACGAGCCACGTCCCGTCGCCAAACGAGGGTTACTGAACTGCCACGAACAGTCCACAGCCACCAAAATCCCTGCTCAGCAGCTCGTGCTTCCCCCACCCCGTCGCCAATCGAATGGAACGAACTGTCCACACGTGCGATCGTGGTGCGATCGTGGTCAGACCAAAAGTGACGAGAGAGTGACGATTCATCCCCGAAAACGGGCGAAGCTTCGCGTGGTTGCGAGGTCTGAGGTGGAACGGGACATGGCCCTTGGTCAGACCAAAAGTGCCGAGAGAGTGACGATTCGTCCACAAGACCCGTGCCGCTTCGCGGATGGCGGATCGGCTAGATCTGCCAGTCGCCGTTTCGGAGGACCGGGATGCGGTCTCCGCCGGCGGTGACGCCGTCGACCTCGAGCTCCGGTGACCCGATCATGAAGTCGACGTGCGTGCCGCTCGAGTTCACGCGCTCGAGGTCTTCGCCCTCCACGAGGAACGGGAAGCCGTTCCCGAGTGCGATGTGGCTCGCGGCGTTCTCGTCGAGCAGCGTGTCGTAGAAGACCGTGCCGAGCGGGCCGATCCGGCCCTGCGAGTCGACGAGCGCGAGCTCGCCGAGCCGCAGCGAGCCGCTGTCGAGCGACTGCTGCCCGCGCAAGGCCCCCGCGTTCTCGTCGGCCTCGATCTCGACGGCCTTGCCGCGCTCGAACCGCACGCGCAGGCCACGGATGATCGTCCCGTCCCGCAAGACGAGCGGCTTGGTGGACGCGACGTGCCCTTCCGTCCGCTCCGGGTCGGGGGTCGTGAAGACCTCCTCCGTCGGCAGGTTCGGGAAGTGCCGCAGGCCCGCGGCCGTCCGGAAGTCGGCTGCCCACCACCGATGCGTCGGGAGCATCCCGATCGTCAGGTCGGTTCCCGGGCCCTTCAGCTCGATCGCGTCAAAGTGATGCTCCGAGAGTCGGCGCGCTGAATCGTTGAGGACGGCCATGCGCTCCTCCCACGCCTGCTGCGGGTCGGGCTCGTCGAGGCGCAAGACATGCTCGAGCTCCGCCCACAGCTTCTCCAACGCATCCGCTTCGGGAAGCTCGGGATGGACGAGCTTCGCCCATGCAGGGTGTGGGCACGGAACGATGCACCAGTTCGTCAGACGCTCGCCGACGATCTTCGGGATCTCCTTCAGGTACGGGAGGCGGTCGCGGCCGACGAGCGCGTTGTCGAGGTCATCGAGCAGGTTCGGCTCGGTCGCGCCGGCAAGTGTGACGCGCGCACCGCGCAACTCGGCGTGCGCGGCCATCCGCTCGCCGTACCACGACGGCACGAAATCAAGCGTCTCGGGATCTGCGTGCTGGATTCGCACGCGCTTCCCAAGCGGGTCGAAGTAGTTGACGTCGACGAACTTCGCGCCCCGGTCGTACGCGGCGGCGGCGATCGCGCGGGCCAGTTCCTCCTGCCCGAGCTCGGCGTTCACGAGCACAACCTGGCCCGGCTGCACGTTCGAGCCGTGCACCGACAGCTCGGCGAGACGTGTGAAGCGAGGATCCATGGGCAGGCGATCCTACCCACCACGCCGAACTCGGTCGGTTGATGACCTTCGAAGCGGCAACCGAGCGATTTCTCATGGCAGCGGGGATCGGCGACGGCACCCGGCGCGCGTACGCATCCGACTTGCGGGAGTTCGCGCGCTGGTTCGGACCGGACAGCCCCGTCGAGGATCTCGACATCCGCGTCCTCGCCGACTGGGTCGCAGAGCTCGGCCGCGCACGCGAGCACGGCAAGCTCGCGCCGGCGACGATTGCGCGGAAGCTCGCTGCCGTGCGATCGCTTCTGCGCTACACCCGCGGCCCGGGTTACGTGCCCGACGCATCACTCGCGCCGCGACGGCCCCGCCGACTGCCCGACGCGCCGAAGCAGGCCGAGGTCGAAGCAATCGTCTCGGGGCTCGGCGGCGAGGGCGCACTCGCGCTGCGCAACCAGGCACTGATCGAGCTCGTCTACTCGGCGGGGCTCCGCAGCGCCGAAGCCGTGAGCCTTGACCTCGGCGATGTCGACTTCGAGCAGGAGCACGTCCATGTCCGCCAGGGGAAAGGCGCGAAGGACCGGATCGTCCCCCTCGGCGAGGAAGCGGCGCACCTCGTCGCCCGTTACCTGCACGAGGCGCGGCCCCAGCTCGCGCGCGGGGCCGAGAACGCCCTCTTTCTCTCGGTGCGCGGGCACCGCCTCGACACATCCACGCTTCGACGCCTCGTGCCCCATCCGCACCGTCTGCGCCACGCGTTCGCCACGCATCTGCTGGAGGGCGGCGCCGACCTGCGGACGATCCAGGAGCTGCTCGGGCACTCCTCCCTCTCGACCACGCAGATGTACAGCCACGTCGATGCCAAGCGACTGAGGAAGGTCTATGACCACGCCCATCCGCGATCGTGACGTCGAAGGATTTCTCGCTCTGCTCACCGCCCGCCGGTCGCCGCGCACGGTGGATGCGTACCGGCGCGACCTTGCGGCGCTCGCCGCGCACCTCGGCAAGCCGATCGGTGACGCAAGTGTCGCCGAGCTCGAGCTCTACACCGCCAAGCTGCGCGCCGACGGCCTAGCCAGCGCGACGATCGCCCGCCGCACCGCCGCCGCACGCAGCTTCTTCCGCCATCAACAGCTGCTCGGCAACCGTGACGACAACCCTGCCGCTGCGGTCACGCTGCCGCGGCGGGAGCGGACGCTGCCCCGGACGCTTTCACCCGGCGAGGCCGAGCGGCTGATCGAGGCGGCGGCCGGGACGCAGC